>CAJUQP010000015.1 GCA_910588245.1 uncultured Muribaculaceae bacterium | reverse complement strand
ACCGAGTGAACGGATATCACCGGAATGAGTGAACGGATATCGCCCGGAATACGTATTAGCTGAAATCCGATTTTTTGGAGGAAATATTGAATTTGCTTGTATATAAATCAGCCATTAATCGGAGATGGGGGAATATTGGGAAATACAAACAAATAGACGACTGTTTCCAACTTATCGGCACAATGGAAGATGAAGACGACCGCCGCTTCGCATATCGGTGCATGATGCAGGCCCACAAGATGCTGAAACCATCACATCTCAAACGCGGAATGGGCGGAAGACGATAAGAGATAGTAACAACCTGACAGGGCTGGCGCATGAGCTCACGAAATAATACCGAATTAAAAAAAAACAATTATCTTTGCATCTTGATATATACACCCAACATTAATAAACAGTCAAATATTTTAGCTTATGGTTAATAAGATATTCAAGAGAATCGCAAGAAGCTTGTTGATGTTTGCCATTCTGGCGATTTCATATGCTGCTGACTTAGCGGCACAAACACCGTCGGTGCCCTCTATAAAAGCGCTGCATGAATATGCCGATAAAAACGGCATATCGCCTAACGACTATATATTCAAGCTGTTTGAAAAATCGGATATCGTCGTGCTGGGCGAACGCGACCATCGCGATTCCCTGCAATATAATTTTATTCTCGACCTGCTTGCCGATCCCCGCTTTGCCGAGCGGGTGGGCCACGTCTATACCGAAGTCGGAGGCATAAATATGACAGAGGAGGTCAACCGACTGCTGCAACGCTCCTACTCTTCAGAAAACGAATTCATGGACAGCCTTTACGCCTATTACCGCAAAGGAGAGTGTTTCTATCCGCTATGGGAAAAATACAACCGCATCAAGTTTCTCAAAGGCCTGTATAAAATCAATAATAAATCCTCCCGTAAAATACATTTGGGTCTTACTGACTTAAATTTCTCGTGGGATAGTATTCACTCTGTGGATGATTACAAGGCTTTCTGGAAATCCCTAAACAAGACCAACCGCGACAGCCTCCTGAGCGCCAACTTTGCTTCGATGTATAAGCGCCAGCTCCCCGTCAAGGATGCCCGCAAAGCCCTGGTGATAACCAGCCAGCCACACGCCATCAGTTATTCGGGCTACTTTAAGCCATGGAAGCGCGACTACGGTACGCAAGGATGGTGGATGAAAAAGACCTTTGGCGAAGACAGGGTCAAGATAGTTGTGCTAAACTGGTTTGATTATAACCTCTTCAACGGGCAGAATTGTCCGATGACGGGTAACGGTGTCTGGGACGCCGCTTTCGAACGTATGGCTTGTCGTCCTTTCGGCATTGACCTGCAGGATAATCCTTACGGAGCAACGAATTATAAGGGAGATGCCGGTGGCGGTCCAACATTTATCAAGGGTATGAAATGGCAAGATGTGGCTGACGGTCTTATTTATGACGCGCCGTTGTATGACCATGTGGCAGCCATAGGGATTAATGGAATTATCTCAAAAGAATTCGAACCGGAAATCAGGCGTCGCGTAGAGCTATTCTGGAAAGCGGTCCACCCAAAAGACTCTATCATTCCATTTGATGCTTGTATCGAGGAATATAACGTTCCAGTCACTGCTCCGGCTACTTTCAAAAGCAAAGAAGAGATAAAGCGATTGATTCAGGCAGTAGAAGAACAGCAACAGGATTAACACCGTACAATACCGAAACGAACGTACAGAAGTTAAAAAAATGCGAATTGATGCCTCTTTTTATCGCCTTTTATTGTATAAAACACTTGTCTATTCATGAAATTTATTTTTAATATTCTGATAACAATCATTTAATACATTCTTCAACGAGGACGAGTATTGATATAAAATCAAATCGATCTTAAGGTACAAGAAACTACTATACAAGCGGTTGGCAAGCAACAAAAATAAACTTGTCAATCGCTTTTTGTATCATTTCTTCGCAAAATAAACTTGTCTATTTTCAGACATTTAGCTTCGCAGAAATTTGTTAACTTATTTATTTTTCGATGAATTATCACAATATCCCGACCTAAAGGATTGAATAGGTAGCCGCAAGGTCGTACCTTAAATAGTCACGAGGGGCATTCTATGGCGTTACATGGATTTGCCACAGCGACGGATTCCTGTGACTATTTTTATCATGCCATTATGGCGCAAAGCAATTAGCTGCTTAAGGTAAAGAGGTCTTTCTATTATCATGCCGTTGTCAAATTATGTGCCTTGTCACACAATTTGACAACGCAAAGTTAATAAACAAGTACAAATCTGCAAAATTAAACGTGTATAAATAATACATTTATCAAATGTTTGCCCGTTTGTTTGTCCCGCTTAATTTTATACCCCGTGTTGTTTTGTGTCCTCAGATGTCGCAGTTTGTTTGTCCGCATTTCATCACGCTTGCTGTAACTTATTGATATGATGTAATGTGGCGTCTTTTCAACGAGGACGATTATTAAGCATCGATTTACAAATCAATATCCTAATAATCAGCCATATAGACAATTGAAATTTGTTTATGCGGCTGATATTTATATATATATAATGATGGCGTTTTATCGCCTCAGATAATAAAATTTGTTTGTGTAAAAGTGCTGAAATCGATTTTGGGAGAGATTGATTTGAATTAGTTTGTATAAATTTCATTCCATACTCTTATATGTGCAAATGTAGACGGAATACAAACATAAAACTGATACTTCGAGCGGGCCGGGGACCTGCCGTTAACTGACTTGGACTATTTTTACCTTATAGATTGTGATTGCAGGGAGATCAGGTGCTATGAAAATATGTTCGGGATCAATGCCCGTGATCTGTCGTGCCTGCCGCGCTATAAGGTGTTGAAATGGCGAAAGCCGATCTCCTGATATGGCAAGGGCATAGTGTCGAAAAGCAATTGATATTCACTATGCTTCTTTTCGCCAAGTGCGACAAAGGGATGCATAACAGATCAATGGCTACGGAGATCAAGAATCAGTTTCGAGGCATAGACGGTGTAAAGGATTATCAGGATGATACCTTCCTTGCGGCTGATCACCTTCGGTCCGGTCATTGCACCGAATACCCACACAGCGACAGCACCGACAACAAGAGCGGAGAAATCGAAGAGGGATATGGTGCCGGTATCGAGAGGTCTGACTGTGGCACAGAGTCCGAGGATGAAGAAAACATTAAACACGCAGGCACCCACCACGTTGCCCAAGGCAAGCCCGGGCTGCCGCTTTATGGCTGCCGCCACAGATGTCACCAAATCCGGCACCGACCCTCCGAATCCTACAATAGTGAGACCTATCAGGCCTTCAGATAATCCCGCACGACGGGCGATCCCGGATGCCCCGTCTACAAGCCAGTCTCCGCCAAAGAAAAGGGCTGCGAGGCTCGCCACTACGCTTATTATGGCGATGATGAGCTGACGCCGTCCTACCGGTGTATAATCTGTCTTTCCGGCCGACCCCGGCTGCCCTGCTGAATCTGGCGGGGGCACCTGCTCCTGGCGGCTCATGCCGAAGGTGTAGACCATGAAGATTATGAAAAATAGAAGGAACATCAGTCCGTCCGTGCGGTCAATGATATCTGCTGTCGCGCCATCGAAGAGTTTGTCGTCGCCACATAAGAAAAGTGCAAGCGAAGAGAGCACCACCATGGGAAGGCCTTTCCATTGCATGTCGGCTGTTATCGTGATTGGCCTTATGACAGCCACAACGCCCACCACCAAAAGAAGATCGAAAATATTAGCCCCGACCACATCGCCCAAAGCCAACTGCGAATGATTCTGCAGGGTCGACATCATACATACCACAAGATCGGGTGCCGAAGAACCGAAAGCCACAACCGTCAGGCCGATCACGAGACCCGACACGTGCATCTTCCGGGCAATGACAGTCGCTCCGTCGGTAAGATAGTTGCCGCCGATCACGACCAATGCAAGACCCAGAAGAAAGAATAGTATATCGTGGAACATATATGTTTGTTTTATAGTAACAACATATACATCCGCATAGAGTTCGGCAAAATTTAAGAATCTGTATAAAAAGCAACCTCAAATCATAAATATGCCTTGATCTAAAAAAGTATTATTGGCAAGTATAAGCACGCGCATAAAAGGGAACAGCCATGTCGCCATAAAAGCGGCATCCGTGCCATTAGAGGTGGAAGTAATTTAATCAGATGGATACTTCCACTCATACCCGGTATAGAACACATGAAAATGATCCGGCAGCAAGGACTTCAGCACACATTTAGCGCGGCTTCCCGTGCAATGTCCTGTATATATATGCATTCCCGGATATCGGCTATTGATCATTTCAGCCATTGAGGCATAATCTTCGTCTGACTCGAAACAGTTGTCTTCGTCAGAATCGACAAGATGCAGCCCACCGATAAAAACCCTTGGCACTACCGGAGCACAAGCCTCAAGAGTGTTGAGCAGACCAAGATGTGTGCACGACGACATCAATACAGTCTGATCTCCTTCAGTTATCAGTAGCGCGATTTCATGATTGAATGTATCAGGCGAATCTCCTGCGAACAATGTGCCGTCGGCCTTAGGCAGACTGTGGCCCACAGGTATCTTGCCTATAATCCGGACAGCAGGCGACAGCCATATATTGTCGGCAACCGGTTCAAATCTTTCCTTGTCGTCCATCAACAGACCATAATCAATGGATATATCCCGCATATCCTTTCGTCGGTTGGAATAATATCCTGACCCATTGATATTTGCCGACAGATACACCTTCGCCTTGCTGTTGTTTTGCAAAAAATGCGCAAGCCCACCCGTGTGATCCTTATGCGCATGCGACAGAACAAGGACATCTACATCCGCAATTTCTATTCCCAGATTATGGGCATTACGCATAAACTTATCCGAAGCACCGACATCCAGCAAGATCTTCTCATGCCTGGTCTCCACATAAAAACTCAGACCATGCTCCGCCACCAGAGACGGCTTCTCTGGATGCGGCATATTGTCAACAAGAACTTTTATTTTCATAAGTAGCTCCTAAAAATATTGTCGGTTATTTGAAGTCGGCAAATATAGATAAAAGTCGTGAAGATTTCAACACTCGGTCAATAAAACTTTTTCAAATCAAAAGTTATAGCTATATTTGCAGCGGATATCAAACGCGGCTGAGATATCCGGTCTCCCCTCCCATATCGGGAGAAGACACCTGCACCGCCTCACCTTACACAATTAGCAGACATATCATGGAAACGATTTTCAGCAACGTAGAAAAGGTCTATAACCGCGACACCGTGCGTAGGTTCCCAACCAATGTGCCATACATCACGGTAGATAATTTCCCACAACTCGGGAAACTCGCCGCAATGAGATTTCTGGAATGGGTCAATGACAATCCGGAGGGGGTGATAAGTCTCCCCACGGGAAAGACACCGGAGTATTTCATAGAATGGGTGAGACGGGCACTTGACAGGTGGGGAACCGCTGAAGGGCGACTGATGCGCGAGGAGAGCGGCCTGTTCATCGACCGCAAGCCGGATCTCCGGGGCCTGCGTTTTGTCCAGATAGACGAGTTCTATCCCATCGACCCGCGACAGCACAACAGCTTCTACAACTACGTGCAGAAATATTATGTCCGCGACTTCGGACTCGACCCCGCAAGAGGCCAGTTTATCAACTGCGATGAGATTTCTCTCGCCGGGGGACGTCCCTTCACCGAGGTATTCCCCGACGGCACCGTAGATCTTGGGCTTCGTTACCGTGAACCCAGAAACCATACGGAAGAGATGCGGCAACGCTCGATATTCATGATCGACGACTGGTGTGCCGCCTACGAGCAGCGCATCCGCGACATGGGGGGAATAGGATTCTTCTTGGGAGGCATAGGCCCCGACGGCCACATAGCGTTCAACACACGTGGCAGCGACCCGCATTCCACCACAAGGCTCACCCACACCAACTTCGAGACGCAGGCGGCCGCCGCCGGCGACCTCGGAGGCATCGAGGTGTCACGTACGAAACCGGTCATCACGATAGGACTCGACACGATAACACACAACAAAGACTGCGTGGCGATTATCTTTGCCGCCGGCGAGGCCAAGGCAGGGGTCGTGGCCGACGCCCTCGAGAAAAAGCCTTCCAACCTCTATCCGGCATCGGTGCTTTCCTGCCTGCCGAACGCACGCTTCTATATCACCCAGGGAGCGGCATCGATGCTCCATGAATCTGTCTACGATTATTATACCTCAACACCCTGGACGCAGGAGAAGACCGACCGCGCCGTGCTTGAGTACTGCAACCGTGTAGGCAAATACGGCGACAAGGTCACTGTCGACGAATTGCGGCGCGACGAGTATTGCAGCATGATACCCGACCTGAGCGAGAACACAGTACAGTCGGTCGCAGACTCTTTCAAGCATAAGATAGCCCTCGGCACATCGTCGTGGAGCAACCAGATGTTCTTCCACACAGGCCCGCACCACGACGACATCATGCTCGGATTTCTGCCGCATATCCACCGCGTGTCGCGCAACGAGACCAACAAGTCTCATTTCGCGGTGATGACATCCGGATTCAACGCCGTCACCAACACGTTCCTCGTCAACGCATTGACCGACACTCTCCGCTTCATAGAGGAGGGACGCATACAGATGCTCGCGTATCCCGACTTCTTCGAGAAAGGCTACGCCGAGAAGCGCGACAAAGATATATACCATTGTCTTATCCATGTGGCCTCGGGCAATACCGAGGAACGTAAGCGTGGCTTCGCCCACCGTCTCGTGCGCGACTTCATCGAGATCTGGGGTGTCGACAGCGTCGGAGCGCTGAAAGCCAGGATAAGGGAGGTCATCGCGGAGACAGAGGGGAGCTACGCCGGAGAGAAGATGTCGGCCGAGATACGCCTGCTAAAAGGCATGATACGCGAGTTTGAGGAGGAACTGGTATGGGGTTTCTTCGGAATAGACAGCGACAACATCCACCATCTCCGTTTAGGCTTCTATACCGGCGACATATTCACCCAGCAGCCTACACGCGACCGCGACGTGCGTCCCGTGCTCGAGCAACTGCGCCGCATACGCCCGACTGTCATCAGCCTCGCCTTCGATCCCGAAGGAAGCGGCCCTGACACGCATTACAAAGTGCTCCAGACCATCGCCGAGGCAATACGCGAGTGGAATGAGGAGGAAGACCTCAGCGGCCTGAAGATATGGGGCTACCGCAACGTCTGGTTCCGATTCCTCCCCTCCGAGGCCACGCATATCGTCCCGGTGTCGCTCAATGCCATGAGCGTATTCGACAATGCTTTCGGCAACTGCTATGCCAGCCAGGTCGACGCCTCATTCCCGAGCTATATGCTCGACGGCAAGTTCAGTGACCTTGCCAAGCGCATCTGGGTCGACCAGCTCTCGCAGGTGCAGCGCGTGGTCGGCAAACCGTTCTTCTATCAGAATCCCAGTCCGCGAATCCGCACCACCCACGGTCTCCTATTCTTCAAGGAGATGAGTGTCGGCGAGTTTCTCGACTGCGCCCGCGAGCTTCAGAAATCGGTAGGGGGAGACTGAACGCTATTATGAACAACCCTTTTGACTATACGCCGGATAAGGCATGTGAAGAGGCTTTCCAAAAACTTATTCTCAGGATTGAATCCCTTAAAAAGAGCGATCATCCCGACGACATAAACTTTGTCAGAGAACTCGAGGCTGGGAAAATGCTCGGAGTGCTTATCGCCACCGATCCCTGCGGACAAAGCCACACACTCTTTGCGTTCTCCGGGCAACTCGGCCACGGAGGGTTCCACCATAATGGGTTTGTCGCGCCGGTGTTCGATTATCTCCGGCCAGACGGTTATTTCAAGACAAAAGAAAGCGACATATCCCGTCAGAACAGCGAGATATCCACCTTCGAGGAAGGCGTGCTCGCCGATATCAGGAAAGAATATGAACGGGCCAGGGAAAAGCTTGAAGCCGGTCTGTCGGAATATAAAGAGACGTGCCGTCTGTCGAAAGCAGCCCGCGACGCCCGAAGGGAATCCGGCTTGGCAGATGAGGAAGAACTGGCTGCGATGATACGGCGGAGTCAATTTGAAAAGGCTGAACTTCATCGGCTCAAAAAGAGGATCGCTGCCGATATCTCGCCATTTGCCGAAAATCTCGGCAAAGCCAAAGCGCATCTCGATGCCATGAAAGAGAAACGTCGTTCGGACTCCGAAGCACTGCAGGAATGGCTCTTCTCCAATTTCTCCCTGCTCAACGCCCGCGGCGAAAGCAGGAGCCTGAGCGAGATTTTCGCCGACACTCCTGTGAAAGTGCCCCCTTCCGGCGCCGGAGAATGCTGCGCTCCGAAACTATTGCAGGCGGCCTATCTGAAAGGCTGGCATCCGGAATCCATGGCTGAATATTGGTACGGGAAATCAAAAGATGGCGAAGTACGGATACATGGCCACCATTATCCGGCTTGCCGTGGCAAATGTCTTCCCATACTCGGCTGGATGCTCCAGGGTCTGCCAGTTGAGCCGCCTCTTGATAGCGACAGTATTACGGATGTCGGCCGCGATCCTGAAGTCATATATGAGAACCAATGGTTCTGCATAGTCGACAAACCCGCCGGGATGCTTTCCGTGCCCGGCAAAGGCGCGGCGCCCTCCGTGCAGCGATGGCTCGAGACTAAATACGGTCCGGACCGACTTGTGAAAATGGCCCATCGTCTTGACCAGGACACATCCGGGTTGCTGATAGCCACATTCGGGCCTCTACCCTATAAAGTCGTGCAGTCTCTTTTCGCCACGCGTGGAGTGGAAAAGACTTATGTGGCGGATCTTGAAGGCGACTATGATTCTTACGGCATTCCCGGGAAAGGACGCATTGACCTGCCCCTCTCTCCCGACTGGCTTGACCGTCCACGCCAGCGTGTGGACAGCATAGGGGGCAAAGAAGCGGTGACAGACTACGAATTCCTGAGCGTCGCGGAGGGACGAAGCCGCATAATGTTCTGTCCGCACACCGGGCGCACACATCAGCTGCGGGTGCACGCGGCATCGGAAACCGGTCTCGGGATGCCTATCGTCGGCGACCGTCTCTATGGCAGGAACGCCGGGCATCTTCAAGAACGTCTACATCTCCATGCCCATAAGCTGGAATTCACTTTCCCCATAGACGGCAAACATTACAGTTTCGAATCCCCCGTCCCGTTCTGAGATTGAACTACATCAGTTTAAGACATCAGTAACAGGAGCTACTTTATACCGGAAGTTTTTCAGACAGCAGCACTGTGCTTATGGCTCAAAATGCCTACCCAAGACAGGAAAGGAATGAGAATCTCGCGTTTTTTAGCTAATTTTGCCGTCTAAACTGACGCGACATGACAATCTCCGAGTTTGAAAAAGAGTATCAGCGGCTTTACATGCCCTTAGGTATGTATGCGCTACGCATGACCGGCGACGTGGCCGAAGCCGAAGATATCGTGCAGAATTCTTTCGTCGCGACTTGGGCATATATCAGCAAAGGCAACGAGGTGGAAAACTTCAAGGCCTTTATCTACCGCACAGTTCATAACACAGCCCTTCAGCGGCAGCGCCATATCATAGAGACCTTACCCCTCCACGCCCAAGAAGATGTACCTCAGGAAGATATCGATACCTCCGAACGCGATGCTGCGCTGTGGAAAGCCATCAACAGCCTCCCTCAACGATGCCGCGACATATTCCTCCTTAGCAAGCGCGACGGACTGTCGAACGCCGCCATCGCCGATGAACTCGGCATATCGGTGAAAACCGTCGAAAACCAGATGACAAAAGCTTTCCGTAAGCTCCGCGACGACCTTCACGGACGCGCCGGAAATGTATTCTTCCTACCTTTCCTTTAGACCATTATACCGACTTTCTAAAAAAAATCCAAAAAAAATTATTTCTCTGTAGGGGTTTTAATACGGATCTGCATCATAGGGATAAAACAGAATAGAACTATGACAGAAAAAGAGAAATACGATGACTCTCTTGATTTCGTTACCGGGCATTACCGCCCGGGAGCATTCCGTCCGCTTCCACTCGCCAAGCTGCTTCATATCAATGTCCGCACCCCGCTGTTCAGACGGCGCACTGTCGCTGCGGCCTGCGTGGCGTCAGTCCTGATAGCATGCGCCGGAATAGGCACATATATCTATATACGGCAGGAAGCACCCGCTGCCACACCCGCCGTGGAGACCACTATTCCCATGACTCAACCTGTCTCGACCGCGAAGGAAATAAAACGGATGACTTTCAACGACACCCCTCTTGCGGAAGTCGTGAAGGAGATAGAAAAAGTCTACGACGTGCGCCTGACATCGCTGCCTGAAGAGGAATACCGTCTGACCCTGAGCTATGAAGGGACTGCCGAAGATCTCGTGGCCACTATCAACGAACTTCTGGGAACACACATAGAGATAGAGAAATGAGAAGATACATATTGTTGCTCTCCCTCATTGCAGCCTCAATCGCAGTGTCGGCCCAGAATATAACCATACACGTTAAGGATGCTCCCGCTGAGAAGACTTTCTCCGAGATAATGCGGCAGAGTGGTAAAAACTTTATCTACACGGCCTCACTCCTCAACGGAATAAAAGTGACTGTCAACGCCGACAACCAACCCTTAGGGAAAGTCCTGACAATGATGCTCTCCGGCACCAGCATCGACTACCGTATGCGCGGCGACAATGTCATTCTGACCCGTAAGAAGTCCGCACAGCCGCGGAAGATAACGGTCAACGGATTTGTAAGGGAAACAGGTTCCGGCGAAGCTCTGATCGGAGCTGTGGTGGTCGACACCATCAGCAATACAGCCACTGCCACCAATTCCACCGGATTCTTTTCCATAAAGGTGCCGGTCGGTAAAGCTGCCATAAAAGTGACGTATCCGGGCTATACCGACTACCGGACGGGGAAAATCGACCTCCATGCCAACACCACGCTCGACATGAGTCTCATGCCGTCGAAAAACATGCTCTCGGAAGTAGTAGTCCACGGTAGCCGCAACCGTGCCCTCGCCATGGAGTCGGCAAGCGTGGGAAGCCTGAATCTTTCCCGCGAATACATAACTTCCACTCCTGTCATGTTCGGAGAAAGCGACGTGGTGAAATCAATACAGCTCGAGCCGGGTGTCTCAGCCGGCGTGGAGGGGATGGCCGGAATGTACGTCCACGGAGGCAGTTCCGATGAAAACCTCTACATGCTCGACAACATACCGCTCTATCAGATAAATCATTTCGGAGGACTCTTCTCGGCATTCAACACCGAGGCCATCCGCAACGTTGATTTCTACAAGTCTACCTTCCCGGCACGTTATGACGGACGCCTCTCCTCATTCATGGATGTCCACACACGCGACGGATCGCTTGAGTCGCACCACGGAAGTGCCAAGCTCGGTCTCACCTCCGGTGCATTCAGTATCGAGGGACCTATCGTGAAAGGGCGCACATCATATTCCCTTGCTTTGAGACGCTCATGGTATGACGTGCTCACCATCCCCGCCCTCGCAATCATCAATAAGGTAAGCGACGATGAAACAAAAACCAATTTCAGATACGCCTTTACCGATATCAACGCCAAGATCACCCATCATTTCTCTCCTCGAAGCCGCGCCTACACAATGTTCTATTTCGGCGAGGATTACCTCAAAGTCGGTGAGGAATATGAATATAGCCGCGATCCATACTTCTACACCTATCCGCCAGTCAATATTGGTGAGGCCGGTAATTCACCCGGGGATACTGACACCGATTCTTATCGCCGCGACGGAGAGAAGAACCGTCTCAAATGGGGGAATATCGTGGCGTCGGCGGCATGGAATTATGTGATATCCCCGTCACTCTACGCCGAAGTCACCGCTGCCTATACTCGCTACCGGTCCTCAATGAGGCATTTCAACTTCTGGGAAGAAAAATATGATGACGGGAAAGAGATTTACACTTCCGACAGACTTACGTCTGACAATCGTATAAACGACTGGATATTCCGTGCCGATTTCGATTTCCGTCCGACTCCGGCCCATAACATGACTTTCGGAGCTTATTACATAATTCATCGTTTCCTCCCCTCAAGCACCCGACGCACCCTGGCCACAGAGTCGCTGACAACCCAGTTGTCCGACAGCACATCCGATTACCACGCGAGGGAACTGAACCTATATGTCGGCGACGACTGGAAAGCAGGAGACCGCTGGAGCATAAACGCCGGGCTCCACTACAGCATCTTCAATATCGAGGGGGCAGTCCATTCCCATCTGTCGCCGTCGCTCACACTTCGCTACAGTCCGGGAGACGACTGGGCGATAAAAGCTGGATACTCACGCACCGTGCAGTATGTCCATCAGCTGTCGCAGAGCTCAATATCCCTCCCCACCGACCAGTGGGTGCCGATTGTGGGCCAGCAGAAACCCTCTACAGCCGACAAGATCACCATCGGGGCATACCATTCCATCAACGACATCTATACCTTTTCGGCCGAGGCCTACATGAAATGGATGGATAATCTTCTCGACTATAGAGACGAATATTACCTCCTTCCTCCTGAGACGGCCTGGAACGCGCGGCTCACTTCCGGTAAAGGCACGGCCAAGGGCATAGATTTCAAGCTATCGAAAGAGGCAGGAAAATTCACCGGCCACATAAGCTACTCCCTTCTCTGGGCTGACCGACGCTTCGCTGAAAAGAATGCCGGCCACCGCTTCCCGGCACGTTTCGACAACCGCCACAAGATCAATATTCTCGTAAACTGGAAGGTCAACGACCGATGGGACATCAATGCATCATGGACCGGCATGAGCGGCAACCGCCTTACCCTCCCTCTGCAGTGCTGGCAAGATCCTATGCTTGCACCCTGGCACTACGACATGATGCTCCCGGAACGTCTCAACAACTTCCGGCTTCCGTTCTATCATCGTCTCGACCTGAGTTTCACCCGCCATACCCGCCACGGCTACTGGAATTTCAGTCTGTATAACGCCTACTGCAACATGAACGTAATCGCGGTAAGGCTCGACTACAGCAACACATATGATCCTTCAATTCCCGGTCACTATCGTCCGGTGTTCCAGAAAATCCATCTATTACCCGTCATACCCTCAGTATCCTACACATGGCTATTCTAAAAAATATATTCTTATTCATCTCCCTGCTCCTCCTGACCACGGGATGCTTCAGCGATTTCGAACCCGATCTGAAAAGTGTTCCGGTCTTGTGCATGAACTCCAACATTTCCGCAGGCGACACCGTCGTTCTGCAGCTCACCCGGACCTGGAGATGGAGCGATCCCACTGTCGACGAACAGAACATCATCGTGGATGACGCGGAGGTGAGACTATATGTCAATGATGAATTCATCGAGACTCTTCATTTCGCGGAAATTCCCCCGATGTCGGCCTTACCAGATTCATATGACGAGCCAACCCACGGCTATCGTTCCGGTTATGTGGCAAAAGAGGGCGATTGCATAAAGCTTACGGCGTATAGTGAGAAATATGGCGACGCATGGGCTGAGGTCACAGTACCTGAATCAATCGATATCTCGCATGTGGACTATGACGTTGTGTCTTTCAGCAGTTTCAGCCGCGGAAGCTATCATAGGTATAATTTCGGCCTCAATATGCTTATCTGGTTCACCGACAGAGCATCGACCACCGACTATTACGAGTTCTCTGAAAGCAGATCCATCCCCGATAGGTATTATATACCCGTCCCAGGACAGGATAACGATGAGGAATGTTTTGCCTCGTTTACATATTTCCATGTCGACTATGACAAGGAGCCGCTGTTCACCGAACATGTGTCGGCACTCGAGTCGGCGATTTCCGACACCTGGGGCTATAGCATTTTCTCCGACCGGCAGATCTCCGGGAAAAGTTACCCGCTCCACATAGCGATAAGGGATCTGTATTATAATATCAATAATCCGGAAAATAATCCCGAACTTGAGACAGCGTCAATCGACCTTCACCTTGACGTAATCTCCCGTAGCTACTACACCCACGTGATGTCGGTGTGGGCACACAACGATGGCATCAATGGAGTATTGGGGGATGTCGGCCTCGCCGACCCGGTATGGGATGCCAGTAATGTCTCGACCGGAGCCGGCGTCGTGACAGCCAGAAGCAGAGCCACCTATCGCCTCTATCTGCAAGACATCGTCAACCGCAAGGAAAAGGCTACCCCTCATTTATAGTCCTCACTCCATATAGCATAAATTTCAAGATCATAAAATACAATCTATCAAAATAAGAACTATGAAGTAAAAGACAAATTTAAACAGAAAGGTTAAGCTTGCAACGACTTCCGGATGGCACTTACATAGTGTACTCCGGAAGTCATCTTTTATCCACGTTTATTTAACTGTCGATCATGGCCGTGTGTATGAACACACCAGTTCAGCGAAGACCTTCTGTCAATACTTCCCCCTGCCATCGACGTGGCAATCCCCGAACACTTCGTTCAAATGCACACTTTAGTGTGCATCAAAATTGATTGCAATTTTGTAATTTTGCATATGAATGGCAATCAACTTCTGAATATGATTCTGAATCTTATGGAAATAAAGAGAATAGACAAGGAGACTCAGCGAAAACTTTACTGGCTGTTTATTCCTATGGCGATTGTGGTAGCGATAGAGATGGCCTATCTATGGTTTGACGTGAATATACTTGACCTTTGGTTTGGAGCGGATATCGATATATTGACCTGGTGCAAACCCGCTCTCCTACTATCAGTACTTATTGTGTTTGTCGGATATGCCATCGCAGCCATACGGCAGAGATGTTGGTTAGAATTAGCCATCGCGCTGGTTATCGGCATGATAATGCTTCTGAACTTCGGCAACTTCTTTGTCGACCTCATTTTCAATTATAGAAATTAAAAAAGATTTAGGAAGGGAAACCAGCAGCAAAAGCCTTTTATTACTCTCAGGAATGAGCCCTCCACAGACGCTATTTTATGCAAATTTTCAGTAACACTGCAAATTTACATAATTCTGCCCTAATCGGCAAGATAGTTATTGATAAAAAGGCTGGCCTATCAATCTCTCAAAGGTCGCTTATCTTTGTCTGATGTATGATTGATCTGTTTTTAGAAACTATACGAACAAGAGATAAATGCGCCCTGCATAAATGGTTTCTTCGGATAGAATTTTTCAAAAGAAACACCACTATATGACAAATGTCTGTACTGGCTATATACATCGTGGTTAGACATCATGTATCCTACACTTATGCCACAAGGTCTGATATCAAGACTTACTCCTACGCGCAAATCCATCGCCAGCCATTGCCCTCTGGACGTACTGATATAATGATAGTCAATGACAGGCCAATTCGAGGTAGATTCGATGCATACTCGCTGATAAGGAATATTCAACATCAATCCAGGTTCGGCAAAAATAGACCATGAACAAGCTCGGTATTTTAGCGAAGGAGTCTTCAATATAAGAGATGGACGGATATAGAAATTCCATGGCTTATTATCATCCTCATCAATGTTCCAGTTGCTTCCAGAAGCCCATCCCTCTTCATAGTACACTTTCCATGAACCAAGGGACACCCCTAATCCAATGTGCTTGTTAAACATATAATGATATGAAAACTCAAGCTGCCATGAATCAGAAGATGTCAATGCACCACTGAAAGCAATACGATTTTTCAGAGAATCCTCTTCTGCATGAACAGTAGTTATCGCTGACAGAAACATTACCAAACAAAACTGCCGGGAAAAATTACCTTTCATCGCTGACGATTTTAGATCCGAGTTGCCGCATAGCCTTGTCATACTCGGCTTTTACCCTTCCCGCCTTTATAGTCCCATTGTCAAAAAGTCGGAGAATGAAACTGTCAAGTGATTCATCTTTCTGTTTATCGTGAAGATGGACGTATATAATCGGCGTAAGTACAAGGCTACCGTCGACATATTCCTTAAACTCATCATAGACACTCTTGTTATCCCTTCGTCCGATTTTATGTGATATGAAGGCTTCCGCTGCAACAACAAAAGCCTCGTTATGTCCTTCATTATGACTTCGTGCCACATTCTCATTATCACGGTAGAAATCATCCATCATAAGATCATCGAGTTTACGCATAAGCTCATCAGAAACCGACAGACGATGAAGATTCTCGTGAATATAAACTTTCAGGAAATCAAGTCTGAATTTCTTTTCCAGCTCAACATCAAGCAGGAGCGGTGTGCAACAGAATGATTCGTCCGACAGATTGAAGGCATTGTCGATGTTGAGGATATAAGTGTTTGAATGTGTCGGGGGCAATATCTCAGGGCCGGAAAACTCTGTCAAGGCATCATGTATGTCATCAAGTGTTTTTTCTGAGACAGGATAAGCGGCTATCTGTCTTTCAAGTATCGGCTTTATTTCATTATCCCAATAATCAGAATATCCGGCAGCGTTCAATGCGGATATGCAATAGGTAATCTCGGGACGCAACTCCACAATATTTCTGATCCAGTCTGCATCGGAGCGTGATATCGAATCATTCAGCTGTATATTATTGAAAAATATGACACAGGAGTCTGTGTTGTTTTTATCTCCGCCATAAATAGAATAGAAATTACAAAGTTTTGAAGCCTTCACATTCTCATTCACATGACTGAGGCGCGACATGAAAACTGAATCCGTTGCAAGATTACAGAAACGCGGCACATCTTTGATTTTATCGAAATATTGCAACGACGCAATAATATCGAAACTCTTGGAAGTCGTAAAAATACAATTACCGACATTCGTTCCAGCGGAAGCCCATATCGGAATAAATGTCAGCAGAAAATAGATAATGATATTGATTCTTTTCATGTTCTTACATTACATTTGATTGAATGGCAACACTTATCAGTAGGATACAGTCAACCGTCCCAGACAGTGTAAACCACATTAGTTAATCGCCCTCAAATCTGTCACCACTTCTCAGGGATAGTCACACACGTTTAATAAATGAACCCTCCACAGACGCCATTTTATGCAAATTTTCAGTAACACTGCAAATTTACATAATCTTGAATTATCCGGCAAGATATTTTATCGATAAAAGACACCCCATATAACTCCGGCTTAGAAATTAGTGATATGATAAAAAAGAATTTTCACCCTACGGGCAAACATATCCTCACTCCTCTTGCCGATGATTTTCACATTTTTGAAAAAATTCCGTACCCGGAGGGTTGAGTTATCGGGATGTCGTGTGTCTTATTGATGTATGAACTATAAAAACGACTTTTAACAGCTCCCAATGGCACGACAAAATACCCGTAATACCCTGCTCCGTCGGAAAGCTCTTCTCCTCATACTTCTCTGTATGCTTACCGCTCTCCAAAGCAGTGCATACCGGTTCTCCTACGACTTCAACGGCATGCCTATGTCGAAGGCGATCGTCAGGATCAGCAAAGAGCATCCTGACGTCAACATATCCTTCATCTACAAAGATCTCGACAACTACAAGGCAGCTCCGAGAGTCCGCGCCGACGATCCCTACGAAGCATTGCGTCAGACTATAGGACTGAACCCCGTCACGGTGGTGGCTCAGAACGGGAACTACTATATCGAAGCCAGGCAACACGGACGGTTCCGCTTCACGGGACGTGCCGTCGCGACCGACAACGAGCCTGTGGCCGGAACGACAGTGATGATATTAACACCTAAGGATTCTGCCGTCATCACCTACGGAATAGCCGACCGCGACGGAAGATTCGACATCCCCTGCGACCGACGCGACGTAATAGCCCGCCTAAGCTGTGTGGGCTACCGGACTATATACAGGAAATGCAGCCACCTCAACCTCGGAGACATCATAATGCCCGCCAATACCGTGGTGCTCGGGCAGATAGACGTAAAAGCCGAGAGGACAAATATCGAATCCGACCGGACGGTCTTCATCCCCGGCAAAAGAGAGAAAAACGCCGCCCACGACGGCATCGGACTGCTCCGCACTATGGCCATACCGCTCCTGATTATCGACCCGATGTCGAAAACCGTGACGACTGACACCGGCGACGGCGTAGCTTTCTTCATCGACTTTCTCCCGGCCGACGACAACCAGATGGCAGGGATACGAACTCAGGACGTGCGCCGCGTGGAAGTCTACGATTTCCCCTCCGATCCTCGCTTCCAGGGCGCGCTCCACGTGGTCAACTTCATTATGGCCAGCTATGAATACGGCGGCTATTCAAAGGTAAATCTTTCCCAGAAGATTCCGGAACCCGACGGATCCTTCTCCGCCAATTCCAAATTCACCTACCGCCGCATGACCTTCGATGCGGAAGCCGGCTACGCATACAGCCGCGACAACAGCGCAACCTCAGAGGGCGAAACGACATACCGTTTCCCGATGCAGACAATAATACGCGGCAGTGAGATTCTTGACAACAGTTCTCACGGCAACTCCGAATACGCCACACTCCGCGCCACATTTTCTTCCGATAGATGTCTGATCTCCAATACCGCCGGCTATCAGGGCGACGGAACAAGAACAAGGACACGGACAGAAAACCGTTATACTCCGGCGATATACCCTAAAGAGACCGCAGCCATGCGCGATGCCTCCCGATCCAATTCTGCCACCTGGAAAGGCACCTACCAGTTCTTCCTTCCCGGAGATCTCATGCTGAACGTCAGCCCGACACTCCGCTATTCCCATCACAGGAACATCTACACCTGGTTGGAAACACCGCTGCAGATCGACAACACAGCAGTGCAGGATGCATGGGCTGGCAATATAGGAATCAACGCTCGCAAGAGCTGGGGAAGCCAGAGTCTGTCGTTCAACGCTTTCGGGGAGTTTTCCGACAACCGCCTGCGTTATTACGGCACGAATCCGGATCGGATCGACAACAATTCCGCGGCAGCGGGCATAGGTGTTTCAGGGCGCCTTTCCGCCGGTCAATTCACTTTCTCCCCCTCCGCACGCGTATATTACAGCCATACACGTTTCGGATCGGAAGACTACAACGATGTTCTTCCGGCCTATTATATGGAAATTGGTTGGCAACTCCACCGGAAGCACAAGCTGGAACTCTCCTCCGAGATGTCAAACTGGACCTTCGGAGTGGCCGACAGGAGCTCCAACATAGTGGTCAGGAACATGCTTGATGCCGTGACGGGCAACACTTCACTGCGCCCTTACCTCTACAACAGCGTGTCTCTCCGATATCAATGCAACGCACAGAAGGGTCTTTTCACAAGCGCCTGGTGCAAGTATGAGAGATGGACCAGACCGATGACGTATCTATATGCGCCGGCTGAGATCGACGGACGCGAGATGATGCTCCGGTCGCTCATAAAAGACGGATATTACCAGCAGCTTCAATATGGAATGAGCGCGAGCCTCAACCTTCTTGACAACAATCTCAATCTCTGGGGTCAGGCCACAGGACGATACTGTCGGCGCGGCGGGATAAACCGGTATTCCGGCAATTTCTTCAGGGGGAGCGCCGGCGCCTCATACTATCTTGGCAATTTCTACTTCTCCGCATGGTACAACTCCCCTTACCGCGGGATGACAATGATGGCGTGCGACTCACGTTCCCCCTGGAACTATGGCATGGAGGCAGGCTGGGGTAAAGACGGCCTCAACGTATCTCTGTCCGGAAACAACATCTTACGCACGTCAAGAAAAGGGGCTTACTCACGATTCGATTATGACGCTTACTCCACCTGGTCGCAGTCATATTCACGCGATTATACAAGCGCCGTGACCCTGCAGATCTCATATTCCATCTCCTACGGACGCAAGATGCGCATCGAATCCGGACCCGGAAAGACGGGCGCTATCTCCTCCGGCATCCTGAAATGATCTTTGGCAACGACACCGGGGGAATCAGGGCTTATACGTCGGCGAGATAGCCATGGGAGGCGCAGATCTCCTTGAATCTCGGCAGGAAGGAAGTCTTCACAAGTATGATGGAATTCTCGGCCATAATACTGTTGTCGCGTATCTCTTTATCAGATAGGAGCAAGGATATAAAACCAGGAAGTCCGCGGTCAACACGGAGCATCCGGTAGCCACCCTTCACTTTCTCCACGCATTCCGTGCGACGCAGGGCCTCCGCGACTGTCGCCTTCAGGTTGACTGTCTTGTCCACTTCCACGATATTTTTCAGATTATCGATACGCTCCTGTAGTTCCGCCCGGTCGGCGCAGCCTTTCAGAAGGCTCTCCGGGGTGATCCTGAAACGGGTGCTCCCTATCGCGACGGATATCTGCCGGAGGAAAAGCGAGTAGGGGCAACGGCCCCCCATCACGGTCAGTATGCCATTGGCATCGTCGACATCCAGTTCGCAAGCATCAACCGCCGCCGGAGCATTGTATTCCGCATCAATACCAAAGGCGTATCTTCCAAGAGAGGTTAGCCTTACGTAACGAAGACCCTCGAGAGAATCGGTATCATATAGCCCCTCTTTACCGGAGAACGCGATCTCCACTATCCCCACGGCACACAAAAACTCAATCCAGTGGAGCAGAAACGGGAAATCCACCTCGTCAAACCATCGTATATTCTTCGATCGGGTGTCATACGGGTCGAGTGCATCCGACCGCCTCTTCAAGGTATTCTTACTACGCGCATCCTCCGGGAAAAGAGATACATAATCATCCCCTCTCCATCTGCCTGATGTGGGCAGATCACAGCAGAGATAGCGCAGCCTTAGATTGAAAAGCGACATCCAGCCGTCGGCCGATGGCCGCAGAAGAGCCGCGGCCAGTTCCGCCACACCCTGGGCGTCGGATGTTTCAGTCCACGACTTCGAGAATCCCTTGAATGCCGGCAGAAACATCTCAAACTGACTCGCCGTCAGACTTCCCGCGATATACTTCAACACCTCTTTGGCGAAACGTCCGGGCGCGGCAAGAGCCGACGGATTCTTAGTTTTCTCACACAGCGTGAAAAATGCCCAGGTCAGCAATTCAATACGGTCGAGAGGATATTCCTCCCCAAGAGGAGGAAATTCTCCGGTAGGGAAATCCTTCTTTATCGCCTTCATTTTGGCAGCCGTAAGTGTACCCCTCGCAGTGGTCAACAGGTTTCCGGTCATCCCCAACGCGGAGAGGTAGGTCAGATCGGACGATATGTGATTCTCAAAATCCACAGTGATAAAATCCTGACCGCCCGGAAGGCTCCCGCACACCTCCGCATCTACAGCAGACTTTCCCAACAACATCCCGGCGAGTTGCCTGCGTGTTTCGGGACGTATCGAAAGCACATATACATCATTGCTCTCCCGTCCCCACATTGTGCGGTAACTCCTGGTATCTCTTTCCGCATTCAGAGGGTAGAACGTACACTCCACATGTGCGTCAGAGCGCCAGTACGGCCCCCGGCGCACTACCAGCTTCCGTCCGAGTATCTGCTCCACAGTCGTGGAGGAGGTATCGGGAGAATTGAGTATGAGTTCCCAGCACTTTTCAAGTGATGGTTCCAGGACGGCGAGCGCGATGACGTTGGCCGGATCTGACGAGAAAGAGAGATAGGTCCTGGCGAATTCCTCCTTATATATCCTGGCGTTGTGGCCGTTTAAGACGAAATCTGACAACACATTGCAGACACCTGTGTCAGAACCGGGCGTAAACTCCAGCCTCCTCCCCGCGAGCAACGGACGCAAAGGTTCGATAAGCTCCCTCAGGTCATCCTTGTTGAGTTTCATTACCTCCAGACTGCGGGACTCCCTCATATTCGGGGCCGGAAGGCTGAGTGTCACACTATTTAGATCATTTTCCCTCATGACAGTATGAATTCAATATCTTTCTCCGACAGATGTTTCGAGGTGGCAGTGTCGGCATTTATCAGTTCGTTGAACAATTCGCTCTTCTGCTCCTGAAGCTGCAGGATCTTCTCCTCGATCGTACCTACGGTGATGAGAGAGACGGCTGTGACGGTCGACTTCTGTCCAATCCTGTGGAGCCTGTTGACGGCCTGTTCCTCGGTGGCCTTGTTCCACCACGGCTCGAATATGTAGACCGTGTCGGCGGCGGTAAGGTTGAGACCCACTCCCCCCACTTTCAGGGTCATCAGAAGCACGCGGCATTCAGGATCCGACTGGAAACGCTCCACGATCCTCTTCCTGGCGGATGCCGAAGTGGAGCCTGTCATTGTCTCATATCCTATCCCCAGTTGTTCGAGGCGCGACATCGTTATCTCCAGACCGGCCACGAAATTGAAGAACACCACCGACTTGTGGCCATAGGCCACGGATGCCGACAGAGATTCAACCAATTCGTCGATCTTCGGGGAACCGACATTCTCTCCGGCCACACTCTCAGGCACCGAGGCTATCCGGCGCAGCTCGCTGAGAGCCTGAAACATGACAAACTGCGAACGGTTGACGCCATCACGTGCGATCGCCTCCTCTATCTGCCGGCGGTAGCTCAGGCGTCGCTCCTCATAGATGCGCCGTTGTTCCTCCGACATCTCCACATAGATGGTCTTGTCGATTCGCTCGGGCAGATCATCGAGCACGTCTCTCTTAAGGCGCCTCATCACGAAGGGGAATATCTTACGCCGCAGGCTCTGCGCCGCCTCCTTGTCGCCATATTTCTGTATAGGATACGTATACGACGAGTTGAATTCATCGACACTCCCGAACATCGTAGGGTTGAGGAAGCGGAAAAGCGAATAGAGCTCGGTGAGGTTGTTCTCCATCGGCGTGCCGCTCAGGGCAAGACGGTGGTCAGTAGCCAGCATCTGCACGGCGACGGTTGTCTGCGCGGCGACGTTCTTTATATTCTGCGACTCATCGAGCACCACACACTCAAACTTAACATCCTTAAGCTTCATTATGTCGTTTCTGACTAGGGCATACGTGGTGAGCACAACATTCGCCTTAAGCGCCTCAGCGAGGTCGCGGTCTGTGCCGTAGTAGGTGGAGTAGGTGATTCCGGGGGCGAATCTGCCGAGCTCCCTCTCCCAGTTGAAGAGCAGGCTGCGTGGCATCACGATCAGCGTGGGCGTAGTGCACGCCGGGTACATCATCGACAGCAGCGCTATGGCCTGCAGGGTCTTCCCCAGCCCCATGTCATCTGCCAGGCATCCCCCGAGATTGTTGTCGTAGAGATACCTCAGCCATTTCACCCCCTCCACCTGATACGGACGGAGTGTGGCCTTGACCTTGCAGGAGGGCTTTCGTTTCCTGCTGAGACTGTTGAAGCCCTCGAGCACGGATCGTGAACGGGCCGCGAATGCGCCCTTTATCCGGCTCTGGAGCATCTCCTCCACCTCCGGAAGATCAAACAGGTTGACCTTTATGCGGCCATTGCTGTCGCGGCGACGGAAAAGCCGTTGCAGCCGGTTGATATAACCTTCGTCGATGATTCCCCTGCTGCCGTCGCCGAGACTGATATATCTCTTCTTCGCGAACTGGCTGAGTATGTCGGATATGGAGAAGTGCTCGTCTCCGATCACCACATCCCCTTCCCCTTCAAGAAAGTCTATGCCCGAAGAGAACCGCAGATCGAGCCTCGGCGCAGCCGCCACAATCCTGTATGCCTTCAGCTTCTCGCTTCCCACGAGGCGGAAATCCTCAAGCACCTGTGGCAGCTTGTTGAGTAGGAAAGGCCCGGCGGTCGCCTCGGGTATTATGAAGAAATCACCGTCGCGGTACACCTCTTTCCTGGCATTCCTGTCGGGGGCGCTCGCGAGGATCATCTCCTCAAGTTTCCGCGTGCGTTCCGCCATGTCGCATCCCTCCGTATTCCTGACAGTGATACGGCCGTCGTCGCCGACATGCACCGCACATGTGGGCTCCACTCCCGGGGGGAGCCGGTCGCCCAGCGATTCAAGCGATGCTCCTGTGCGCAGATACAAGGCCTTATCGGCAGCCACTTTCTCGAGATACAGGGTGGGCACGAGGTGCTCCACCGTTGACGACTGTCTGGCCGGTATGCCCCGGCAAACCGGCACTACGTTCTCCATATATGTCAGCGCCAGTGTGAGGAAAGCGTCAAGATGGCTTCTGCCGATCTTTCCGGTCAGTGCGCCGATATGCCGGTAGTTTGGGCCCGCGGAGCTTATCACATACACGGTTGATCCGAGGAGCACATGTGTGTCATCAAGAAAGACCACTCCCGCAGTCTCCTTTCCGTCGGCACTGAGAAGAAGGGAGACATCGGTCTGTTCTCCAGAACCCGAGATATCCACGTTAAGGATCAGCGTCGCCTGACTTTCAGAAAACCGGAGCAGGCTTCTGCCCGGGCCCTCCACAGGAGTCGATTCCATCATATGCACCAGATAAGGATTCTCCCATATGGAGGCTTTCGGCCTGCCATCGTTACTGACCACGGAGGCAAAAGGATCAGCATTATCCGTTATTCTCGCCAGCTCGTCGCAGATCTTTCTGTCTGACGCCCCCAATGATGAGCAGGCACCTTTCGGGCCCGTATATTCAAGAAAAGGCTCACCATTCTTGACAGTGAGCCTGATCACAGGTTTTCCACTCCCATGTCCATCCTCACGATGCCGCAACGGCTTGAGCGAAGAAAACAGGGCGACATATCTATCAAAAGACTCTGATCCCGGCATATTCGATCTATTTTCTACAAAATTACAACATTCCAGCTGTTATTCCAACAAATCGCCACCCTGATACGGTCTCAGCAAATATCATTTTATCATACCACTAATTCTTATTTGAGTCTGTCAAGAACATATTATTTCGATCTGTCGACGTAACGCCGATTGCTTATGGTATCTGCAAAATCAGTAGAGATTTATTAAATTAGCCTGACAATCAACTTATATTTATTAAACTTTCCCGATTTCGATATGGCCAATAAAAGAACCGGAGACTACATTGACTTCGTAAAGATCCATATCATCCCTCTCCGAAATAAACACTCATCTCAGCCAGATGCATCCGGAATAATCTACACCATAGTGATTTACTGTTTCACCCCTATTATGCTGACAGCATAATGCTGTTTGCATAATCGAGGCAACTTCTTATTTTTGTTCAAGATAAGTCAATCGGCAGCCGGCTATCACCTCTCCGATCCCCTACTGCGCATTTTCATCAACAGCCTCTACTCCACCCCCGAATTCTGACCAAGCCTGGAAATAACGATAAAAAACTTTCACTTATCCGGGAGCTTCATGTAGCGCATGATTTTGGTCGCCCGCCGGTTGAGATAAGGAGTGGGATGCGCCGGATCTCGCTTTATCGGGTTCGGAAGACAGACCGCTATCAAGGCGCACTGACGCTTCGTCAGGTCGATGGCCGGACGTCCGAAATAATACTCGGCGGCGGCCTGGGCGCCGTAGATGCCGGCTCCCATCTCGATGGAATTGAGATATACCTCGATTATGCGCTCCTTCGGCCACATCATCTCGATCAGCACCGTGAAGTATGCCTCCAGGCCCTTGCGCAGCCAGCTGTGTCCGGGCCAGAGAAACACATTCTTCGCCGTCTGCTGCGATATGGTGCTCGCGCCTCGCTGACGTCCCCCTTTCCTGTTCTCCTCCATAGCCTTCTTGATCTCAGTCGTGTCGAAACCATGATGGGTATAAAACCTGTTGTCTTCCGAGGCAACCACGGCACTCGGCATCCATTCCGACATCCTGTCGAGCGCCACCCATTCATGCTTCCAGTGGCGTTGGGTCTCCTTCTGCCTCTCGGTGCCGACCGGACGTATGGCCCGGATCACCATCAGCGGAGTCACCTTCACCGGCACATAGCGGTAGGCCCCCACCGCAAGCACCGAGCTTCCCACAAAAATGGCAATAAGCCATTTCAATATCCTGAAAATAAATCTCATATATTTCTTTATGAAAAATGATAGGGTTCAATTGAAACGGCGGTAGATGTAGCGTGCGAGCCCGTAGACATAGCGACGGAAACCGGGCCTGTAGTAGAGAAGTTTCGAAAACCACCCCATCTTCGGGTCGATATATCTCACGGCGGCTCCCACGAAGATCATGGCTATCAGCGTACCCGGGCCAACCACCTGCCACTGCCATGTGCCGAAATAAAGATATCCCGTAGCCACAGCTATCACCACAAGGCTGATGTCAACCCCGATCTTCACCTTGGCGAAAGGGCGCCCCGTGGCCCTGTTTATCGCCACGACTATCCCCTCTCCCGGCATTGTGACCGAGCCACACCTTATCTCAAACGAGATCCCTATGGCCAGCACCACGCATCCAAGCAGCTGCACTATCACCTGCGCGATGATAGTGTCGCACACTATCGGGGAGGTAAGCCACATGTTCATGTCGAGAAGGAATCCGAAAAGAAAACCGATGATTAGCTGGAAAAGCTGCACCATCTGGAAGCGTCGCCGGAGAATGAGGATCTGAAGCACGACTAAGAGGATGTTCATAAGATAGGTGTACTCACCTATTGTCAGAGACGGCGCCCTTCCGGCCTCACCGGCGAGCGACATGACGAACGGGATTGTGGAGATCACGCTGCTCCCCAGTCCGGACCTCACCGAGAGGGCCACGCCGAATGTCATTATAAACAGAGAGACAGTCAGCAGCACATGCTGCCAAAGGAATGAGAGGATCTTTTCTTTAACAGAATCTGTTTCTATCGCGATACTCATAATTATGGATTTCCACAAAAATAACAAAAAATCCCCGTATTTCCCAACTTAACCTGTATATTCAGTGAATGCTACCCCTCGCCCTAATCCCATAAACTCAAGACTTCCGACTTCTGACTTATGCCCTCCGACCTCTGACTTTGAACTACCCGACGTATCGATTTGTTGTCAGATATATAACTCCTTAAGTTATTCGCAGCAATAAAAATAAGTAAATGAAACATGAGATAGAACTGAAGCGGGCCTACGATCCGGCGTCGTCCGACGATGGGTTCCGCATATACATCGACCGGCTCTGGCCCCGCGGCCTCTCCCACGAGACATTCCATTATGACCTTTGGGATAAGGATATCGCCCCCTCCACTGAACTGAGGGAATGGTTTCATGCCGACCCCGATGGCCGCTGGGAGGAATTCGAAAACCGCTACAGGGCAGAACTTTCCGGCAACCCTGCGTTTGCCGCCATGAAACAGACAATCGCCGGCAAACCAAAGGTGACACTCCTCTACTCCTCCCGCGACCACCTGCACAACAACGCAGTGGTCGTAGAAAAAGAACTGGAGGCTTCAGGCTGGACAGCCTGATAAAGCCAGCGCCACACAATCCGGTGCCGCTTAGGCGGCAGACACACAGTTATTTTGATTATCCCTTAATTATAAATTAATTATGATAGACACAGATTATAAATTCGGAGAAGTCCACGCACTTGCCACCCAGCTCGATGGCGCCATGGACAAAGTCCACTTCAAAAGTATTTTCGAAAATGCCAACGGCGGCGTGTCGCTCCTGGCATTCAAGCAGGGCCAGAGTCTGGCACAGCATACCGCTCCGGCAGAAGTGATGGTCTATGTGATCGAAGGTGAGATCGGGTTTACGATGCTCGACAAGCCCCATATCATCAACGCCGGAGAATTCTTGCTCATGGGACAGGACGTGCCTCACAGTGTCGTGGCCAAAGCCGATTCCAAAGTATTACTCATCAAGATAAAAGCTTAACCCCCACAGACTATGGAAAACAGACCTGATATGTTCTGCTACCAGTGCCAGGAGACGGCACGGGGCAAAGGTTGTGAATTGAGGGGTGTGTGCGGCAAAATGCCTGCCACCTCCGCACGTATGGATCTCCTTCTGTATGCCGTGCGCGGTGTCGCGGCTATCAACAGGGCCCTCCGCAAGGAAGGGCTGGCATCGCGTGAGGCAAGCCACGAAATCATCGATGCCCTGTTCACCACAATCACCAATGCCAATTTCGACGATGCGTCGCTCGACGACTTCATCCTCCGGGCGTTCGAGATCAAGAAAAGCCTCCTCGCCACAGCCGGGGCCAACGGGGTCGCATTGCCCGATCTTCCGCAGATAGCTTTCAGCGCAACTCCCGACGAGGCAAAGGAATACGAATCTGTCACAGGGGTCCTTGCCGAACCAGATGAGGATATCCGCGGACTCAAACAGCTTGCCATCTATGGCTGCAAGGGTATGGCCGCCTACGCACGCCACGCCGCCAACCTCGGATATGAGGACGATGCCGTCTATGAGGTGATCGAGAACGCCATGGCCGAGACCGCACGTACAGATATCGGCATCGACGAACTCTTGAAACTCGTGCTCTACGTCGGCGACGGCGGAGTGAAGGTAATGGCGCTCCTCGACAAGGCAAACACTGAATCTTACGGCAATCCGGAAATCACGAAAGTCGACATAGGCGTGCGCGACCGTCCCGGAATACTCATCAGCGGCCATGACCTGAAAGACCTTGAGGAATTGCTCGAACAGAGCGCGGGAAAAGGAGTGGATGTCTATACCCACTCCGAGATGCTTCCCGGGCAGTATTATCCGGCATTTAAGAAATATCCGCATTTCGCCGGCAACTATGGAAACGCCTGGTGGAAGCAGACCGATGAGTTCGAGACTTTCAATGGTGTCTTCCTCTTCACGTCAAACTGCATAGTGCCTCCGCGTAAGAACTGCACCTACCTCGACCGCGTATATACCACCGGCGTGGTAGCCATGCCGGGCACCCATCACATCGAGGCCGATCCCGATGGCAAGAAAGACTTCTCAGCTCTCATAGAGCGCGCGCAGACATGTCCGCCTCCCACCGAGATCGAGCACGGACAGATCGTAGGTGGTTTTGCCCACCACCAGGTGATCTCCCTCGCGCCGAAGATCATCGACCTCATCGGCCGCGGAAAGATACGCAAATTCGTCGTCATGGCCGGATGCGACGGCCGCTTCCCCTCACGCTCATATTATACCGACTTTGCCAAGGCGCTACCGGAAGACTGCGTCATCCTCACCGCCGGATGTGCGAAATACCGCTACAACAAACTTCCCCTCGGCGACATCGAGGGAGTCCCAAGGGTGCTCGACGCCGGACAGTGCAACGACTCCTATTCCCTCGTGCGCATAGCCCTCGCGCTGAAAGATGCCCTCGGTGTGGAGAGCGTCAACGACCTTCCCATCGTCTACAACATCGCCTGGTATGAGCAGAAAGCCGTCATCGTCCTCCTCGCCCTTCTTTCCCTCGGCGTGCAGGACATCCACACCGGGCCTACACTCCCGGCTTTCTTCACCCCCGACATACTGAAAGTGCTGCAGGAGAAATTCAATATCGGCACGATCTCTACCGTGGAGGAAGACATCGCCAACCTCATCGGCAAATAAGAGTTTTACAGAAAGACAGATAGAAGCGGAGCATCCATATCCTCGCTACTCTTGGCAGATGTCTGATAATTGTGAATGAACATTAGCTTTGCCATCGGCGATACCGCATGCATGCGATATTCCCGATGGCAAAGCCTTTTATTACCATTATGATAATATTGTATTTGTTTTTAACCCAATTTCTAACTCTGTCATTCTCTCAATAAAGTTGACAAAACGCTTGACATCGGATCAACTGTTGGCAGACACTGACGCCTTCGATACATTTTTATCGGCTGCGAAAAAATACATCAGGCAATCCGAGCATATCAAGGAAATAACTGCTCCTAAAAACCATATCCGGCTGTATTTCGTTTTTCTCCTTGGATTTTTCCAATTCAGCCTTTATCACTTCGTCGGGTTTACGACTGATAGCAGTACGCTCAAACAACTGCGCATCAATTTTATCGTCAAGGGTACGTGTTGACCAGTGCTCGATGCGGCACATTTCCATGTAGAACTGACGTGCAAGAGCATTCGGTACGGCCATTAAGGATCTTAAATGCGTCCAACTTAATTGTGTACGCACTGCGTACATTATTTCGGCCTCACTAAAAGTGTACGCAGCGCGTACACAATGTTGGAGTTTCTGATAACCCCATCCGCTTCCATACTTGGCTTTCAATCTTTGGGCCAAACGTTTAAGGACATGTTCTCCATAATCTGCCCGTTTGTTGAGCAGTACATCTTCTTTGATTCGTTTGCCGACATTCCAGTTCATCATGGATGCCTCAGAATTTACCTACACGGCAACCCGATAACGGGCTTCCTCTATGATGTTACAGACATCATCATAGAGCTTGTTTTCAAGGTCGGGGTCTATTTCTTGTGCCAGCGTAATTGTTTTATAAGCGCAAAATTACGAATTTTTCTATATATATGGTGCTACTCCCGAAAATAATAGTTAACGGAACTTCAGATAATGAAAGAAGAGATTTTTTCGTCATCTCTACCTCAAATTCTTTGCAAAAATTATCGGCCATACAGAAAGTTTCAGTAACTTTGACTCATAATAGTATTTTAAAGTCCAACACCCATAAATTGTCAAACATCAATGGCATATAAAATAATCTCACATACAATCCGTTAATTTAAAAACCTGATATTATGAAAAAGATACTCATATTCATCGCTTTGTCTGCCGCATTCTGCATATCGGCACATTCAGTCAATAAGATATGCCGCATCTCCGGCAATGTCGCCGGAAGAAGCGAATCAAAAGAGGCCGTCATTATAGAAGCTGAGGAGGATTTCCGTGTCGCACCTTGCATAAAGGTGCCTGTCACCGACGGACGCTTCTCATTGGAACTCCCTGTCGACACTGTGCGGCAATACCAGTTGCTGTTTGACGATGAGATGCGTCATGGTGCGTGGACTTTGCGCTATTTTTTCGCCGAGGGAGACAGCATAAACCTCAAGGCGGACGGAGAGGATAGTTTTATCGTCATCTCCGACTCCCCGGAAAACCGGCGGGCGAGAGCATATGATGATCTGGTGGATAAGAGACTGGGGGCACGCCGTGATTCACTTGAAGCAGAATACGCGAGGTTGAAGCAATCTGGTGATATGTATGCGGAGCCCCTCAGGACAGTATATCTGAATTTACAAGTAGCCAAGACTGATGCCGAACGCGATTCGCTAATGGCTGAGGGACAAAAAATACAGGAAAAGATGGGGGCCGCTGTATATAGCAATGCTTTTACGAGGCACCAGGAAGAATCCGACCGGTTGTGGGCTGATATGCGAAAGATGGAGGAAGATTTCGTGGCTGAAAACGTCAGCATCTACGGATTGGCTGTCATGAAACGGAAACTCATATTCCTAAAGTCGGACAAGAACGGAGGGAAATGGGCTGAGATCTTCAAGAAGAACTATGCCGACACCCTGACATGGCATCCCTATTCCGGTTATGTGTCTGTACTGGCCGACGGCGTAAACATCGTCCCGGGAAACCGCTATCCGGATTATACCCTGACACGCCCGGATGGTACCACCGAACAGGTCGCATCGCTCATCAAGGGCGCTCCGGCGGTTATCGACCTCTGGGCAAGCTGGTGCGGTCCCTGCCGGCGTCATTCCAAAGAACTTATTCCGGTATATGAGAAATATGCCCCGTTCGGATTCAATGTCGTGGCCGTGGCAAAGGAGGATGCCGATCTCTCAGCAATGAACGAGGCTATCGCCAAAGACGGCTATCCATGGGAGAGCTTCGTGGATATAGCTGACCGCGACAAGATATGGGCTCGCAACGGCTGCGCCAATGCCGGCGGACGCATCGTGCTTCTCGACGACCAAGGACGCATCGTGGCCGTAGACCCCGAGATCGACGCCATAGCCGAATATCTGAAAACCTTCTACGCCGATAAAGGCAACTGACACAACCCCGGGTCTTTATTCAGCCATTTAATTAAACAATCCCACTATATCTGTCTTGCATCCGGATTTCTGCCGGATGGCACCACTGTGCCGCGGCTGAAAGCCGTGTTCCAAGCTGCATTGTCCTGCCCGGCCGCATGATTTTATCAGGCGAGAGCGTGCGGATATCAGGGATTATCGGTAATTTTGCAGATATATCTGATTTAATCATGGAAAAGATCGAAAAAACAATACCCGACTGGGCTTTCAGGATGAACTGCGCAGTGACCGTAGCCGATGCCGACTGCAACATTATATACATGAATGAGCGTTCGCGCCAGACCTTCGCAGCCCGTGGTGGTGCCGAGCTCATCAGCCATAATCTGATGGAATACCACAACGAAAACTCAAAAGCCATAATCCGTCGCCTGCTCTCCGAGGGTGGCACCAACTGCTACACTATCGAGAAAGAAGGCCTTCGCAAGATGATATTCCAGACAGCCTGGCGCGACGACAGTGGCCACGTAGCCGGGCTCGTGGAGATATCAATGGTAATCCCCGCCGAGATGCCACACTACATACGCGGATGAACAGCCCGATAAAACTTCATCACCCAATTTCAAGACAATTATGAGACAGACATTGAAAAACCGGATACTGACCGTGGAAATCGACTCTCACGGAGCCGAACTCCAGTGCATAACCAACAACATCACAGGCCAGCAGTATCTCTGGCACGGCGACGCCGCATACTGGGGACGCCGTTCACCCGTGCTGTTCCCCATCGTCGGCGCAGTGTGGGATGGCCGCTACCGCATGGACGGTAAGGAATACACCCTCGGGCAGCATGGGTTCGCGCGCGACATGGATTTCTCCATCATCGAAGATACTCCCGACGACGAGGCTTGGTTCTTCCTGGAGGCCGACGACACCACCCTCGCGAAATATCCCCGCCGTTTCCGTCTTGAGATCGGCTACCGCCTTCAGGAAGAGCGCATCTCAGTCATGTGGCGCGTCGTAAACCTCGACACCGAGGAGATGCCATTCCATATCGGCGCACATCCGGCATTCAACCTTCCGCAGTTCGACGCCGCCGATTCCGTCCACGGCTATTTTCTCTGCGACAGCCGCTCTCTCCGCAGTGAGGTGATTGAGGAGAAAGGATGCGTAGGCGACAAACTTGTTGACGTCGATCTCGATGAGGAATCGATGATTCCGATCACAGCCTCACTGTTCGACCACGACGCCCTGATCCTCGCCGACCGTCAGGTGCGGCGTGTGTCGCTCCTCGACAAGGGGCGCAACCCCTATCTTTCGCTGCTCTTCGACGCACCGCTTGTCGGCCTGTGGTCGCCGGTAAAAGCCAACGCACCCTTCGTCTGCATCGAGCCCTGGTGGGGACGCGCCGACAGCATCGGTTTCGACGGGGACTTCGCCGACCGCGCCTACACCAACCTCCTGGCGCCGGGCGCCACGTTCTCCGCCTCCTATCTCATAGTCATCGAAAACATCTGATCCACTCCCTGTTTGCCGCAAAAGATAAGGCTTTCATCGACGGACTGCCGCGACCTCCTGATCTCGTGGCAGTCCGTCGTCATAAAGAGACGCGTATCTTTTCGGAAAGGATAGGTGACAAAGTCAAAGGGAGCGGCCGGCCCGGCCGGAGGTATGTGCACGAAGCCACATTTTCTATATGTAGAAGTAATTTCTTATGTGTTTATAAAGACCGCGACAACCGTCGCTCCCTTGACACATGCAAATTTAGCACATATATTTCGATTAGCTCCTATCCCACCCCACTATTTTAAAACATCCGCCCTCATTATCGGGAAATTAATACGACCTTCGCCTACGGCGACATCCTCTTCAAGCCAGGAGAACTATTCCATTGTTCTCCTGTCCGGAAAAACTACCGTCATACTGTCCGGGAAACCACCGTTCTGATTCCGTGTCAGCCCTCATGGTTAACTGATAAGACAATCACAGACGGATGGGGTTATTGAGAATGTAGGAGTCGGCAAGGTGGCGCGGTATGACCTTCAGTAATGTGGACACGACACTATTGAGCATCTTCTCACGCACATAATCATGACGGATGTAGAGCGACACCCGGCGCATGCTACGGTATTGCCCTGTGAGCGGACGCACGTTCATGCGCTGTCGCTCCGAGAGAAGCGGAAGATGCATCTCCGGTATTATCGTGAAGCCACCGTTAGTGTCGACCACCCTTATCAACGTCTCCAGATTTCCTGCCTCATATACCCGCCGCCCTACATCGCGGGCTTTGCAGAAACTGAAGGCACTCTCGCGCAGACATTGCGCCTCGCGCATCACCCACATATTCTCATGGCTGAGCATCTCCGGTGTGAACGACGGCTCCCTCTGCCTGCACTGCTCAGAGAGATAGACCCAGAACGGTTCCTCATATAAGGGAATCTCAAAAATTCCATCCCTTCCGCGGCCCCCTGAGGATATCGCGGCGTCGATCGTGCCGGCCAAGAGAGCGTCGAACATATTTTCCGGACGCCGCTCCTCTATGCTCATCGACACCCCGGGCCAGTCTTCACCATAATGACGTATGAACTCCGGAAGTATATAGGGCGCGATACTCGGGCCGACCGACAGTTTGAACTCGCCGGACAGAGAGTCTTTCGTCTCCGCCACAATCTCACGTATGCGCTCGGCCTCCATGAGAGTCCTGACCGCTTGCGCTACAATCCGCCCTCCGATAGCAGTCGGAGACACATTCCGGCTGTTGCGCTCGAATATCCTTACATCAAGCTCCTCCTCGAGGTTGGCCACCATCTTGCTGAGTGTTGGCTGCGTGATTCCGCAACTGTCGGCAGCCTTGGCGAAACTGCGGAATTTGTCGACCGCCACGATATATTGCAATTGTTGAAGTGTCATGGGCGTATAGATTTGAATTATTTAAAATATGAGCAGTCAGCATCCGGACACCTTCTGCCTTACCAATAATTGTAGTTGAGCGATCCGGTAAAAACCCAGCTTAACCAGCTTTGATTGAAGATTTTCCAGCTACAGCCGGTATCTTCTGCGCAGTCTGGTTTTCGCCGGTTATCTTCTGAATTAGCGGACGCCCCGCAAAGTTATAAATAAAAATCAATAAACCGGCCTCCGTCATATGAGATTACACACTCCTACCATGCCGGTGAGCTCGGGGAATACCGCGTAGCTATGGGACAGCGGCTTTCCAGCCGCTGTGCAGGTGCACAGCCGTCAAACCTAAGCACACACCCCTCAAACCCCAAGTCTAAAGAATCCCTGCGTATAATAGTCTAAAATGATTTTTGCCGATTGTGTACCCGCCCTGCGGCTGGAAAGCCGCAGCCCCATAGCTGACGAATCTGTGTACCCAGCGCACGGGGGACGATTAAAAATTCCCTCTCTTACTAAGAGAGGTACTTTTCGGCTTTCCCGAAAAATCTTATAACTGCATAATCGGCTTAGTAAAAGCTATGTGGCGACCTCAAGTCTCAAAAATCAATCGCCGCTTATTTCGATTGAAATGTTAAAAATGGATATTCCGATTAATTTTTCTGAATGTTGGTTTGTATAATGTCTTAAAAAACACTACCTTTGCAGTGAGTGCCCTCTCTTAGTAAGAGATGGAATTGTTTCACGGTTGATAAAAGGCTGTAAGTAAACACTTAGGACGATATAACCGCCGAGGCTTCGAATATCCATAGCCTTGTTAGTACGACAGAAGATGGACGCATAACACAGGCTTGGCAAGAAACATATGGAATTCATTGTGTGAAGAATTATATAGATAAGAAATTATACATATGATAACAATTAGAAATAAGAATTTATTGATGAACGATTAGGGATGTGGAATTAATAATTTGCATTTGCTGTCAAGACGGACCGGCAATCAACCAACTCTAACTGCTAATCGCAAATTGCTAATTACTAATGGATCCTGGGAGAAGATATTTTTTCATGTGGCACCAGTTTATGGTGTTAAAAAGCCGGACAGCGGATGTCGTGAGGACAGCCATGACCCGGATGTATAAATAATAAGTAAAATTCAAAACTTGGGCATTAAATTCTAATGTCGGCGCATTCAGACAATGGGTGCGCCGCTTTTTTAATTAGTAGTTAGTGGTTTGCAATTAGTAATTGAATCCTCATGCGAAGTAGCCGCAACAACCCACTACTGACAACGGAAAACGGAAAAACGGAAAACAGTAATAGACAAAAGCTATGAAAGGATAGCAATTATCTGTTGGTCGTCAATGATTGATCATGTAACTTTGCGGAAAAATAAAAGAATACGTTATGAAGCATCTCATCATAGGCGGCGTGGCCGGCGGCGCTACAGCCGCAGCGAGAATCCGCAGGATCTCCGAAAAAGACGATATCATCCTCTTCGAGAAAGGGGAGTACATTTCTTATGCAAACTGTGGGCTGCCGTATTATATCGGCGGCACGATCGCTGACCGCGACCGTCTGTTTGTGCAGACACCCGAGGCATTCGCCCGGAGATTCAGAATAGACGTCAGGACCAACTCGGAAGTGACTGCCATACATCCCGACAAAAAAACCGTGGAAGTCAAGGGGCCGGACGGAGCCACATATGAGGAAAACTACGACCGACTGCTCCTCTCCCCCGGCGCCGTGCCTTTCAGGCCCTCTCTGCCGGGCATCGACCTGCCCGGTATTTTCACCCTGCGCAATGTGGCCGACACGGATGCCGTGAAGAGCTACCTCGGAAGTCACAATGTGAGACGCGCACTCGTGATCGGCGGAGGATTCATCGGACTGGAGATGGCAGAGAACCTTCAGGAAGCCGGTGCGGAAGTCGCCGTAGTGGAGATGGCCGACCAGGTAATGGCCCCGATCGACTATTCAATGGCAGCCATAGTGCATCAGCACCTCCTGGAGCATGGAGTGACGCTATATCTGAACACGGCCGTGACATCTTTCGAGCAAGACTCCGACGGCCTCACAGTCACCTTCGCGTCGGGAGAGAAAGTCAATGCCGACATAGTGATCCTATCAATAGGCGTGCGACCGGCCAACTCCCTCGCCCTCCAGGCAGGTCTTCAGACAGGAGCCCGCGGCGGGATAACGGTCAACGAATATCTGCGCACCTCTGTCGCCGACATCTATGCCGTAGGTGACGCCATCGAATATCCACACCCGATAAACGGAGAGCCCTGGATGAATTATCTCGCCGGCCCCGCCAACCGCCAGGCGAGGATTGTGGCCGACAATATGGTGTGGGGCGACAAGACAAAATATGAAGGAGCCATCGGCACATCCGTGGCCAAGGTGTTCGATCTCACGGTAGCCGCCACAGGCATGGCGGCCAAGCGTCTGCGTCAGGCGGGAATCCCTTATCTCACAGCCACCATCCACCCCAACTCACATGCCGGCTACTATCCCGGAGCAACCATAATGTCGGTGAAAGTGGTATTCGACCCGACGACAGGCAAACTCCTCGGGGCGCAGGCTGTTGGCTATGACGGCATAGACAAGCGCATAGACGAGTTCGCGCTGGTGATCAAGAACGGTGGCACCGTAGCCGATCTCACACGTCTCGAGCACGCCTACGCTCCCCCCTATTCCTCCGCTAAAGATCCTGTGGCACTCGCCGGATACGTGGCCGGCAACATCCTGTCCGGGAAAATGAATCCGATCTACTGGCGTGAGCTCCGAGACATGGACAAGGAGAAAGTGACCCTCATCGACGTGCGCACGGCTGAGGAATTTGCCACAGGTGCCATCGAAGGCGCCATCAACCTGCCGCTCGACGACATTCGTGAATCGCTGGCGAGCATACCCGCCGGCAAGCCCGTGGTGCTCTATTGCGGTGTAGGCCTGCGCGGCTATCTGGCCTCGTGCATACTCCGTCAGAATGGCTTCAATGATGTGCGCAATCTCATCGGCGGTCTGCGCACTTACAAGACAGCCACAGCACCCGTCGCATCCCCCTCCCCATCTTCCGGACGCCATGCCGACAAAACGGAGATGCCGCCAGCCGAAAGGGCGGCCACCATTAAGATAGACGCATGCGGGCTCTCCTGTCCCGGACCGATCATGAAGCTGAAGCAGACCATGGAGAAAGCATCCCGGGGAAGCCGCATACTCATCGAGGCCACCGATCCCGGATTCGCACGCGATGCGGAAGCATGGTGCGACTCCACAGGCAACCGTTTTATATCTCACGACACCTCACGGGGTGTGACTTCAATAGTGGTTGAGAAAGGAGAGGGCAGGAAGGATGACGCGCCAGCCGACCGTGGGAAAGGGAAATCGTTTATCCTGTTCAGCGACGACCTTGACAAGGCACTCGCCACTTTCGTGCTGGCCAACGGCGCGGCAGCCACAGGCGAGAAGGTGTCGATATTCTTCACTTTCTGGGGTCTGAACGCCATAAAGAAAGAGAGAAAGCCCGCAGTCAAGAAAGACATTTTCGGCAGGATGTTCGGCATGATGCTCCCTTCGGGCTCACGCAAGCTGAAGCTGTCGAAGATGAACATGGGTGGAATGGGGCCGAAGATGATGCGCCACATCATGAAACGCAAGAACATAGAGTCGCTTGAGACGCTGCGCGACATGGCCATAGCCAACGGGGTTGAATTCATAGCCTGCCAGATGTCGATGGACGTCATGGGTGTGGCCAAGGAGGAGCTTCTCGACAACGTCGTGATTGGGGGTGTGGCAACCTATATGAACCGTGCAGAAGACTCCAACGTGAACCTGTTTATTTAAAGGTTAAAGAATTAAGGATTAAAGAATTGAGGATTAAAGAGTTGAGGGTTGAGGGTTGAAGAGGGCTGAGGGTTGAAGAGGGTTGAGGGTTGAGGGTTGAGGGTTGAGAGTTGAAGAGGGTTGAGGGTTGAGGGTTGAGGGTTGAGAGTTGAAGAGGGTTGAGGGTTGAGGGCTGAGGGCTGAGGGTTGAGGGTTTAAGAAGGGAGTGGAAGAGTTAAAGGAAAGGATCGGTTTAATTTTCCGGATGGCACTGCTGTGCTGGGGCTGTAAGCCACAGTTTCCCGCAACCACCCTCATTCCCCACATCCCTGACTCGTAATCCCCACCCTTCAACCTCTAACCTCTATCTAACCTCTAAACTTTAAACTTTAATTCTTTAAACTCTAAACTCTAAACTTAACCTTTAACCTTTAATCTTTAACCTTTAATCCTTAACCTTTAAACTTAGCCATGACATCATAGCGCAGGTCATTGAGCATGGAGCGTAGAGGGGATACTATCGGCTTGAACTCCTCCTCCTTCTCGGGAGCGAATACTGAAAGCGAGGAGGAGTCGCAGCTGATCTCAAGTCGGTTGCCTATGCGACGGGGATCGCCGTCGATATGCACGGGACATTCCTCCATACACGTGATCGTGGCCGACTGGATCCTGAACGTGTCGATGCGGGCGTTGCGGTCAAGATAACCCGTGATAAGGTCTACGCCGACCTTCACCGTAGAAAGCGGCGACCCTTCGTGGATCACTATCAGGTCGAGCAGACCGTCTGAAAGCTTGGCGTTGGGCGCTATGTAGGCATTGTTGCCATATTGCGGGGCATTGCAGGCTGCTATGAGGAAGGCCTTCTCCGTGACGACCTTTCCGTCGATAGATATAGCGTAGGGCTGCGAACGGTATTTCAGGAACTCGTTGATCACATTCCTGACATAAGTGATGCGTCCACGCCGCTTCTCAGTGGCGAACTTCTCACTTACGGCGGCATCAAAGCCCACTCCGAAAGTACAATAAAAAGGTTTTCCGTTCACGATTCCCCTGTCAGATCTTATGACGTGTCCCTGACCGATGATACGGAGGGCTTCTCCCACATCCTGGGGGATGCCGAGCGACCGCGCCAGGCCATTGCCTGACCCGAGAGGGAGGATGCCGAGCGCCACAGACGTGTGGGCAAGCACGGATGCGATCTCATTGACTGTGCCGTCGCCACCGGCGCTTATCACCATGTCGAAGCCGGAGGCCACAGCCTGTGCCGCCAGCTCCACGGCATGTCCGGGACGCTGAGTGCTCACAGCCTCCACGGCTATGCCGCAAGGCGCAAGGCGCTCGCCCACCAACTTCTCCAGGCCGCTCTTCGACCTTGTCCCCGATCTGGGGTTTACCACTAATAAAGCTTGTTTCTGTGCCATATCCGGTGTCTGCAACTTGAAAAATGGTGCGTAAAGTTACAAAAAATTTGTGAGATACTTAGAAAAACCTTAAATTTGCAACATCAACCGCCGATCTACGGCCACTGCCATCACCCAGACCCCGACCATGTTCCCTCAGAGTGATACAATCCGTAGGGCGCCGCAAAAATTAAAGAGACAACAGTAAGTGAAAATACACCGAGAAGGCACCAATATCCTCATTCTCCTCCCAATCGTGCTGCTGGCCGTCAACGTGCCGGTGTGGCTTTTCATGCCCCCGGTGTGGATACCGTCGGTATGCACCGCCATCTCCCTGGTGGTCTATCTTTTTGTCTTCAATTTCTTCCGTTGCCCGAAACGCAACTACAAGGGGGAGCGCCGCGACATGGTGGTGAGCTCCGTCGACGGCCGCGTCGTGGCGATCGAGAAGGTCTTTGAGGATGAGTACCTCCACAGCGAGGCCATAATGCTCTCCGTCTTCATGTCGCCCCTCAACGTCCACGCCAACTGGTATCCCGTCGACGGGGAGGTGGAATACGTGCGCCATCACAGAGGACGCTTCCTCTCGGCCTACCTTCCAAAGGCCAGTACAGACAACGAGCGCAGCACCGTAGGGATCGTGACCTGCGGCCAGCGCATCACGGTGCGCCAGATAGCCGGCGCCATGGCGCGCCGCATAGTGACCTATGCGCGCCGCGGATATAAAGCTGACATCGACGACCATCTCGGCTTCATAAAGTTCGGTTCGAGAGTAGACCTCTATCTCCCTGTCGACGCGGAAATCCTCGTCGGAATGAAACAAAACGTGAAGGGAGGCGTTACACCTGTGGCACGTCTTAAGCCAAAACAAAAGAAATGAACGCGATCATACGCAACATACCCAACTCCATCACCTGCGTCAACCTCCTGGCCGGATGCATGGCAATCATAGCGGCCGCCCACGGACAGGAACAATTCGGCGCCCTGAAAGCCTACGAATGGGCTTTCATATTCATAGCCATAGGAGCCGCCGCCGACTTTCTCGACGGTCTGGCAGCGCGCACTCTCCACGCCTATTCCAGTCTGGGGAAGGAACTCGATTCCCTCTGCGACCTGGTGACATTCGGCGTGGCCCCCGCGATGATTATCCTCAATCTCTTCATGCCGCAGCAATGCACGGCCTGGGGAGCACTGCTCATTCCGGTGGCCGGTGCGATCCGCCTCGCGAGGTTCAATATCGACACACGCCAGGCCACATCTTTCATAGGCCTTCCCATCCCTGCCAACGCCATTTTCTGGATCGGCTACGCGGCCCTCTACGCTCACGACGGCGTGACAGCCCTCGCCGAATGGTACTGGTTCCTCCCCGTGCTACTCGTGGAATGCTGGCTCATGAACTCCCCCATACGCATCTTCTCGCTGAAATTCAAGAATCTGAAGTTCCGCGAGAATTTCGCACGCTATCTCCTCGTGGCAGCCGCGGCGGTATGTTGCCTCGTTCTCGGTGTCGGCGGCCTGCTTTGGCTCATCGTCATCTATGTGCTCCTCTCCATCGCCTTCAAAAGGCAGTGATCTCAGTTAACTCCGCCGGCATCTCTCTATTTGGTGTATCTGCCGGTATCTCTCTATTGGTGTATTTATGGGAATAGCATTAATCATATTTCTTCTTATCCTGCTCCTCTGGCCCACTATCATGAAGTGGGTCGGACGTTTCATGGCACGTCGCGCGGAAGACTATCTACGCAAAGCCACTGGAATGCCTCCACGCCCAGGCTCCCGCCAGGCCCGCAAGGAATCACGCCGCTCCTCCGCGACAGGAGGACCACGACATTCATCTTCGCGGCAGACTCAATCCGGCTACGGATACTATGATCCCGACGGCCCTATCATACCGAAGGAATATGCCGAAGATGTGGAGTTTGTAGAGACAAAAGACTATTCAGAGACCACCATCGGCTCATTCGACGACAGCCACCGCACCACTACCTTCTACCGCGAAAGCCAGGTCAGCGATGTGGAATGGGAGGAGATAAAGACCGGGAAGAAAAGAAAAGACTGATGGCGAAGACTCTCTACGTAAGCGACCTCGACGGCACCCTGCTCGGAGAAGACTCCAGGGTGTCGGCCGAATCCGCGAGCCTGCTCAACGGAGCCATAGCACGCGGGGCCCTCTTCACGGCCGCCACAGCACGCACTCCGGCCACAGTCTCCATACTTCTCTCGGGGATACAAGTCGCCCTCCCCATCGTGGTCATGACCGGAGCCGCCATGTGGAACCCTGCCTCCGGGCTATACAGCGACGTGGTCACCATGCACCCCGGCACTGCCGACGAAGTGCTGCGCGCCATCCGTGCCCACTCCCTTCCCGCCTTCATGTTCACCATGCGGGAGGGAGTGATACAGACCTACCATACCGGAACGCTGTCGCCTCTCGAGGAGGAATTCATTGCCACCCGCAGCCTTTCCCCCTACAAGCGATTCCATGTCCCCGCCGACGGAGAGTCGGAGATGCCCGCCCCTCTTTCCGACGTACTCCTCTTCTACGCCATGCAGCCCTCGGCCATGGCGGCGGGAGCCTATTCCGACATCGTGAAGATCGACGGATGCAATCCCATCTATTACCATGATCAGTTCGGCCCCGACACAGGCATACTCGAAGTATTCTCGGCCGACGCCTCGAAAGCCAACGCCGTCAGGAAACTGAAAGCCGCGACAGGCGCCGACAGGATCGTGGCATTCGGCGACAACCTCAACGACCTTCCCCTATTGCGCATGGCAGATGTGGCGATAGCCGTGGAAAACGCCGTCGATGAAGTTAAGGCCGAAGCCGACATCATCATCGGGCCCAACACCTCCGACGCCGTGGCCCGCTACATCCACGACAACCTCTGACGGCACATCCCCGACAGCCTCCGGCGACATATTCCCGACACCCCCGGCATCGCCTTGCGTGGAGACAACGATATGCCAAACTTCGCCGTTTTATTCTTTACAAGGGCTGAATACTTTGATATTTACACGTTTTTTGTTACTTTTGCACCTTGAAACGCATTCTCCTCTTTCTTATAGACAGTATCTGCAGATATGAATATCTCTTACAAGTGGCTCAGACGCTACATTGACTTCACACTCGCCCCGAAGGAACTGACGGCGGCGCTAACCTCTCTCGGCCTCGAATGCGACCAGATCGAGGAGGTGGAAAGCATAAAGGGGGGCCTCAAGGGCCTCGTGATCGGGAAAGTGCTCACATGCGAGCCTCATCCGAACTCCGACCATCTCCACATCACCACTGTCGACCTCGGCTCAGGAGAGCCCCAGACCATCGTATGCGGAGCCCCCAACGTGGCGGCCGGGCAGACTGTGGTCGTGGCCACCATCGGCACGACCCTTTACGACGGCGACAAGGAATTCCAGATAAAGAAATCAAAGATTCGTGGCGTGGAGTCTAACGGCATGATCTGCGCGGAAGACGAGATCGGCATCGGCGAAGACCATGCCGGCATAATGGTGCTCCCTGACACAGTGCCCGCAGGAACTCCCGCGGCAGAATATTTCAACGTGGAAAGCGACTACTGCCTGGAGGTGGAGCTCACGCCTAACCGCGTGGATGCCGCCAGCCACTACGGAGTGGCCCGCGACCTCAAGGCTCTGTTCGCACGCCAACTTACGGAAGGGATGGAGCCCGGGGGGAAACCCGAGGCCAAACTCCCCGACACTTCCGCTTTCGCCCCCGACCGTGAAGACGGTGCCGTGGAGATCTCCGTGGAAGACACGGCCGGATGTCCACGCTATTCAGGTGTGACCATACGCGGCGTCGAGGTGAAGGAATCGCCCGAATGGCTCCGCAATCTGCTCACCGCCATAGGCCAGCGCCCCATCAACAATGTGGTCGACATCACCAACTTCATACTCAACGGCATCGGGCAGCCCCTCCACTGCTTCGATCTCGACAAAGTGGCCGGAGAGAAGATCGTGGTGCGCACATGCCCCGAAGGCACACCATTCACCACCCTCGACGGAGTGGAGCGCAAGCTTTCCGACCGCGATCTCATGATATGCGACGCCGAGAAGCCGATGTGCATAGCCGGTGTGTTCGGAGGTCTCGACTCAGGAGTGACGGAGACCACGAAAAACGTATTCATCGAGAGCGCATATTTCAATCCCACACGCATACGCCGCACCGCGCGCCGGCATGGTCTCAGCACCGACGCCTCATTCCGATACGAACGCGGCACCGATCCCGACATAACCGTCTACGCAGCCCGTCTGGCAGCCATCCTCATCAAGGAGCTTGCCGGAGGAACGGTATGCGGCCCCGCAGCCGACATATATCCCGATCCGGTGAAAGCCGCCGAATTCGACTTCTCCCTGCCATATTGCCGCGACCTTATCGGCAAGGAACTTCCACGGGAGCTCGTGGTAGCCATCCTCAAAGCCCTTGAGATCGAGGTGACGGAGACCGCCGAGGCCGACACGCTCCATCTCACAGTGCCCTCCTACCGTGTCGACGTCACCCGTCCCTGCGACGTGGTGGAGGAGATTCTCCGCGTCTACGGCTACAACAACGTGGAGTTCGGCACCGAGATGCACGCCAACCTCTCGCAGCGCGGCGCCACCGACCTGAGCTACGAACTGCAGCAGCTCGTCAGCGACCGCCTCACCGGGGAGGGATTCATGGAGATACTCAACAACTCCCTTTCCGCCGCCTCATATTACGAGAAATCGGAGCAGCTCCCCGTCGCCGGATGCGTGAAAATCATGAACCCCCTCAGCGGCGACCTCTCCGTGATGCGCCGCACCCTCCTCTTCGGAGGCCTCGAGAGCATAGCCCACAACATCAACCGCAAGGCAGCCGACCTGAGGTTCTACGAATTCGGCAATGTCTACTCCACCGACCCGGACAAGGAGATAACAGCCGACAAACCTCTCGCACCCTTCCACGAAGGGATGGAGCTCGGCATATGGATGACAGGCGACTTCACACTCCCATCCTGGAACCGCCAGGCCGCCGAGGCTTCGGCATTCGATCTCAAAGGAATTGTCGAGAACGTGTTCCGGGTGCTCGGTCTCCCCTCCGGAGCCGTAGTCACAAGCCAGACCTCCGACGAATTCTTCGCCGCGCGTCTCGACTATTCCACCCGTCAGGGGAAAAGGATAGCATCACTCGGCATCCTGCGTCACGACCTGCTAAAACACTTCGGGATAGAGCAAGGTGTGGTCTATGCCTCTGTCGACTGGAATGCCCTCTTCAAGCTCGTCGCCGCCCATCAGGTCACCTATGCGCCGCTGCCCAAGACACAGCCCGTTCGCCGCGACCTGGCTCTGCTCATCGACTCCTCCGTCACTTTCCAGAGCATAGCCGAGACCGTGCGCAAAGCCGAGCGCAAGCTGCTCAAGGGAGTAACCCTCTTCGATGTCTACGAAGGGAAAAACCTCCCTGCGGGCAAGAAGAGCTACGGCATAGCCATCACCCTGCAAGACGACGAGAAGACACTCAACGACCACCAGATCGACGCCGTGATGCAGAAGATCATAAAGGCCCTCGAGACAACAGGCGCGCAGCTACGCTGACAATCCACTCTCACCTCGCTCACAAAGAAATACTCAGATATACTTAAGACCATCATATGGGAAGAGCATTTGAATACCGCAAAGCAAGAAAACTGAAACGTTGGGGCAACATGAGCCGCACATTCACCCGCATAGGCAAGGAGATCACGATCGCCGCCAAAGCCGGTGGGCCCGACCCCGACATGAATCCCCGTCTCCGCGTGCTGATGCAGAACGCAAAAGCCGCCAACATGCCTAAGGACACCGTGGAACGTGCAATCAAGAAAGCCACCGACAAGGATGCCGGCGACTACAAGGAGATTGTCTACGAAGGATACGGCCCCCACGGCATCGCCATCGTAGTGGAGACCGCCACCGACAACAACCAGCGCACAGTGGCCAATGTCCGCTCTTATTTCAACAAGCACGGCGGCTCGCTCGGCACACAGGGTTCGCTCTCATTCCTTTTCGACCACAAGAGCGTGTTCCACGTAAAACCTAACGCCGAGACCTCACAGGAGGATTTCGAGCTCAACCTCATGGACTTCGAGGCAGAACTCGAGGCAGAAGACGAGGAATGGCTAATCTACGGCGCTTTCGACCAGTTTGCCAATATCCAGAAATTCTTGGAGGAGAGCGGCCTGGAAATCGTGTCGGCAGAGTTTGAGCGCATCCCCAACGACTACAAGGAGGTAACTCCCGAACAGCGCGAGGCCATCGAGAAACTGCTTGAGAAATTCGAGGAAGACGAGGATGTGCAGAACGTGTTCCACAACATGAAAGAGGACGAGGAGGAAGCCTGACGCCTTAACCCTCTTCACCTTTCAACAATCAAAGACCTTTAATCACCATACGGCGCCGGGCCGACAGTCCCGGCGCCGTTTCTTTCAACAAGCCTTAGCACCATGACAGCAAAAAGACATTCGCGGAAAAGCGCGGACGCCGCTACCGAATCACTGACACCGCGCCGCCACGCGCGCGTGGACGTGGCCGACGTGCTCCGCGGCTTCGCCGTGCTCGCCATAATCCTGCTCCATGCCATAGAGCATTTCAATTTCTACCAGTTTCCCGACACATCCGGCCAAAGCGGATGGCTCAACTTCACCGACAAAGCGATATGGGACGGCCTCTTCTTCGCATTCGGCGGAAAAGCATACGCCATATTCGCCCTCCTTTTCGGATTCAGCTTCTTCATCCAGCATGACAACCAGCGCATGCGGGGCAACGACTTCCGTCTGCGCTTCTGCTGGCGACTGCTGCTTCTGTTCCTGATAGGCCAGGTCAACGCAGCCTTCTTCACGGGCGAGGTGCTCGTGCTATACGCGCTCGTGGGCTTCGTGCTACCCCTCGTGTGCCGTCTGTCAACACGCACTGTGCTCACGCTGGCAGCCATCTGTATGGCCCAGCCTATATGCATTTACCAGGTGATCAGAGGCTGGATCGATCCCTCATACGTGATCCCGGACATCGACGACGCACCTTTCTGGGCAGCCACATTCGCCGTGCAGGACGGAGGGACATTCCTGGAGACAATAAAGGTGAATCTCTGGGAAGGACAGCTCGCTTCGCTCGCATGGGCCTGGGAACACGGCCGCGTCTTCCAGACAGCCGGACTATTCATGGCCGGCATGCTGATAGGCCGTGCCGGGTGGTTCCTCGAGAAGAATCTTCCCCTCTGGGGCCGGGTGCTCGCCGCAGCCATCATCTGTTTCTTCCCCCTCTATGGTCTCAACAACATGGCGGCCGATTACATCTCCAACCCCAACATCCTGACTCCGCTGAAGATCATCCTCTCCTCACTCGCCAACCTCGCCTTCATGCTCATCCTCGTGTGCGGCATACTGTTCGCTTACTACCGCACACGCCGGCTCAGCCGAACGCTATCATTGCTTATCCCCTATGGCCGCATGAGCATGACCAACTACGTGACGCAGGGGATCATCGGCTCCATGATCTATTACAACTGGGGATTCCATCTCCAGATGGGCATCACCGGAAGCGAGCTGATCGGCATAGCCATATTTCTTGTGCAATATGCCCTCTGCCGGATATGGGTGAACCATCACTCCCACGGTCCGCTCGAATACATGTGGAAGAAGGCGACATGGATCGAATTCCCCTTCTCTGCAAGAAAATAAGACTCTCATTCCCTATCCCAACAGTATCCAGCATCCACATGGTGCATTATCGCACATGTCTGGTACTACGCTCGATGCGTGAGTGGATATGAATAAAAAAAGCTGATTCTTTTTTCTGAGAACCAGCTTTTTTATTTATCTTTGCAGAGCGATTGCCAAATAATCGCACAACCATATAATCTGACCTGGCCATGGAAAAAGAGATGCTCGTCAGGCTCGTCTCCGACGGATTCGTTGAAGCCAAAGGAGGTAAAGCCAAAGAAACCTACCTGAAGATAATTCCGGCGTTCGAATCCGGAGAATTGCCCTTGAAAAGCCACTATGCTTTCGGATGGATAATCTACTATGCCCTTCACCAGTCGGGCGACAAGGAAATATCAGAGCGCAAGCATATTCTCGCCAACTATCTTAAACTTAAGGTAACGGTGCCCCACAAGCTTCACTCCATGATCCTTACGGAGGCGATGAGGCTATATAAAGACGCCCGCGACGCGGCTTTCAACAACAAAGACAGCATCCGGTTCTCAATAGTAGGATTCTCCGGGCTCTGGGGACTTTCCAATCTGCGCCCCGGCGACTGGAGGAGAAAAGAACACGAGGGGAAACCGATGGCGAGCACCGTGGAGAAATTCATCACACTCTATGTCGATGAACTGGAAGAGAAGAAGATGCAACCCTCGGAAGCTTTCATGAAGGTTATCGACGAAGCCTTGACTGCGTATCCAGATTCGTTCAATCTCCTGTCACAGATAGCCGCGGTCCGGATGCTTCAGGGGGAAACCGATGAAGCGCGCCGGCTGCTACGCAAGGCAATCCTCCTCGCCCCAGGCAAATTCTTCCTATGGAGCCGGCTGGCCTCTACCGTATCCCCTCTGAAGGAGATGCGCCTTCACGTGGCATTGCTCCATCGTGCCCTGAGGTCGCCCGGACAGGAACAATTCAAGGGGCGCATCCGCCTGTCGTTGGCCGAGGCCATGATCATTAAGGAAGCCTGGCCGCAGGCGCTGTGGGAATTGAATAAGGTCAGGCAGACCTACGAAGCCAACGGATGGCATCTTCCACTTTCCTACCACACATGTATGAAAAAGATTCCGTCCCACACCGTGGCGCAGGATCCGGAACCATTATACGGGAAGGTCGCCCACATGGCCGACAACGAGATCTATGACTCGCTGCCTCCGGTGCCGGCAGTAAAGACCTATCACAAGAATCCGTCGCCCGCCGATAGGCAGTCGGGCAGGTTCTCCCGGCCGCAGACAGCCTGGCGCGTCACCACGCCCGAGGGGAAAAACTATTGGCTGCAGCCCGCGCGCTTCGGCATCCCCGCCGAGCTCCCGCTGGGCACACGCCTGTCCATCCGCCTACACAACGAGCGCCCCGTGAAAGCCGACCTCGACAGCGTTCCGACCCCCTGAAAACTTCTCCCCCGAGTTAAGCACACTCACCGACTGGCCCGCTGAAAAATAAGAAGCTCTTCTAACGTTGTTTTTAAACAGCTTCAAATCACAATGGCATCCCTCGTCTATGGAGAGGGATGCCATTGTGATTTGTCGGGCATGACGTAGGCGCAGGTTATTTCAGTTTGGGTTTTAGTTCGTCGGGAGATTCATTGGTGTACATCTTCACCGGCTCTGTGCGCTTCGTAAAGAAGTGGGTTATTACCGACGGCTCGAGTCTCAACGTAGGGTTGAACTCATCGCTGGCCATATAATCGAGTATGGCGTTGCGCATCCTCTTGGCCACGATTCTCTTGTCGAGATCCCGTTCTATGTCTATGGTAGTCATGAAGAGTTTCCCGTTGAGCACATTGGCCTCCACCACCATTCCCAACTTCCGGCTCAGATGCCATGTATCGATAGGCTGTATCGGCGACTGATAATCAGCCGGGAGTTCGAGAAGATTCATCACCTGCGCTCTGTTGAGAAGTTCCCACCAGTTGAGATTGCTCCAATCGTCGGTCGGGAACCCTTTGGCAAAGAGCGGATGGGCAGTGTCAATATAGGCTCCTGTGGTGTGCGGCGGACGCATCTTGAACCAGCTCGTGTTCCAGAACACCGGCAGATAATGCTGAACGATGTCGCTCCCGAGCGTCACCTTGCCGGAGGCCGTCAGAAGCACTTTGCCACCCTTTTCAAGCACTTCGAGCGCTTTGCTGTCAAGCGTGTCGGCTACAAAAATATCCTTCGAAGCGATTTTGGCCTCCTCTTCCGGATAAACCCAGAACTGCCAACTGTTCTTACCCTTACCCGCTGCGTTTGCCACCAGTATAAGACGCATCGGTTCGGAAATTTCCGACAGAGACATTTTCACGACCCCTGCTTGATTGTTCTTTCCTACAGGAATGTCGCCCATCTTGAAGGAACCCTCGGCAAAACGTTTGCCATTGTCATCCCATACAGCATAATCCATCACGGCATCCTCAATCATACCGACCGAAGCATTCATGACTTCCAACGGCACCTCGAACGTCTCGCGGTTCGTAAACACGAATTTCGGGAAACGCGCCAATGGCACGACCTCGCTGCAAAACTCCCGCCATTCCGGGGCATCCACATACCCTTTCTCCTTCCAAAACACATTGAGGACGCCTTCGAGCGCGGTGCCCTGCCCGCTGTAGTCATTGAGGGCAAGCAGCTGGAAACCGCTGTAATCCGGAGTTCGCAGATTGCGTTCTATTTCATATTTATAACATAGGGTCTGAAGCTTACCGCTCGACATGAGGAATTTCTCTCCCATCTCTCCCATGCCGTTTTTATGAAGGAGATCATTGAAAATTTCAAAATTCCGGGCCTTGTACGGCCCCGTGTATTGTGAAGTTTCCTTAGGGTCGGGGAAAGCGCACCACTGTCCCTGCTCGTGGGCAAGGATCGGCTCCGTGTTGACGGGTTTCTCCGCCGTAGGTTTGAAATTACGCGGCAGGTTGATATCGGCTGTGTAGTCGTCATCGCTCGAGGGCCTCTTCCGTCCCCAGGCAAGACCGCGCCCCCCGCCTTTCACATGATATTCGCTACCGTCGTCCCAGGCCCATCCGCCACCTACGGATGCCCCGCAATATATTTTCGACGGGTCATATCTCTTCATTTCATCGACCCAACCGTTGCAGTATGTCACCCAATCGCCCGCGGGCTCGTTTCCGGCTGCCATCATCACAAACGACGGATGGTTGCCATAGGTGTCGACAATCCTTTTCGATTCTTCTAAAAGATACTTGTCGATGGTCATTCCGGCGTTCAACTTCACCCCATGGTTGGGCCATGACGGGCCTTCCGGCTGAAGATATACCCCTGCCTTGTCGGCGGCGGCGAATGCCGCTTCGGGAGGACAATAGCTATGGAATCGCATCATGTTTATGCCATATTCCTTACATTTGTCAAAGATCCCGGCCCACGATTCCTCGTCAGTGGGTGGATAACCGGTCAAAGGGAAACAGCAGTTCTCGACCGTGCCCCGCATGTACACACGTCGGCCGTTGATCAGCATTTCTCTGCCGGAAACTGCTAATTCACGCATTCCGAAGACAGTGTGGGCTTCATCCCCGTTCAAATTGACAGTAAGATCATAAACCGGAGTAGAGAATTCATCCCAGGTCTGCATCCTGTCGCCCATATCTATGACAAAAGTAAGCGTATCGCCGTTCACCACTGGTTTTCCGCCGGCAAACACCGCTCCTCCTACAGAAGAAACGGCCTTGACCGACGTCTTACCGATTTTTCCAGACTTTCCACCTTTGATTACCCTGACAGTAGCCTTCCTCCCTTTGACATCGGGATAGACTCTTACATTCTCAATATAAGAATCGGCAGGGGTTGCGCGAAGCAAGATATCTCCGACCACGCCGTTCCAGTTACCTTGCGTCTGGTCGGTGACGCTATGCGAATCCTGACCCACACACACGTTTTCGATGCCGTTGTAGATTTTCAATTCAATCTCGTTTTCCCGACCCGGTTCTACATATTCCGTTATGTCATATTCATGCGGCGTGGAAAGCGACATCCTGTGTCCGGCTTCCTTGCCGTTGACCGATAGTGTGGTCTCTATATGCGGACGTTCAAGATGGAGCACCACTCTCTTCCCTTTCCATCCGGAAGGGATCTTCACCTTACGTCGGTAATAGGCGTTTCCAACATATTCTTTGTCGGGAGTGAGAAAAAACGGGAATTTTATGTTCCCTTTCTCACGGTATGGCTGCATATCTTCGCTATAGTAGTACGACATATCGTAGAGCGAACCAGTCCATCGGGTGGAAGCATCCACATCGTTTCCCTTGCTGTTGGTCAGCATCGAACCGGGAAGGGTGATCACATCGTCATACGCCTTTGTGTCGCCATAACCGAAATCCCACGTTCCGGAAAGATCGATTGTATTCTCATCCCTTGCTTCGGCAGCAAAGGTTGCCATAATCATCAATATCAACAGTTGTCGTCTCATGGTAGAAATGTTTGTATCGTTACTTCCTTTATCTCCTCTCCGGGCGTAGTGTCAGCCTCCTTTGGGAAATAGACAGGCATATTCCTCTGAATCGGGAGTATGCGCACCTCAAGTTCGGAGACGTCTTCAGGGAGGCGCCATAGTCCGTAAAGCATGGGGCGACCGTTGTAGAAGTTGTCGTCTATAAGCTTGCCGTCGCAATACAACCGGGCCACATCACCACGATAATTTATATTCAACAGTCTTCCTTCTCTCTCCTTCCCTTTGGGCAAGTTGCAGACAACATAGACAGCGGCATTCTCAAAGTCGGTGTCCGCGGGAGCCTCGGCGACCTTGTTTACTCCGATTGTAATATGCCGATTCCCCTTGGCATCCGAGATTTTCCTGACCGTCGGGAGCGCCACATCTGCAAGTACAGTCTGGCTGTCAAGGAAAAGCCTTGACGCTTCTTCCGGAGAAAGAAGATATATATTCTTATACACCGGACGCTCCGCACCTTGCGCCTTTACATTCTTCAACACCTTCCCGTCGATAGCGATTTCGGTAGGAATCCCGGGAATCTGCTCCATATAGATCTTCCCGTCGCGGTGCGCTATGAGTTGGGCGGTGGCATAGCGTATGCCGTCGATATTCACGGGGAAGATGCAGACCGTGCCCGAAGGCACAGTCATCCCTTTTGAAGGGAATTTCACACCGCATACGTCAAACCTCACGCCCTTCTTCGCCGAGAGTTTCTGTAGCCGCTCATAATTGTTGACAAACACGAAACCGCTGTCGCCTTCCGAACGGTGAGACCATCGGAGGCCGGAATCCTCCCCTTTCTTCAAATCCTGTGGCATAGGGAAAGATGCTTCCATCGGGGCGAGGACCTTGCCGTAGTCGTCCATGAAAAGATGCAGTTTCCGAAGTGAATAATAGTGGGGATATGGCTGACCGAATTCCCCAAGCGGAGCCTGAAAATCATAGGTTTTCACAGGCATGTCGTTATGGTTGGTCGCAGGGCTTTTCTGCACCTCGTTGAGATAGATGCCGCTTTCGGGATTCGTGCCGCCATGATACATGTAATAGCCTAAAAGGTTGCTGCCGCTTCCGAGTTTCACCACTGCGAGCGAATAGGCGTCTTCCGGATAGATAAATGGTCGGCGGTGATATGCCGTGGCCATGCCTCCCCCCAGCTCACAAGTGAAATAAGGATAGAGCTCGTCCCCTTCCGTCAACTTCTCCTTCTGATCTTTTATCTGCTCAGTGGCTATGGCTGTCGAACTTCTGAAATTCTTGAAGTTGAATGCTTTGTAATAGTTGCCCGCAGTCGGTTTTGTCGAACAGTCCCAAAATCCGTCGGCATAGTCGCCATAGAGGGGAAGCATCTCTCCGTATGGCACCGGTGAAGCCAGTTCCGGCCAACCTGTGCGCGTGTAGAAAGGAAGATCAAACCCGATCCGCTCGGCTATCCCTTTCAAAGCCATAAGATAAGAGCCGTGGCCGCGATATTCGTTGTCGAACTGGCATGCCATAAGCGGGCCTCCATCTTTCCATTGCAACCCCTGCACCTGGGTGAATATCTGGCGATACAATCGCTCCACAAGCTTCAAAAACTCCGGATCTTCCGATCTCGATTTTATCCCTTTAGCAAAAAACCAGTCGGGAATCCCGCCGTTTCTCGCCTCGCCATGGCAGAAAGGCCCTATACGTATCACCACCGGCATCCCCTCCTCCTTGCAGACTTCCAGGAATTTCCTGAGGTTGCGGCGTCCGCTCCAATCGAACACCCCCTCCTTCTCTTCGATGTGATTCCAGAACACATAAGTGGCGATGACCGTCACCCCTCCATCCTTCATCTTTCTCACCGATTCCGCCCATTCGTTTTCAGGGAGTCTCGAATAATGTATCTCCCCCATCACCGGCATCACCCTCTCTCCGTCGATTATCAGGCTCTTCGAATCCCATTTCACTTCCGGATTCACCGCATAGCTGTCTGTTATCGACGGCAACAACGCCATCGCCATGACAAGGATCTTTACAAATCGTTTTGTATTCATAGATGCAATTATCTTTAAATCTAATAGTCTGTTTTATCATATGCAAATTTACGTCTAAAGCCATAACCATCAAATAGGCTTCTCTTGAAAAAAGCATCCCTATTCTGCATTCTCAGCCAAAATATGGATAATCACCCTGATCGCCTAATTATACCATACAGAAATCTGGCAATACCGCATATGAAAAAGTTTTAAACGACTGTATTCCCTGGTGGTTGATGTTCATCTTCTCAGCTTCGGACAGATAACGGTCGCTGTGGGCTTTGTCGCCGAGGCCGGCGTAGCCGAGGGCAAGCATATAGAGGCAGTGGATGCGGCTCATCTCGTCGAGGCTGCCGTCCCACACCTGCAGGTCGGGAAGACTGACGGCGAAATAGTCCATGACCACCTTCTCATGCAGATGCTGCTTGCCATAGTCGACGAGACGGTTGAAGTATGAACGGGCTCTCTTCTCGTCACCAAGGGCACGGAAGGCGAGACCGGCATAGAAAATCTTGTCGGGTTTGGCATCGTTGTAGTACATGGCGGCAGCCGGTTCCGTCGGGCCGAGAGTGGCCTGTTTGAAGCACTCGCGGGCTTTCTCTTCATCACCGGCGGCGCGGTGGCATATGCCAAGAAGGTAGTGGAAGTCATTCTCCTGAGCGCCGTAAAGCTTACCCTCTCCAAGATTATGAGGATATTCGAGACATTGATTAAGTAGCTCTATTGCCTCGTCATATTTTCCGGTGTTGATTGCCTGTTTGGCCAACTCCACACGCGACGTCTGGTATTGCATGGGCACTTTCCCTTCGCCGCCCTCCCATGGATGGAACTTATGGGCATCAAGCTTTTGTTTGGCAGCCGGATAATTTCCACATTGGTTGAGAAGAGTGATCTCTTCGAGAATGAGGTCGTCACGCTGTGAGATGAGGTCAGGATATTTCTGAAGGAATGCCATACGCCCGGCATGCGGACGCTGCAACTTTTTGTAAAGCTGGTCTAACTCCATCAGCACGCGGGAATCGGTCTCGTCGAGAGAAAAGGCTTTCTCCATCGCCTCGACTGCTTTTGCGACATCATTGCGCTTGTTGTAATATACGAGCGCGAGGTTGCGCCATGTTGTCGGGAAAGCGGGATTGAGTCTGGCGGCCTCCTCCCAATGACTCTGTGCGAGGTCATATTGGCGTTTGTCATAGAACAGATTGCCGAGAAAATGGTTGGCATACGCGTCTTCAGGATTGATCTCAAGAGCCCCCCTGAGCGCAAGAATGGCTTCAAGGCGGTTGGGAAACACATACTCGGGAGAATCGGCCTGACCGGCCGCGAACGACCCGGCAGCCGCGACTTTATCGCCCTTCTGAAGCATAGCCCATCCGAGATAATAATGGGTCATGGCTGTGGTCGCGCCGTTTTCCTTTGCAATCGCCCAAACTTTCTCAGCCTCATCCCAGAGACCGGCATCGCAGAAATCGAGAGCCAGCTCATCGTAGTTGTGAGCGTTACCGTGCATGAGCTGAACCATCTTCGCGGTGTCGCCGAGGAGGAACAGACATCCGTAGTTGAAGAGGTCGATTGCCAGAGAGTCGGCGCACAACGATCTGGATTCCTCCTCTCTACCCATTTTCAACAGTATCGCAGCCTTCAGGGCGCGAGCCTTTGCATTGTGCCAGTTGCGCAGCAGCGAACGGTTCACCTCATACAGAGCCTCCTCATAATTTCTACGGCGGCAGCTTATCTGGGCGCAGGCGAAATAGCCGGCATCCTGCCATGCCCCGTTCCATGTCGATTTGTAGAAGCGGTCGTAAGCCTCATCAAGACGGCCCTGATACTTAAGGGCAAGACCGAGATTATAGATAGGCTCGCCATCGTAGGGGTTGGGATTACGTTTCTGAAGGATCTTCACAGCCTTCGCAAGATATCTCTCGGCCACCTCAAACCGGCCCTTGCGTATATGCCACAGACCGAGGGCATTGTTGCAGCGCACATCGTCGGGGTCACGGCGCAGGCCCTCCTCATAATAATCTACCGGAGAATAGGTGGCGTGGCGATACTGCTCGAGATGCAGGCCTGTGAGGAACAGCTGCTCCACAGTCTTTATCTGTTCAGGAAGAAGAGCTGCTTCGGCAGCATCGGGAATGGGGCGTATTTCGTCAGGCTCGGCTTCCCACTCCATAATCACACGTCCGTCACGGATAAAACCGACCTTGATGTCCTGAAGGGTCGAACCGCTGACATCGACGGTCTTTTCCCATACTTTCTCAGGAGTGATTGTCACTTCCTCGTTCAGAACGATCTCTCCGGCCTTGTTGCGCATCACGATAGTGACAGTCTGCCTGTGGGTCGCGAAGACTTTGAGCTCCGCTTTCCCCTGCTCCGGCATCTCTACATTCATCAGAAGGTCTTTGGTGGCATTCTTCACCACTCCAAGCTCACGGTAAGGGAGGAAATATTGCGTGAATTCCTTCTCCTCGTAAGGCATTAGCCATGTGAAGTCGGGCTGGTTTTCGGTGTAGACACCCGCCATAAGCTCGATATACGGACCGTCGTCATCGGTCAGACAGCGGTCCCAGGCGCGCCCGAAGTCTCCGTTGCCCCAAGTCCACTGCTTTTTGCCGGGCGACACATGGTGGGATGCCACGTGGAGCATACCGGCCTGCGTGTCGAATTCATAGCCCCCCTCGAAGTCGTACTTGGAATTGACACCCATATACGATGTGGGCACGAAAATGTTCTTGTAGTTTGCGATGTCCACGCCCGAGGAATAGTCCATCTTGTAGTATGTGCCGGTCGCGATAGGGAAGGAAGAGACAGCGCGTTTGCCGTGGTCAAACACGGCATTGATATCCGGGGGGAATACCGAACGGTAATGATCATTGACCGCCACCGCCGGATTTGCCCACCACAGGAATGTCTGCGGCATATCCGTGCGGTTGTAGAGCACACCCTTTATCTCAAGATAGGCGCAGCCGGGTCGCAGGGTGAATCCGGCCATACCCTTCTGATGAAACATGCGCTCCATCTCGCTCACCCAGACTGTCACGGAGCCATCCTCATGCTCCTCTATCGTACAGTCGACCGGCATATATGTCGACGGGCGGTGGTGCTGAGGCCAGTTGAATTCGATTCCTCCCGATATCCAGGGTCCGGCAAGACCTACGAGCGCCGGCTTGATGACATGATTGTAATATACGAAATGACGTTTCTTGATCTTGTCGTAGGCCATCTGTATACGCCCGCCCAGTTCGGGAAGCACCATGACCTTTATATATTCATTCTCAATGAAAACAGCGTTCCATTCCTTATCATGCTTCTCATCCGCTATGGATTCTATCACCGGATATGGATAGACCACGCCGCTCGATCCCTGATATACCCTCTTTTCAAGGAATATAGGATTCTTTTCCGGTTTCCCGACCTCATATGTAGGGATAACCACCTTTTCTCTCCATGCTTTTACCATTGTTGATATGACTGTTTTTTTATTCAAAAAACTGTTGATTCAATTTGAGCTTCGTTATCTTTTACCAACTCTTTTTCAAGTTCCTCGAGACTCTTGCCTTTTGTCTCGGGCAGTTTCGCGGCAAAGAGTGCGAATCCGGAGGCACAGATAGCCGCATATATCCAGAATGTGCCGTAGCTGCCCAGGGCACTGTTGAGCAACGGGAAAGTGTAGGTCAGTGTGAATGAGCCTACCCAGAGGGCGAACGTGCATGTCGCCACGGCAACCGCACGCACCTTGTTGGGGAAGATCTCAGCTATGAGCACCCACGTCACAGGACCAAGCGTCATGGCATAGCAGGCTATGGCGGCCACGACAAGGATTATCATGAAGAAGCCTGTGACGTGCATCCGATAGCATGTGCCCAGGATGGCATAGATCACTGCCAGACCCCCGGCTCCGAGTAGCATAAGTTTCTTACGTCCGAGCCGGTCGACGGAATATATCGCCACAAAAGTAAATATCACATTGGTGACGCCCGTAAGCACTATGTTGAAGAGCATCTCTCCAAGATCGTAGCCGGCATCGGAGAATATCTCCTGGGCATAGTTGAAAATGACGTTAGTGCCACACCATTGCTGGAATACCGCCACAGCTATGCCGAGCCACAGCACCAGGCGGTAAGGTCTGCCGAACAGCACACGCAGTCCCCCCTCTCCCGACAGACCTTTCTTATTGTCTGCATCAGCGACTGCTTTCAGCTCTGCCTCGGCATATCCGCAACCCCCTATCTCCGCGAGAATCTTCAGGGCTTTGCCGCTATGGCCTTTCATGGCGAGCCACCTGGGACTCTCCGGGATGAAGAACACAAGCACAAGGAACAAACCGGCGGGGAACGCGGCGCTCCAGAACATCCAGCGCCATCCCTGCAGCACGTTCCATGAATCCGCCGGAGCAACGGTCATGCCCGCGGGCATAGGTTCCGCGATAAGATAGTTCACGATCTGCGCCCCCAGGATACCCAATACGATCGTGAGCTGGTTGAGCGAAACAAGCTTGCCTCGTATGTGGCTGGGAGCCATCTCGGCTATATACATCGGGGAAAGACCGGAAGCGATACCTATCGCTATTCCCCCCACGAAACGCGCCGCCAGAAAATATCCGAAAACATCGAACGCTCCGGTGCCGTAAGCCGAGACCAGGAATATGAACGCCGACAGCAGCAGAAGAGGCTTGCGGCCCAGACGGTCGGCAACGCTTCCGGACACCATCGCCCCGACAAGACACCCGGCGAGAGCGATGCTCATGGCCAGACCTTGAAGCTCGGGCGAACCGTCGATTCCGAAATATACTTCATAGAACGGTTTTGCTCCCCCGATCACGACCCAGTCGTAGCCGAAAAGCAGACCGCCCATGGCCGAGACAAGGCAGATAAAATAGATGAATCTGTTGTTGAAAGTTCCCATTGGTATTCAGCGTTAGTTTGCGATGCAAAGTTACTGACTTTACGGCTGCCCCGAAATGGATTCCTCTCGAAAAAACATGGACTATACTACTGCCACCCCCCCGCTGATGAGAGATATCGGATTTTATTCGTAATTTTGCAGACAGACAAAACATTCATTTCTAAAGAGCGGGCCTGCAGCTTGCTTCAATCTTGAACCATGAAAAGGAAAGACGGCTTTAAAGGAGAGCGCAGCATCGTTCTCCCACAGGCAGTGATAAGGCTTATCGAAGACGACCCGGTGGCATCGTCCATATTCATCACGGATATAGGATATTATCCCAAAGCCAGATACCATTACCGCAAAAGGGAACCTCCGATAAGGGAATACGTGTTCATATACTGTGTCGACGGCAAGGGCTGGTATGTGGTCGGCGGGAGAAGATATGCCGTGAAGCAAGGCCAATATTTCATTCTTCCGGCTGAGGTTGTCCATGAATACGGAGCCGACGAGGATGATCCATGGTCGATCTACTGGATCCACTTCCGGGGCACGCTTGCGAGATTCTACGCCGGCGGCTGTCTCACCCCGGCCGACATCAAACCGGGAATAAACTCCCGGATAAACGCCCGCATCAGCCTTTTCGAGGAAATATTCAACACCCTCAACACCTCTTACGCCATTGAGAACATACGGTATGCCATGGCCACTTTCCAGCATTATCTGGCATCATTGCGCTACATACAGCAATACCGGGGCGCGGCAGTGACGCCCGACAGCAGCGATCTCGTCGGAATGGCTATTCATTTTCTTGAGGAGAATGTGGAGCGGCGTCTGACAATAAATGAGATATGCGGTTTTGTCGGACTCTCCCCCTCACGGCTCTCGACAATATTCAAAGAACGCACCGGCTACAGCCCGTTGAACTACTTCCTTTTGCTGAAAATGAAGAGAGCATGCGCCTTTTTAGACGACACAGAAATGAAAATAACCCAGATAAGCGCCAAATTAGGGTTTGACGACCAATTCTATTTCTCGCGTCTCTTCTCCAGGATGATGGGCATGAGTCCCCGCTCCTACCGCCACCGCTCCAAGACCTGACCGACTCGCTTTTGCTCAGGTCTAGCAGGTTAGCTCAGGGGTTGTTTAAAAGCTTTTAACCAACTCCTTACTTGGACAGCATAAAAGAAACCATGGGGCTATGGTCCGGGAAAGGAACCATAGCCCCATGGCTTTAATTATCTGTAATTTATTCTTTTAGAATTTATAGCTGAAATTCAGCATCACGGGAAGAGCGCCGAAATCTTTCATGTAGCGGTATTTGAATTCCAAACCGGCCGCGAAGTTAGATGAGAATTCATACTCGCCGCCGAGACCTACGTTGAATACGAAACGGCTGAGATTAGTACTGAGATCACCTTCACCTAAATGGATATTACCATAGCCGAGGCCTGCCAGAGGATAAAGGTAGAATCCCTGCGAGAGAGGAATCATGAAATTGACATTGGCCGTAGCGTCAAACGTGCTGACATACTTATCCTTGAAGCCACCGTTCAAATCCAGTGCCAGACGTATGAGATCAGTGGCCGAATACTGTATGCGGCCGCCGAGCAGGAAGTTCGTGGGGCTTCCTTCCCCCTCTATCACAGGAGCGACTCCTATGTTAAGTCCTACACCTGCCTGGCCAGCGTGCTGCGCCATGGCTGCCATGCTCCCTGAGAGCAACACCACTAATGTGAGTAAAAGTTTCTTCATATTTTATCAATTTTGGGTTGTCCGATGCCGGTCTGCGGGAAGACGCACTCTTCCCTTTCATATATTTTAACACAGCATGCTCCATTTTGTTTCAGCACCTACTTCATTAAATGGGAAAATACAATCGGAAAATAGCGCACTTCTTAAGATTTCGAAATATACCAGACCCGTAATACCGACAACCATCCTGCTTCCCCATTTTTAACGACATGGATTGAACCTAAGCAAACCGCCCATGTTGTATAGATAGTTTGAACTTGTTTAAAAAGCAACTTCTTAAAGTAAAAAACAACAAAGTTATGAAAGACACACTTCCTTACAAAGGCGGACTGACCCGCCTCTGGTGGATTCCCCTCATCACCGGAATCCTCAGCATCGGTTTCGGCATATGGTGCCTCTGTTCGCCTGAGACATCACTGCCTGTTTTCGCTTACGTGTTCGCCGGAGCCATGTGCCTTGCGGCTCTTCTGAACTTCGTATATTCATTCCTTAATTCCGGCAGGGATTCCGGATGGGGATGGTCGCTCGCGCTCGGCATACTTGAGCTCATCGCCGGCGTATGGCTGTTTTCACTCCCTGAAGTCCTCCTGGTCGACACATTTATCTTCGTGATCGGCATATGGCTGATCGTGGCGGCAATCAACTCCATCTGCGAGGCATCGGTGCTTTCCACCGTCTCTCCGGCATGGATGATATGGATGATCCTTCTCCTCATAGCCACCATCATACTCGCCTTCGTATTCCTTTCCAACCCCATTGCCGGCGGCATCGCCGTTTGGCTATGGATAGGGCTGTCGCTGATAACCTTCGGGATATTCCGCATAGCATTCTCGATGAAAGCCCGTCAGGTGAACAAACTCACCGGAGGAATGCTCTGAACTCCATTTTCAAGATCCTGATCCTGATTGATATCCGGGTCCGCACCGTCCTGCAAGAAGACTGATGCGGACCTTTTTTCATCTGCCGGAAGCCACCGCCACCGCAATTTATTGCTCCTCCGCTACGTTAGAGAAATACCCTCCTCAGACAAAACGAAACCTCAACACAGCAAACAATGAACATAGCGATTGTCGGAACAGGATATGTCGGACTCGTGTCGGGCACATGCTTCGCCGAAATGGGCATAAACGTGACATGCGTCGATATCGACTCCCGCAAGATAGAAAACCTCAGGAAAGGAATAATCCCGATCTATGAGCCGGGGCTCGACGAACTCGTGCACCGAAACTCGGAGGCAGGACGCCTCCATTTCTCCACAGATCTTTCGGAAGTGCTTCCGGAGGTCACCGTGGTCTTCTCCGCCGTGGGCACACCTCCCGATGAAGACGGCTCGGCCGATCTCCGTTATGTGCTTGAGGTGGCCCGCACTTTCGGGCGCCACATCACACGCTATACCCTGCTCGTCACCAAATCTACCGTGCCCGTAGGCACCGCGGCAAAAGTGCGCGAGGTGATCCGGGAGGAACTCGGGCGGCGCGGGGTCGACGTCCCCTTCGATGTGGCCAGCAATCCCGAATTCCTCAAGGAGGGTGCGGCAATAAAAGACTTCATGAGCCCCGACCGCGTCGTGGTCGGCACCGACAGCGAACGGGCCCGCAAGACAATGGAGCGCCTCTACAAACCCTTCCTCCTCAACAGCGACCGCATGATCTACACCGACATCCCCTCCGCGGAGATGATCAAATACGCCGCAAATTCAATGCTCGCCACCCGCATATCTTTCATGAACGACATCGCCAACCTCTGCGAGCTCGTAGGCGCCGACGTCAACATGGTGCGCAAGGGTATCGGCACCGACACCCGCATAGGGAAGAAATTCCTGTATGCCGGATGCGGCTACGGCGGATCATGCTTCCCGAAAGATGTCAAGGCCTTGATAAAGACAGCCGACAGCAAAGGCTACGACATGAAAGTGCTCAAGGCCGTGGAGGAGGTCAACGAACGGCAGAAATCCGTGCTCTTCGACAAACTGTCGCGCCACTTCGGCGGCGATCTCAAGGGGAAGACCGTGGCTATGTGGGGTCTGGCCTTCAAGCCCAAGACCGACGACATGCGCGAGGCTCCCTCGCTCGTGCTCATCGACCTCCTGACGCAGGCGGGAGTCAGGGTGAAGGTCTTCGACCCCGTGGCCATGGAGGAATGCCGGCGCCGTGTGGGCGACAGGGTGACCTACGCCGCCGACATGTATGAGGCCGCCCTCGACGCCGACGCGCTGATGCTCGTCACGGAATGGAACGAGTTCCGCATGCCCTCCCTCCCCGTGCTCGCCCGCACGATGGCGGGAAAAGTCATACTCGACGGCCGCAATCTCTACGACACGGAATATCTCGCCGAGTTCGGATTCACACATTATAAGATAGGTTAAAGATGAACGACAGGATTCTCCTTTGTCTGTGCCACATGAGCGGCAACGAACAGCGCTTCATCGACGAGGCATTCGCCGACAACTGGGTGGTGCCTCTCGGCCCCAATGTCACCGGATTCGAGAAAGACCTTGAGGATTTCTTTCTCCGTGACCCTGATCTTAAGATATCGCCTGAAGAGCGCGCGCTGCTCGAAAGGAAACGCACCGTGGCCCTCTCCTCAGGCACGGCCGCCATCCATATGGGGCTCGTGGCCCTCGGAGTGGGACGCGACGACGAGGTCATGGTGCAGAGTTTCACATTCAGCGCCTCAGCCAACCCCGTCACATATGTGGGCGCCACCCCCGTGTTCGTAGACTCCGAGCCCGACACATGGAACATCGATCCCCGCCTTCTCGACAGGGCGATAGCCGACCGTGTGGAGAAGACCGGAAAGAAACCCAAGGCCATAATCCCCGTATATCTCTACGGAATGCCCGCGAAGATAGATGAGATCCTGGAAGTGGCGCGGAAATGGGATATTCCCGTGCTCGAAGACTCCGCCGAGGCGTTCGGAAGCCTCTACAAGGGGCGCCCGTGCGGCACTTTCGGCAGCTACGGGGCCCTCTCCTTCAACGGCAACAAGATGATCACCACCTCCGGAGGGGGAGCGCTCATATGCCCCGACGAGGAGGCATACCGGCTGGTGCTCAGCTACGCCACCCAGAGCCGGGAGCCCTTCCCCTGGTATCAGCATGAGAGGATAGGCTACAACTACCGTCTGAGCAACATCTCCGCCGGCATAGGCCGTGGCCAGATGACCATAGCCCGCGAGCATCTCGCCCACCACCGCGCCGTGCAAGCCCTCTACCGGAGCCTTCTCGCCGACGTCGCGGAGCTGGAACTCCATGAGAATCCGGGCAATGATTTCGACAGCAACTTCTGGCTCTGCACCGTGACCTTCACCGACGGAGCCGCCGTGAAGGGTGACGACGGCTGCGGGCGCCCCGAGGCAATGCGCCGCCATCTGGCCTCCCGCGGCATCGAGAGCCGCGCCCTCTGGAAGCCCATGCACCTTCAGCCCGTGTTCGCCTCCTCCCCGGCCTACGTCAACGGAGTGAGCGAAGACCTCTTCAGCCGCGGGCTCTGCATTCCGGCGGGCCCGTGGGTCGGAGAGCCGGAGGTGCGCAGAGTGGTGGAGGCACTAAAAGAGGGGCTCTGCTGAAAAAAGAGGGGTAAAAACTTTGCTTTATCGCTAAATTATGATAATTTTGCACATGATTCCGCGAGGTGTGGCCTTAACGACCGCGCCCCGCGCGTGTCGTTGAAATCTCAAACCCGAAAAAACAACTCATTAAACAATAACAAATCCATTAAATCAAAAACTGCTATGTGGTTATCAAGCTCATCCGTAGGGCGTAAGTTCGTCATGGCCGTCACAGGCGCATGTCTCGTCCTATTCGTAACCTTCCACTGTTTGATGAACGCCATAGCCATCTGCTGGCCAGCCGCCTACAATTCCATCTGCGAATTCCTGGGCGCCAACTGGTATGCTCTTATCGCCTCGGCAGGTCTGGCTGTGCTCTTCATCATCCACATCATCTATGCGGTAATGCTCACGCTCCAGAACCGCAAGGCCCGCGGCGCCGACGCCTATGCCATCTCACGCCGTCCGAAGACCGTGGAATGGTCGAGTCAGAACATGCTCGTGCTCGGCATCGTCATCCTCGCCTTCCTCGTGGTGCATCTCATCCAGTTCTGGGCTAAGATGCAGCTCCAGGAGATCCGTGGCGTTCACGACGTGCTCCCCCCCGCAGCGGGCACACTCTTCCTCCAGGAGGCATTCTCTCAGGTCTACACCCCGATTGTCTACATCATCGGCTTCATCGCCCTCTGGTTCCACTTCAACCACGGTTTCTGGTCGATGTTCCAGTCGATAGGTTGGGACAACCAGGCCTGGATCGAGCGCCTCAAGAAGATCGCCTGCTGGTGGAGCTCTATCGTGGTGGTGCTTTTCATCGCCCAGGCAATCGTCTTCACCGTGAAGGCTCACGACAACTACTACAAGACCGATCCCGTGCTCCGCGAGCAGTATAAGGAGATGATCATCCCCATGTTTGAGAAAGATTTCGGTCCGGATGCAGCCAGAGCCATCAGCGCGGCTCCCTACGACCAGATGAAGCAGATGGTGCAGGGCACTCTCTCCCAGATGGAGGCTCCCGAGGCTCAGTCATACTTCCAGAACGACCCCGAGTTCCCCGCACGCCTTGAGACTCTCAAGCACGCGGCCGCCCTGCTCGAATATCTCGACGTGGATCAGGCTCCCGATGTGCTCGACGCACCCGCGGAGGCCCCCGCGCAGCAAGCTAATCCCCAACCTCAGAAATAAATAGCGATATGGAAAATACAACAGAAAACATCAAAGTAATGAATCCGGCCGATTCCAAGATCCCGGAGGGTCCTGTCGCTGAGAAATGGACCAACTACAAGGCTCACCAGAAGCTCGTGAACCCCGCCAACAAGCGCCGCCTCGACGTCATCGTCGTCGGCACGGGTCTCGCAGGTGCTTCCGCAGCCTCCACTCTCGCCGAGATGGGATTCAACGTCCTCAACTTCTGCATCCAGGACAGCCCGCGCCGCGCCCACTCCATCGCGGCACAGGGCGGTATCAACGCCGCCAAGAACTATCAGAACGACGGCGACTCCATATATCGTCTTTTCTACGACACTGTCAAGGGTGGCGACTACCGCGCCCGTGAGGCCAACGTCTACCGTCTCGCCGAGGTGTCGAACAATATCATCGACCAGTGCGTGGCTCAGGGTGTCCCCTTCGCACGTGAATATGGGGGTCTGCTTGCCAACCGTTCTTTCGGTGGCGCACAGGTAAGCCGTACTTTCTACGCTAAGGGCCAGACCGGTCAGCAGCTCCTTCTCGGTGCCTACTCCTCGCTCAACCGTCAGATCCAGCTCGGCAAGGTGAAGAGCTTCAACCGCTATGAGATGCACGACGTTGTCCTCATCAAAGATAAGGACGGTGTGGAGCGCGCTCGCGGCATCATCGCCAAGAACCTCGTCACAGGTGAGTTCGAACGCTTCGCAGCCCACGCTGTCGTGATCGCTACCGGCGGATACGGCAACACCTACTTCCTCTCCACCAACGCCATGGGCTGCAACTGCTCAGCGGCTATGGCATGCTACCGCAAGGGAGCGTATTTCGCAAACCCCGCCTATGTGCAGATCCACCCCACATGTATCCCGGTTCACGGCGACAAGCAGTCGAAGCTTACCCTCATGTCGGAGTCGCTCCGCAACGACGGCCGCATCTGGGTGCCCAAGAAACTCGAAGACGCCGTGAAGCTGCAGAAAGGTCAGATCAAGGGTAGCGATATCCCCGAGGAAGACCGCGACTACTATCTGGAGCGCCGCTATCCCGCGTTCGGCAATCTCGTGCCCCGCGACGTGGCTTCGCGTGCCGCCAAGGAGCGTTGCGACGCCGGCTTCGGTGTCAACAACACCGGCCTCGCCGTGTTCCTCGACTTCTCTGAGGCAATCAACCGTCTCGGCATCGACGTGGTTCGTCAGCGCTACGGCAACCTCTTCGACATGTATGAGGAGATCACCGACGTCAATCCCGGCGAGTTCGCCTGCGAGAAAGACGGCGTGAACTACTACAACCCCATGATGATCTTCCCCGCCATCCACTACACGATGGGCGGCATATGGGTTGACTACGAGCTCCAGACTTCCGTGAAGGGACTTTTCGCCATCGGCGAGTGCAACTTTTCCGACCACGGCGCCAACCGTCTCGGCGCTTCCGCCCTCATGCAGGGTCTCGCCGACGGCTACTTCGTGCTCCCCTACACCATCCAGAACTATCTCAGCGACCAGATCACCATACCCCACTTCTCGACCGACACTCCCGAGTTTGACGAGGCAGAGGCAAAATGCCGCGAGGCCCAGGACAAGCTCATGGCCATCAAGGGTCACCGTTCGGTTGACTCCATACACAAGGAACTCGGCCACATCATGTGGGAATATGTGGGCATGGCACGCGACAAGGAGGGACTCCAGGTGGCTCTCGAGAAGCTCAAGGAGCTCCGCAAGACTTTCGAGACCGACCTCTTCATCCCCGGCGACAAAGAGGGCATGAACATCGAACTCGACAAGGCTTTCCGTCTCAACGACTTCATCACGATGGGCGAGCTCATCGCATACGACGCTCTCAGCCGCAACGAGAGCTGCGGCGGTCACTTCCGCACGGAGTATCAGACTGCCGAGGGCGAGGCAAAGCGCGACGACGAGAACTACTTCTACGTGAGCTGCTGGGACTACAACGGTTCCGACACCAAGGCCCCCACGCTCATCAAGGAGCCGCTCCACTATGAGGCAATCAAGGTGCAGACCCGCAACTACAAGTCATAATCCTTATCAATCAAGTAAATTCAATCATGGAAGATAATATAATGAAAGTCAACCTCAAGGTTTGGCGTCAGGCCAATCCGAGAGCGAAGGGCGGGTTTGTGACTTACTCAGATGTCGAGACCACTCCCGATACATCCTTCCTCGAGACCCTCGACATTCTCAACGAGCGTCTCATAGAGGAGGGCCAGGAACCTATCGTGTTCGACCACGACTGCCGCGAGGGTATCTGCGGTATGTGCTCCCTCTATATCAACGGACATCCCCACGGTCCGGCCACAGGAGCCACCACATGCCAGCTCTACATGCGTCGCTTCCAGGACGGCGAGACAATCACCGTCGAGCCCTGGCGTTCGGCCGCGTTCCCTGTGATCAAAGACCTTATGGTAGACCGCAACGCGTTCGACAAGATCCAGCAGGCAGGAGGCTACGTGAGCTTCAACTGCGGAGGAGCCCAGGATGCCAACGACCTCCCCATCTCCAAGGTGAAGGCCGACGAGGCTATGGACTCCGCGAGCTGCATCGGCTGTGGCGCATGTGTCGCAGCATGTAAGAACGGTTCCGCCATGCTTTTCGTATCGGCCAAGGTCAGCCAGCTCTCCCTCCTTCCCCAGGGCGAGGTGGAGAAAGACCGCCGCGTGCGCGCTATGGTGGCCAAGATGGACGAACTCGGATTCGGCAACTGCACCAACACCGGTGCCTGCGCCGCCGAGTGCCCCAAGAACATCAAGCTCGCCAACATCGGCCGCATGAACCGTCAGTTCATCGCCGCCAAGTGCAAGGAATAATCCCACTCCCGCACATACAGCTACCGGCAGACATCATCCGATGCCTGCCGGTATTTTTATCCCCTCTCGACTACCTCCCATGTCCCGCCTTTGTCCGGTCCGATTCGTCGGATTATTCCTTGCGCCTTCAACTTCGCTAATTGTTTTTCAACTCCTTTAGGTGATATCTCTATTGCATCGGCGAGTGATTTCGCACTATGGCGTGGATTTCCCTTGATAAGGGCGACTATACGGTCGGTAGTGCCCTGACCATATGATATGCGGGAGTGCCGGCATCCTGACAGAAGCGTGACTGACAGGGCGGCAGCTTCCGCCGTACCGGGGCGGGAGGGTATTTGCCAAGAAGATAAACTGTCATCCAACCTCAAATATATTTCATAAAATGAATAAATAGTGCTATATTTGCGGAGCTTTCCGATGGGAAAGCATAATCCGGCAATGTGGATTGAAAATATTGAATGATTGCGTGATCGATAAAATCCCGCAGCCGGAACAAACATAAAGACAACAAACCTGCGGTATGATCTATCGTATAGCCATAGCTCTCACATTTCTCCTCCTGATTCCCGGTTGTTCCGAGCCAGAACATGACGGGCGCCTGACCCGTATTGAAGAGACAATCCCGGAATCGCCGGAAGAAGCGCTGTCATGCCTTGACAGTATTAACTATGAAAGCCTTACGGATGCGGATAAACAGTATTTTGATTTCCTGACGATAAAATCTCAGGATAAGGCTTTCATACGTCATACTTCTGACAGTCTCATTTTAAAAGTGATTGAACGGGAAGATAAAAACACCAACAAAGAAAGGTATGCGGAAACTTTATATTATGGAGCTCGTGTCTATCATGACTTGGGAGACCTGCCGACTGCGTTAAACTATTATCAAAACGCTTTAGACATTCTTACAGAAGAGGGAGGCGACATCTCCCTAAGAGGTTCCATACTTAGTCAAATCGGTGATTTACTAAACACTTTAAGACTCTACGAACAAGCCATACCTTACGTGGAAGAAGTCATTATGGCAGATTCCGTCAGTAAAGACTCTGTCAATCTAATGTATGACACAGAACTTTTAGGTTCCATTCATCTCCATGTGAAAAACTATGATTCCGCGGAGCTTCTTTTCAATAAATCCAAGGAGTTTGCAAAAAGGACAGCTTTAGCAGACACTACAAGACATAACTTATATTTGGCTGCCATCAAGTATTATAAAGGCCAGATAGATTCGGCACTGAATCTTATCAGGCCAACAATGCTGAATATTGACTCCATTTCCCGCAATACAGCATTAGCCTATGCTTGCCACATATACCGTCAGGCATCCATTCCTGATACGGCTCTCATGTATGCTTACGAGCTTCTCCACAGCAAAAATCCTCATAATCGCAAAACAGGTTATCAGATTCTACTGTCTGATGAGCTGAAAGACTATATTCCATCTGATTCCATCGTACGTTATGCCTGTGATTACAAAGATATCGTGGAATCGTATCTGAATCAAAATGGAAACCAGGCAGCTTTAATCCAGAATTCATTCTACAACTATCAACTACACCAACGTGAGAAAATCAAGGCGGAAGCTGCGAATAAAAGGCTTTTTAATTGGCTTGGAGGTTTTTTACTTGCCATTCTCATCCTATCCATATATGTGCTTTATTTAAAGAATAAAAATAAGTCTCAGCTCGTAGAATTGCATGAGGCAATCAATATTGTCAACACCTTACAAAGGGAGTTGCATATCACCAGGGATAATTGTAATGACTCCTCCGGAAGTGTGCAAATATCCAGTCCGGAATCTGCCATATCACAAGACAGGCATTCTCCAAATATTCAGGATTTAAGAGTCCGTTTAAGGGAGGCACTGCTGTCAATACGCTCTATGGGAAATCAATCTTATTCTGTCTCTCCGATAATATTGGAATCAGAGGCATATGAAAAGATTTTAGATTATATAAACAATAGTTCGTTAAAAAAATATTCATAGGCTAAGCGGCATCAGTCGCCAAGCC
>CAJUQP010000014.1 GCA_910588245.1 uncultured Muribaculaceae bacterium | reverse complement strand
ACAATTGGAGGTGCAATACTCGTGCGTAACATATAAGTTTATTTAAACTCTAATAGAGAAAAAGAAATGATATGGGAGCGTTGCTTGTATATTCGATAAAGAGCGGTATGATCCTGACGATCATGTTTGCAGTCTATATGCTTCTGATGTCGCGCCGTAAGTGTGCTGAGCTGAGAAGGTTGACATTACTTTCCATCTATATATGTGCATTGGTTTTGCCTATTATCATGACATATTTCTCGGGCATGGAGGATATGAATTCCTTGCCTGTTGCAAACGGCCAAGGAATGGATGTGAGAGCGTTGATCCCGCTGGAAATGTCAGTTTCTTATTCTTGGATATATGGCATTATGGCATGGATCATGGTGACTGGAATGTCGGTTGTGACGCTTTATTCCCTTTTCGGGATAACGATGATGCTGCGTAGATGTCTCAGAGGAAGGAAGGTGGAGGTTTTCGGCCATACCATCACCGTAGTCAAAGGGGATGACTTCTCGCCGTTCTCTTTTTGGGGAAGGATATATGTGTCTGAAGGGGAGCTTTCCGTTTTGTCGGCGATGGTTGTCTGCCATGAGAGTAGCCATGTGGCCCACAGGCATTACCTCGACCTGGTGCTTGGAAGGATAGTTGCCGTGGCCCAATGGTGGAACCCGCTGGTATGGTTGATGATGAGAGAGATCCGGGCGGTTCATGAATTTCAGGCGGACATGGATGTGGTAGGTTCCGGCTTCGATCGTCGGGAATACCAATACATGTTGCTGGAAAGAGTCACCGGCAAGCGGCTTTCCGTATTCGCTAACGGCTTGGGCAATAGTAAACTCAAGGCGAGGATCATGATGATGGAGAAGGAAAATTCACGACTTCCGGTATATGTCACAGGTCTTGTCGTCATTTCCGCGGCATTGGCTTCGGCATTGTTTTTGTCGGCCCCGACCATGGCCTCGGTATTCGACCGGTTGGATACGATAAACGCATTTCAGAGTTTCCATGACAACGACAGTGGTGATACTGGCAGCGGTAAGACTGTTATTCATCTGGATAGTGTGCAGGCTTATGAAGCATCTGGAAAACCTGCCGTGATGGTCGATGGTAAGCTGATTGATTATGAAACCATGAGCTCACTCGACCCCGGGAGGATAAAGAGCATAGAAGTGGTAAAAAGCGATCCGGAATATCCTGACGGAATCATTTATGTGCATCTGTTGGGGCAAGGTGAGACCCGACAACATCTGAGAGCTACGCAAAGCATGGACAGTGTGCGTGTCGTAAGTTACGGATCCTTCAAAAAACTTTCTCGATAATTATATTATAATTTAATAAAACTATATGAAGCAATATGTTATCGTGGCCATGATCATGGCTGCCGGCACTTCGTATGCCCAGACCGCTGCTCTTTACGACTGCATCTACCGTTATGATGTGGAAGGGCAGACGGCATCAGGTGATCTTTCGGAAACCTACAACTGCATCCTTCAAATCGGGGAAGATAGATCGAAATTTTCCGATTACTCGGCTTTCAGGCTTGATTCCGTGTCGTCGATGCCGGGTGTAGACGACGGGCTTGTGGATGAATATGCTCTGAAAGCCCTGAAAACCGAGAGCTATTTCGATCAGACCGTCATGAGTTCGATCCCCGATGGCAAGATTATGGTTTATGCCGATATGGCTCCCGAGAGATACAGGTATGAGGAGAAGATGCCGTTGATGGAGTGGCACGACGCGGAGGGCACGGACACTGTTTGCGGATATGTGTGCCATAAGGCCGTGGCGGATTATGGGGGTAGACGGTGGACTGCGTGGTATGCCCTGGATATTCCCGTGCCGTTCGGCCCTTGGAAGATAACCGGTCTGCCGGGGCTTGTTATGAGGGCGGAGGATGCCGACGGCAACCATCGGTTTGAGGCCGTGATGTTCCGCAGTGCCGGGTGTGGAATAGCCGCCGAGAATAAGCCGAATGTGGTTTCCATCAGTCGCGATGGCTTTGTGGAGCGTAAGAACTGGTATGACCGCGACCCCTTCTCTACGATCGATCCCCAGTCGATAAGTGTGATGGAGGTTATGGAGGGGAAAGTGAAGGTCAACGGAGTGGCAGTGAGGAGGCATAAGCAGGGTGTTATTCCTCTTGAATATACAGCCGGAGAGCTCAAAAAAGGTCATAAGGAGAATCCTCCTAAACCCGAGATTGTAAGTAAAGGAGGTTCGATAAAAGTTGTTGGAGCAGGCAGCATGAAGAAATGATAATTGTGTAGACAATGTGGAGTAGAGTCATATTGTGTCTGTTGACGTTGATATCGTTCTTAGTGGCGAGAGGCGACAATAAAGTTGTTGTAGAGGGGAACGTGACAGATGGTGATAAACCCTTGGCTTCGGTCATGGTACGCCTGAAGACCGCAGGCGCGTCGAGCGCTTATGTGATGACCGACAATAAAGGCGTATACAGGATCTCGTTCAGCGTCACTGAGCCGGAGGTGTCGCTGGTTTTCAGCCGTCTGGGATACGAGACCGAAGTACGCACGCTACGCAATGCCTCCTCCTGTCTGGATGTTGAGATGTCGAGAAGCGCGAGACAATTGCGCGAGGTGACGGTCAAGGCTCCAGACGTAAGACTGCGCGGCGACACAGTTTCTTATCTGCTTTCCGCCTTCGCGGGGAAGGGTGATATATCACTGAAAGAGGCACTCCGCAAGATTCCAGGGGTTGAGGTGATGGAGTCGGGTGAGATAAAGTATAACGGAAAGGCCATCTCCGATTTCTATATCGAGGGTATGGATATGCTCGGGGGAAGATACGGCGTGGCTACAACCAATATTCCGGCCTCTTATGTCGATGCCATAGAGATACTCAACAATCACCAGGGTGTGAAGATTGACCGCAAGGTCTTCAACGACAATGTGGCTCTCAATGTGCGCCTCAAACCGAAGGCCAGGCTACGCCCGGTCGGCACGTATGAGGTGAAAGGGGGCTATGGAGAGCGTGTACCCTGGGAGGCGTCGGGGGCAAGCATGCTTTTTCGCGAGGATTTCCAGATCATCCTCACTCTCAAGGGGAGCGACATAGAGGAATTCTCGGGGCGTGACAATATCCGTCATTACGATACCGGAGGTGAACGGTTGAAAGGGGTGGCGGATGAGGTGCTGGGAGACCTGTCGGCATCCTCCCCTCCTTTCAGCCGACGGCGATGGCTCGAGCCTGTAGATGCCTCGTGCAGTCTTGATCTCATGGACAGGCTCGGAAAGGAGACCACTCTGCGTGCCAATGCGGGCTATTCTTTTACCCGTGCGGAATATGGGTTCTCCGACCGACGTCTGTATTTCGACGGAGTTTCAGACATATCACTTGTCAGCCAGACATCGTCGCTCTCTGATATGCACAAGCCCGCGTTCTCCGTTGAATACAAGGTCAACAGCGATGATCTATTTTTCAGCAACGAGCTCTCTTTAGGAGCAACGCTGAGAAGATCGTCAGTTCCTGTTGAGAGAGAAGGAAGGCTCATTTCCCAGCGGGATAAAACAGACCGGTATGATCTGCGTGATCTGTTCACCACTGGATGGAGGCACGGTAAAACAAGATGGAACAGCGAGTTCCGTGTTGAATTATCCTCTACGCCTCGCGGAATTATTGACGCTTCCGGCATGAGCGATGACGGGGGGTTCATGTCGCAGAGCGCCACGGGTCACAGATTCCGGATCAGCGAACGTTTCTCATGTACGCTCGAGAGCGGACGGTCGCGAATCAGTCTGCCCGTTGCCATACGGTTTGTCTCCGACAGGATACGCACCCACCTCTCATATTCCGGCGCCGGGTCTGAAATGGCTGATGGCGCCTCCAACCGTCTTGAAGGTAATTCCACGTCGTTATCCATCCATCCCGGATACTCCTACGCATCGCGTTATGACAGACTTGTGGCGAACATATCTTTTCCGTTAGCGCTTGAGGACATTGACTGGAAAAATAGCGGAAGCGTGAGCGGATCAGATGCCGGTATCCATTTCCTGGCCGGGGCCTCCTGCTATCTTAATTATAAACTTTCCTACAGATCGACTGTGAGGTTCACAGCATCATGGTCTCAACAGCTGGGAGATGTCTTCGATTTCCTTACAGCTCCTGTGATGCGCGACTATATGTCGATCTCTTATGCCTCGGGTATATTGTCGAAAAGGGATCTTCTCACTGTCATAGGTCATTATGATTTCAAACTTCCGGTGAGCCTCTGGTTCGCCAATCTCGATATCTCGTGGTCGTCGGTCAGAAATAATCTCCTGCCGCATCAGGAGGTGAGCTCTGGTCTTGTGGTATCGACATCGACGTTGCTTCCCAATACTTCAGGTTCGTTTTCGTCGAATCTCGGGATTTCGAAGAATATCCGGCAGATCAACACGAAACTGTCTGTCAGAGGAGCCGGAAGCTGGAGCCGTGAAAGGAGAGAGCAGAACGGAATCGTGGTCAATGCCCGTGGCCGTCGCTTCTCCCTCACCCATTCCTTAACGAGCAGTCCCGTAGGATGGTTGGAGATTGGATACAGGGGTGGGTTTTCCCGCAGCGTGTCGCGTTATCTCGGACGTTCACAATCTTTCAGGAGCCAGGATCACGATATCGATGTGTCATGTTTCCCGGCTGCCGGTATGCGGATAAAGTTCGCGGCTGAGGTGACACGTAGGGAGGTTACGGAAGATGACTTCAAGACAATGTCGCTTTTCGACACGGGAGTCTCGTATGATGTCGGAAAAATGCGGATTGGGTTTGAGGTCCGCAACCTGCTTGATTGCCGAAACTATTCATATACGGTCTTCAGCGGTCTCGACAGATTCTCCTATGATTATTCCCTACGGGGCAGGGAGTTCATCCTCTCGCTAACGCTGACCCGATAGGGGCTAAAATGGGAATGGATTTATTTGCGAAATTCGAAATTTTGATATAACTTTGCGGCCGAAAATGTTATTAAGTGTTAAAAGTAAAGACACTGTCAGTGCATTAAGCCATGCGCACGCATGATTTTACAATAGGATTTAAGACCGTGGCCGTTATGATCGTAGCGGTGACGGCCGTGTTTCTCCCGCAAGGCTGCCGGAAGCAGGAGCGTCAGGCGCCCGCGATGTCGGTGCCCAGGGAGGATGTATATGATTTCCACGCCGACAATGACATAGCCATGACTGTACGCAGTCTTGCCGACGCCATAAAGGTCGGAGAGCCTCTCGACTCTACTGAGTACGATTTTGAGGGAGTCCTGACAGATGGTCAGGGTGCTCCTCTCTACACCGATGTGCAGGGGTCGCCCGGTCTGTGGAAGGTGGATGTCCTCGACCACCGCAATGTGACGATCTACAATATCTATCTCGGGGATCTTCTTCCTCTTGACCTCCAGAGCTACATACTCCAGAGCTTGCGTGTTGACGAGGGCTCGCGGATCGACTTCACTGCCCATGAGGCTGTAAGCGATGAGGAGACGGAGATAAGCGTGTATGACTGCGGGGGTGTCTACCTGCGGTTTGAGGTCAGGGCCGGCATAGCGCCCAACGGAATAGAAGGACCCCTCCTCAATATCATCATGAGCGCGGATCCTCCGGTAGGGGCCGGAACACAAACCAGCGCGTAGGTTCGAAACGGGGAAGGGCCATAAGCTGCACATCGGCGTTACGGTCATCGAGCGTGCCAAGCGCATTGCCGACTTTCTTGCCTGCCTCTTCAAGTGCGTCCCTGACAGCGGCGAGCGCTTTCTGAGGGGTATTGTTGTCTTGTGAGAGATGGCAGAGGAATATGTATTTCAGGTCGGAATTTATTATCTCTTTAAGGAAAGCGGCTGTCTGCATGTTGTCGAGATGGCCGATCTCAGTCTGTATGCGGGCCTTGAGATATTCCGGATACCGTCCCATACGAAGCATGTTGAGGTCGTAATTGGCCTCAATCACCAGATAGTTGGCCCGGCTGATGTAATGGCGCGCACGTTCCGTCACTGCTCCCAGGTCGGTGGCGAGCACGAAACGGCGCCCGTCGAACTCGATGGAGAATCCCATATTGTCGGTGCCGTCGTGGGGCACGTCGAAAGCCGTGATCTCCAGATCGCCTATGGTGAAGGGAATCTCTTTGAAGATAGGCTGATGGTAGTCTTTTATGCGTTTGGATATGCTGTGGCGGCGCAGAATGCCGTTGAGCACCCTGTTGGTGCAATAGAGGCGAAGGTGCTTGTGGGCGCGCAGAAGGGTGTAGACGAAACGCACATGATCGGAATGATCGTGGGTCAGAAGCACCCCGGCCACCCTCTTCATGTCAATGCCATTCCCTTTAAGCGTGGATTCGATGACATCAGCCTTTATGCCGGCATCGATTATGATACCTCCCCGGGGAGTGCCGATATAGCAGCTGTTGCCGCTTGACCCTGATGCGAGCGACATGTAGTTGAGGAGTCTTTCCGCCGGCTCTCTCAGTTCTTTTTTCGGCTGGGGAATCTCCGCGTGGGCATAGACATCGCGTTTTATGGGAGGTGCGGGCCTCTCGTCTTCCCATTCCTCGAAGGGTAGACGCATCTGTCCATCAAATGATATCTTCTTGCGTGGCATATTTTTGTCGTTCTCTTCTTCAGTGTGAATAGATAAGGAAAATCGCAGGCCGTTTGTCGAAATCATATTTCTCCCGTTTCCAGCGTGAGGCCGGGAGTGTGCGGATCGACTCCTTCTCGGGGTCTGTTATGTCGCAGGCCACGCATATCAGGGTGTCGCCTTTAAGCGTGTGGCAGAGGCTCTCCACCATGCGGTTGTTGCGGTAGGGGGTCTCTATGAAGATCTGGGTCATGTCGAGCTTCCTCGACAATGCCTCAAGGTCTCTGATTTTCTTTTCCCTTTCGCGGGCATCGATCGGAAGATAACCGTTGAATGAGAAACCCTGTCCGTTGAATCCTGATGCCATGAGAGCCATCAGTATGCTCGATGGCCCTACGAGAGGGACCACCTGGAGTCCTTCACGCTGCGCGATGCTCACGGCGAGTGCCCCCGGGTCGGCTACGGCAGGGCATCCGGCCTCACTCATCACCCCGACGGGCTCTCCGGCTCTCAGAGGATCGAGGTAGGAGCTGACATCGGCGGGATCGGTGTGGCGATTGAGTTCATGGAAGGTGACGGCCGCGATATCGAATGCAGGGTCGCAGCGTTTCAGAAACCGGCGTGCTGTCCTGACATTTTCCACTATGATATGGCGCAGGCCTCGGAGCACATCAAGGTTACCCTCCGGCAGTGTGTCGCGCAGAGGGGCGTCGCTTATATTGACAGGAACAAGATATAATGCGGTTGCAAGTTTCATACATACAAAATTACTAAAAAAAATTACTACTTTTGCAAAAAGTTAGGATTAAAATATGGAGTTGCCGATTCAGTTCAAGGAAATGATGGCCGGGTTGCTCGGCGGTGAGGCCGCCGATTTCTTTCGCGCCATGGATAAGCCGCCGGTTGTTTCTGTCAGGCTTAACGGCAGGAAGCCGTCTGATGCTTTCGCAGGGAGCCGGCGGGTGAAATGGTGTGCGCGGGGATATTATCTCGACAGCCGTCCGGTGTTCACTCTCGATCCGTTGCTGCATGCCGGGGCATATTACGTGCAGGATGCCTCTTCGATGATCCATTATACTGTGGCCCGACGTATTGCCGCCCGGCTTCAGGATGAGACGGGATTGCGTTCCGCAGACCTGCGTCTGCGGGTGCTCGACATGTGTGCGGCGCCCGGTGGAAAGACCACGGCCATGATCGATGCCCTCCCCGACGGCACTGAGATCGTGGCCAATGAATATGTGTCGCGCAGGGCCGGCATACTCCGTGAGAATATCGCCAAGTGGGGCTATCCCGATGTTTCGGTCACAAACTGCGACAGCGCCAGGTTCGCCCGCAACGGCGATACTTTCGACATCGTGGCTGTCGACGCTCCCTGCTCAGGAGAGGGGATGATGCGTAAGGAGCCGGAGGCTGTGGCCCAGTGGAGCCCGGAGCTGGTGGAGAGATGCGCGTCGCTGCAGAGGGAGATCCTTGCCAATGCCGCCGCGACGGTGGCGCCGGGTGGATTCCTGATCTATTCCACCTGCACCTTCAATCACCATGAGAACGAGGAGAACGCCGCCTACATCCGCGACACGCTCGGTCTCGAGCCTTTTGATCCGGAATTTCCCGACGAATGGGGGATCGCCGGCGGAATAGATACCGACCTTCCGGTGTTCCGCTTCATGCCCCACATCACGGAGGGTGAGGGGTTGTTTTTAGCTGTGTTCCGCCGTCCCGGGAATTTTGAGCCTCGTCCGGCGCCGCGTCGCGTTGCTTTACCAAAAGGGAAGGGCGCACTCCGGTGTCATGACGTTCCTCCGGTGGAGGATATTCTCTCGGTAGATTTCGACAGGAATGCGTGGCCTGTCGCCGAGCTTGATCTCGACCGCGCCCTGGCCTATCTGCGCAGGGAATCTGTGACGGTGGGCCCGGAGGTGCCGAAAGGGATAGTGGTCATGGCTTACAAAGGGTTGCTTCTCGGGCCCGCGAAAAATATCGGAAGCCGCGTAAATAACCTCTATCCAAAGAACTGGCGCATACTCATGCGTTAAATCCGGTATTTTTGCGTTATAATAAGAGACCGGATTCAAGTTTAAGTCAAAACTTATGAAAGACAATATAAAGAAAGGTATTTTCCCCGTGACGGGTATGATGTGTGCCGTCTGCGCCGGCACTGTCGAGAAGACCGTCGGAGAACAGCCCGGCGTGGAGTCGGCTGCTGTGAATTTCGCCTCCTCGGAGGTGTCGTTCTCCTGGGATCCCTCTGTCACCTCGCCCGAGAAGGTTGCGCAAGCCGTGCGGGAGGCAGGCTACGAGATGATCGTGGCGCGGTCGGCCGCGGAAGCCGTGGAGGAGAAACGCGACGCGGAGCTGCGGCAATACCGGCGCATGAAGAGGGATTTGTGGATCGCCTGGGCGCTCACGATCCCTCTCAGTGTTATCTGCATGCTCCATGTCCATTTCCCCGGCGACAGTTATGTGCAGATGGCTCTTGCCCTCGCCGTGATGGTGTTGAGCGGCCGCCGCTTCTACGTCAACGGTCTGCGCCATCTTTTCCAACGCCGTCCCGACATGGACTCTCTGGTGGCGGTCTCCACACTCGTCAGTTTCCTCTTCTCGTTGTTCAACACTCTCGACCCCTCCTACTTCACCTCACGCGGTATCCCCGCCGACCTTTACTACGAGGCCTCGGCCATGATAATAGCGTTCGTGCTCACCGGCAAATTCCTTGAGGGACGCGCTCGCCGCGACACCGGGGATGCCATTCGAGCCCTGATGGGACTGCAGCCCTCCGAGGCACGTCTTGTCGATCCTGACGGAAATGTCCGCACCGTGCGCATCGGAGAGATAGTTCCCGGCGACATGCTCTCTGTGCGCCCCGGCGACCGTATCCCGGTCGACGGCAAGGTCGTGTCGGGAGTGGCCTCGGTCGACGGGAGTATGCTTACCGGCGAACCTGAAGGTGTCGAGAAGGCATCCGGCGACACAGTGTCGGCAGGAACACTCGACATCAATGGCACCATTGTCGTTGAAGCCACTAAAGTGGGCGCCGCCACGGAGCTTGCCCGCATCATCGAGTGCGTCAGGGAGGCGCAGGGCTCGAAAGCCCCGGTGCAGCGTCTTGTCGACCGCATAAGCAGGGTGTTCGTGCCTGTCGTGATAGCGCTGTCTGTGCTGACTTTTGTCGTTTGGACAGCCTTCGGGGAGGGTTACCTGCCGATGGCTGTGCTCGCGGCGGTGTCAGTGCTTGTCATAGCGTGCCCCTGCGCGCTTGGCCTGGCTACGCCCACTGCGGTAATGGTCGGCATCGGGCGTGGGGCCTCGTCGGGCATACTTATCAAGGAGGCCGCGGCGCTTGAGGAGCTTAAGAATGTCGATGTGCTTGCAATAGACAAGACCGGTACGCTTACGGAAGGACGCCCGAAAGTGACGGAATGCAGCACTGATCCCGACCGCGAGTTGCTCAGGGCAGTATATGCCTTGGAGGAACGCTCCACCCATCCTCTTGCCCGCGCCTTGGCGGAATGGGCATCGGAGGGTCTCGGAGGGGAGGCGCCCCTCCAGCCTGACAGCCTCGACAATATCCCCGGAAAGGGGATACGTGGCTCGGTAGAGGGCGACGCTGTGTGGATTGGCAATGAGGCCCTCGCAGCTGAGGAGGGGGCGGATGTGCCGGAGGAACTCTCCCGTCTCGCTGTGTTATGGGCCGGAGAGGGGGCCGGAGTAGTGTTCGTGGGACGAAAGGGTGTCGCGCTGATGGCTGTGAAAGTGGCCGATACTGTGCGCCCTGACGCCGCGCGGACTGTGGCGGTTCTCAAGGATATGGGAGTGCGTACTGTCCTTATTACGGGCGACCGCCGGGCGACCGCTGAATATGTTGCGGCCCGGACTGGCATAGAGGAGGTGATCTCGGGGGTTATGCCGCAGGGTAAACAAGATGCTGTAAGGCGTCTCCGGTCTGAAGGGCACTTCGTGGCAATGGCCGGTGACGGAATCAACGACTCTCAGGCGATGGCCGAGGCAGATGTGGCTATAGCCATGGGTGGCGGCAGTGATATCGCGATTGAGGTGGCTCAGGTCACGATAGTGTCAGGGCGTCTTCTCTATATACCGCGGGCATTGCGTCTTTCAGCTGCCACACTCAAGGTGATAAAGGAGAATCTTTTCTGGGCGTTCATCTACAATGTGCTTGGCATTCCCCTTGCAGCCGGAGTGCTCTATCCCGCCTTCGGAATAATGCTCACCCCAATGATTGCATCTGCAGCGATGGCATTCTCCTCCGTCTGCGTGGTGATGAACTCGCTGCGGCTTCGGAGCTTAAAGTTTAAAGTTTAGAGTTTAAAGTTTAAAGTTTAGAATCATTTCCCTCCCTCCTCAACTCTCCCTCCTCACCCCTTTCATCTTTAACCATCAACCCTTTAACCTTTACAAAGATATGAAATTCAAGACAAACGCGAAATGTGCCGGCTGTTCCGCAGCCATCCTTAAGGCTATGAACAGCCGTTTCCCCAATGAGGAGTGGAGCCTCGATCTCTCCACAGCCGACAAGATTCTTGAGAACCATGGAGTGCCTGACGACGCGGCTAAAGCCGCCGAGGTTGTAAAGACGCTTGAGGAGACAGGCTTCAAAGGTTCATGGATCACGCAGTGACACCGTCGATGGAGCCGTCGCAGGATTCCGAGAACTGGAACGACCGCACCCTTCGTCTCATTGGAGAGAAGGGTGTGGATGCCCTGCGCGCCGCCTCTGTGCTGGTGGTCGGGGTCGGTGGCGTAGGTGGATATGCCGCCGAGATGCTTGTGCGCACAGGTGTAGGCCGTCTCACCCTTATCGATGCCGACTCTGTGGCGGAGAGCAATATTAACCGCCAGCTGATTGCCACGCGTTCCACTGTAGGAGAATCCAAAGTGTTTCTCTTTGCCGAACGTTTTCACGACATCAACCCTGAAGCGCGTATAGATTCCCGTATGGAGTTTCTATCCGCGGAAAGCATTCCGGGACTTTTCCACGACCGTCATTATGACATTGTGATCGACGCCATCGACACGGTAGGTCCCAAGACCGCCCTCATATCCCATTGTCTGACCAACCATATCCCCCTCATCTCCTCAATGGGGGCCGGAGGAAGGGTAGATCCCACCAAGATCGGTTATTTCGATCTTTGGGAGACCCGTGAGGACGGCCTTGCCAGGGCTGTGCGCCAGAAACTTAAGGCGGAGGGATTGCGCAGGCCACTCAAGGTCGTGGCAAGTACGGAGAAACCGATGTCGCATTCCCTTCTCGAGGTTAACACTATCAACAAACGCACTTCCTATGGCACAATAGCCACTATCCCGGCCATATTCGGAATTTTCCTGGCCAACTATGCCGTGAGAAGGATCACCGGAGTATAAAAGAAAAGATATGTTTAAATGCTTGAAATAAGAAATGTAACCAAATCATACGGACCTCTGACCGTGCTTCATGATGTCTCTCTTGTGATTCCCGAAGGGGAGATCATGGCTATCGTAGGCCCTTCAGGGGCCGGAAAGACCACCCTGCTTCAGATTGCGGGTACTCTCGACCGCCCCGATTCTGGAAGTGTATGGTTTGACGATACCGATCTCCTCACCCTCAAGGACAGGAAACTCTCGGAATACCGCAATCTTCACATAGGTTTTGTCTTCCAGTTCCATCAGTTGCTTCCTGAATTCTCGGCACTGGAAAATGTGGCGATGCCCGCGCTGATCGCGGGGCGGAAAAAGAGGGAGGCTTTCGCGGAAGCGCGGCGCCTCCTCGATGATCTCGGTCTGGGTCATCGTCTCGACCACCGGCCTTCGGAACTCTCGGGAGGTGAGAAACAGCGCGCCGCAATAGCCAGAGCCCTTGTCAACCGTCCGCGTGTCGTGTTTGCCGATGAGCCTACAGGCAGTCTCGACTCGCACAACCGCCGGGAGATCCAGGACGTGATACAGCGCCTCCGGCAGGAACTCGGACAGACATTCGTGGTGGTGACCCACGACCGCGACATGGCCTCTATCGCCGACCGTACTGTGGAGATGGCCGACGGCCGGATTGTGTCGAGTATGGAGAAAACGACATCCGCAGAAGCGCCGGAAGTGTAAGAGGGTTTGCAAATGTGACGCTTTTTAGTTATCTTCGCGTTCCAAAACATGAAGGCGCCCTATATAGTCGCCGGACCGTCTCCGGCACTCAGTGCCGGGCATTCACAATCATCAATAACAGATAAAAACTCATAAAATGGCAAATCCAGAAAATCAGAACCAGAACCAGCTTCAGATCCAGCTCCGTCCCGAGATCGCCGACGGCAAATACAGCAACCTCGCGATGATCGGCCACGGTCCCAACGAGTTTCTCATGGACTTCATCTTCGCCGCTCCCGGCATGCCCCAGGCTCCGGTGGTGAGCCGCATCATCATGAGCCCCGAGAACGCCAAGCAGCTCATGTTCGCCCTGACCGACAATATCAAGAAATATGAGGCTCAGTTCGGCGAGATCCTTCCCCGCAAGAATCAGGGAATAGGCAACAACTGAACATAAACCACAGATGGACATCATATCCTGCCGGGGCTTTGGCGCCGGCAGGATATGTCAAATCTATAAGCATCTAACCCAATGGACAACAACCTTACGCTCTACAATTCGCTCACACGCGTCAAGCAGCCTTTCAAGCCTATCCATGAAGGCCATGTGGGCATGTATGTGTGCGGGCCTACTGTATATGGCGACGCACACCTCGGGCATGCACGCCCCGCGATCACTTTCGATATCCTTTTCCGCTATCTGCGTCACCTGGGCTATAAGGTGAGATACGTCAGGAATATCACCGATGTGGGTCATCTCGAGCATGATGCCGACTCGGGCGAGGACAAGATCGCCAAGAAGGCGCGTCTCGAGCAACTCGAACCGATGGAGGTGGTGCAGCTCTATCTCAACCGTTATCATCACGACATGGAGGCGCTCAACGTGCTCCCTCCGAGCATTGAGCCTCATGCCTCCGGCCATATCATAGAGCAGATTGAATATGTGAAGAAGATTCTCGAGGCAGGATACGCCTACGAGAGCCAGGGGTCGGTTTATTTCGACGTGGAGAAATACAACCGCGACCACCGTTATGGCAAGCTCTCGGGCCGTAATATCGAGGATCTGCTCTCCACCACGCGTTCGCTCGACGGCCAGGACGAGAAGCGCAATCCGCTTGACTTCGCCCTTTGGAAAAAGGCGTCGCCGGAGCATATCATGCACTGGCCCTCTCCCTGGAGCGAGGGATTCCCGGGATGGCATCTCGAATGCTCTACGATGGGGGAGAAATATCTTGGCGAATGTTTCGACATACATGGCGGCGGACTCGACCTCCTTTTCCCGCACCATGAGTGCGAGATTGCCCAGAGTGTTGCCGCGCAGGGACACGAGGCAGTCAAATACTGGGTGCACAACAACATGATCACCATCAACGGTAAGAAGATGGGGAAGAGTTACAACAATTTCATAACTCTCGAGCAGTTCTTTGAAGGCTCCCATCCTCTGCTTGAGCAGGCATATCAGCCTATGGTGATCCGGTTTTTCATTCTTCAGGCACAATACCGCTCCACAGTAGATTTCTCCAACGCCGCCCTGCAGGCAGCGGAGAAGGCTCTCCAGAAGATCACAGACGGTTATCGCCGTCTGCAGAATCTCATGCCTGCCGAGAAGTCGACCATAGAGGTGCCGGATTTCCAGACGCGATGCTATGAAGCTATGGATGATGACCTCAATACCCCGCAGGTGATCGCACAGCTCTTCGAGGCATGCAAGATCATCAACTCCGCCACCGACGGCAGCGTGCGTCTTTCCGGAGCGGATCTCTCGCGGCTGCGCCATCTTTTCGATATCTTCCTTGTGGAGATTCTTGGCATGAAGATGAATGCCGAGGGAGAGAACGCTTCTGCGGCAAAGGCTTATGAAGGAGCCGTGGATCTCCTCATGGAGGTGCGCAAGAATGCCAAGGCTGCCAAGGACTGGGCCACATCCGACCTCATCCGTGATAAACTCGCAGCCCTCGGTTTCGATGTCAAAGACACCAAGAACGGCGTGGAGTGGAGCCTTAAGTAAAGGTTAAAGAGTTCCTTTAACCTTTACTCTTTAACCTTTACGAGAAATTCCGTGCGGCGGTTTATCTGGTCGGCGGCTTCGCGGTCGGCCGGAGACAGGGTAAGGATATATTCCTCTGTCAGAGATGTGCCTTCCGGAAATTGCGGATACTCCCGCGCGATCTTTTTTGTGACCGTCTTGGGGCGGCTTTTCCCGTAGCCTTTCGGGGAGAGCCGCTCCTCTTCTATACCTGCCTTTATGAGATAGTCCACCACACTTCGCGCGCGCCTCTCCGAGAGCTTCATATTGTATTCTTCCGACCCCTTCCGGTCGGTGTGCGATGCCATCTCCATAGTGATATAAGGATTGTCGCGGAGTATCTGTACGATCTCATCGAGTGCGGTCCGTGACTCCGGACGCAACGTGGCCTTGTCGAAGTCATAAAAGATATTCTCCGCCACCTGAGGCTTATTGAGCGCGGTAAGGATGAAATCAACGGCATATTCGGCATCTTCCTCCGCCGCGTCGCTGGTGAATTCCTGCTTGAGGTTGAGATACCCGGGGGCGCCAGCCTTCATCACATATCTCACACCTCTGTCGAGACGGAACCGGAAAGAACCGTTATCGCGCGAGGTCTCCTTCTGGTTCGTACCGTCGTCGCCCACGATACGTATCACGGCGCCCGCGACCGGTTCTTCGTCACGATCCATCACCCTTCCTGATATGAATATGCGGAGATCGGGAAGCTCAAAACTGTAGATATGGTCGTGTCCGCGGGCGTCGTCACGGTTTGAGCTCAGAAATCCCGATTCGCCCGGGCCGAAGGTTATGCCGAAGTCATCGCCGCGGCTGTTGACAGGCATTCCCATGTTGTCCACACTCCAGTAGTCGCCCGTAGAGTTGAGGGTGGCCTTGAATATGTCGAGACCTCCGAAGCCTGGATGTCCGTCTGAAGCGAAATATAGCAGAGAATCGGAGCGCGAGAAAGGGAACGACTCGTTCCCCTCCGTGTTGATTTGCGGCCCGAGATTATGTGGCATTGCGCCAGGTTCCGTGAGACTTATGCGCCAGATGTCGAGACCTCCGAATCCTCCGGGCCGGTCGGATGCGAAATAAAGCCAGTTGCCGTCGCGGCTCACTGAAGGATGACCTATGGCGGAGAGGGTGTCGGTGCCGATGGGGAAGGGTTGCGGTGCGCTCCAGGCGGCGTCCGTGCGCCGCGAGGTCATGATCTCAACGGAAGTGTCGTGAGATTCCGAGCGCGGCGCACGTGTAAGATACATTGTCTGCCCGTCGGGAGAGAAGCTTACTATGCCTTCGTCGGCATCACTGTTTATCTCCCCCTTGGCCGCCTCGGGACGCTGCCATTGTCCGCGCTCGTCTTTGCGGCTCACGAAAATGTCGCCGTTCTTCATTCCTGTTATCCCGGATACTTTCTGACCGGAGGCTTTCTCAGATGTCGAGGTGATATACAGACGGTCGAAATCGGTGCCGGCAAACATCGGGGCATAGTCAGCCCTTCGTGTGTTGAGGGTCTTCATATTCCTCACCACATAGCGTGTCGCGCCTCTCTCTTTGGCGCCGATTGCCATGCGGCATCCCCTTATCCCTTCTTCGGCCAACCGGCTTTCCGGACGGTAGCGCATGAAGTCATCGTATGCCTCTATGGCCTGCTGATATTTCCCCGTGGCCTGGAGAGCACGACCGAGCATCAGATAGATAGTAGAGTCGGGATAGCCGTAGCGTATCGCGTTCTGACATGCGGCCGCAGCCCTGTCTGCCATGTTGAGTTTCGTGTAGCATCTGGCCATGGCAAATGCGACCTCACCGCGTCGCTGCCGGTCTTTGCGGCTGTCAAGCCGGTTGTAGACCTGGCGGTAGATCTTCTGCGCGTCGAAATATTCCCCTCTCTCAAAAGCAGCGTCGGCCTCGCTGAGCTTCGCTGAGCGGCATGATGACATGACCGTGGCTACGAAGGCCAGCAGGGATAAAAAAATATAGCCATGAAGTCTCTTCATGGCTATAAAACGTTTACGGATGGCCGTATATTATTTTTTGCGGTGCACGCCTGTCTTCGCGCAAATATTGTCGGCGATTTCGTTGAAGATGTCGTCTACCACCCCCGATCCGTTTATCTTGAGATATTTCTCCTCCTTGCAGTAATAGTCGCGCAGGGGAGAGGTTTGGTTGTGGTATACGTCAAGACGTTTCTTTATGGTTTCCATATTGTCGTCGGCACGTCCTGTCTCTTTGCCTCGGTTGAGCATACGCTCGATAAGTTCCTCTTCGGGCACCTCAAGTCCGACTACGGCATGCAGATCCGTGCCTCTCTTCTGAAGAAGTTCCTTCAAGGCCTCGGCCTGGGGGATGGTGCGGGGGAAACCGTCGAAAATCACACCGGCTTTCCCTTTCGCCTCTTTCTCAAGCACCTCATCGAGAATGCTTATCATGAGGTCGTCGGGTATGAGCTGTCCTTCAGAAATATATTTGTCGGCGATCTTGCCGAGTTCTGTCTGGCGCTTTATATGGTCGCGGAGCACCTCTCCCGTGGAGATGTGGTGGAGGCCGAACTCATCTATGAGCCGCGCGCTTTGTGTGCCTTTGCCGCTGCCCGGCGCTCCGAATAAAACTAAATTCAGCATTATCTTATCTTATTTTGGGTTTTCTCTTTCCGTAATAATCACTGCAATGATAACTGTATAATCGCAGCAATAATAGCTGTATAATCGCAGCAATAATATCTGTAATGGCTAAATCAGCCGTTATCTGCCCTAACTACCTCCCTATAACCTTCAATCCTCCAATCTTTCCTCTTAACCTTTAACCATTCCTCTTTAACCTTTAACCTTTCCTCTTTAACCTTTACTCTTTAACGACATAGATGTCTTTCAGGTTGCGCACCTTGCCGTCGAGGTCGAGGCCATAGCCGATTATGAATTTCGCGGGGATATTGAAAGCCACATAGTCCGGCTTGAATCCAGTCTTCGAACTCTCCGGCTTGTGGAGCAGGGTGACGAAGCGTATGGAGTTGGGGTTGTAGCGTTTAAGGTCGTTAACCATCTGCGAGGCCGTGAGGCCCGTGTCGACGATATCCTCTATTATAACCACGTCGCGGCCGTCGATGTTCTCATTGAGGCCTATAAGCTGCTTCACGCATCCTGTGGATGTCATTCCTTCATAGCTGGAATACCTCACGAAAGAGATTGAGGCGTCGTTGATGCCTGTCTCGCGGAACAGGTCGGCCGCAAAAATAAAAGCTCCGTTGAGCACGCAGAGAAACAGAGGTTTCTTCCCTTCGAGATCTTTCCTTAGCTCGGCGGCTATGCGCTTCACCTCTTTCTGTATCTCCTCTCTTCTGATATAGGGCACGAACGTCAGCCCGTCGACGATGACTTTATCTTCCATACGGTTGTCTTGGTCAATGATTTTTCAAAATTACAAAATCGCCCCGTAATATGCAAGAGCAAATCGCGGGGCGGGAGGTATTTTTTTATGATGATATTCGTTTACCTGCGAATGAGGATCTTTTTCCCTCCGGCTATGTAGAGTCCGGCGGGAAGTGCGTCAATCTGAGACCGTGTGGCCCGGCGCAGCACAATAACTCCGGCGACGTTGTAGACATCGACAGGGGCGTCGCTGTCAGCCTCCACTCCGTCGACATCGGCCGTAAAGGCCTCGCGGTCTACACAGCGCAACTCGGCGGGTGTGCCGGGAGCCACTTTCAGATAAGCGGTGTTAGCCGGGATATATTTGAGCTCGGCCGGAGTAACGAATCCGAGAGATCCGTCGGAGCAGACTCCGAGCACACGCATTGTCTGCGGATCGAAGGTCGTATAGTTGAGGTGATTGGATTTCTCAGTGGAGCAATAGTATGCGCCGCTGAGTATATTGCCGCCCACAGCCGAGCCTTCCATCCCGATCTGGAGGCGGTTGTCGGAGGGATTTTCCGTGGGACACTCCACGATCACAGGCGTGGATTTAGCCACAGGACCGGTCACTTCCTCCATCAGTGCCATTCCGGCACCGACTTGCTTTATCGCGTAGATCTTGACCCCTTCTGAATATGCTTGGAGGGGGAAAGCTCCGAATACGGTGCCATAGCGCCGGCTCCCTACTGCTACGGTAGGACGCACTCCGAAGAAGTTGGCTCCATCGGTCTCCATCGGGTGTATGAACCATTTACGGTAGTCGCCGTTGGCGTTGGTCGTGGCCGATGTAATGTCTTTAGGGAAAGGATTGTTGTCGCCTACATATTTCTCAAAACCATCGTATGTGCCGGTGGCATAATACAACTTGTTGCCGTTGGCCGACCCTGTCTCCTTGATGTTGAGATAATGTCCTATCATCTCGTAGATGCCTGTGCCTTGAGCCTCTATCTGGTATTGGCTTCCGGCCGGCCGGATATATACTATCGATGCGGGGTCGCAGCAGACCTCATCGAAATTTTTCTGAAGCTGTATGGCCTGAAGGTCGGCCTTGTTGCCGGCCATGTCGATGCTTCCTTTGTTGTCGATCATCGATGCCCAGCGTTCTGTCTTGTAGTTCTGGAGTCGGTAGTAGCCCGCACCGTTGAAGTCGGCGGCGGCTGAGAATGCGGCGCAGAGCGCGATGGAGAGTATAATCGGTTTCTTCATCTGGATTGGAAGTAGAAGTAGCTTGTGTGCTTACATAAATTTAGTCACACCTGAGGCAGATGTGGAAACACGTTCCTCAGGTGTGACTATATTTAAACGAAATATCTGTCGTGATATTTTGTCAGGTCGCGATTATTCGGCTATGCAGATAGCCACGCGGTTCTGTACGGGATCGGGATAAGGCTGATCCTCGAGGCTGCCCATGCTCTTTACTGTCATGCGCGATGCGGGGATGCCGTATTTGGTGCGGAGAGCCTGAGCCACAGCCTCGGCGCGCTTGGCGGCGAGACGGAGGTTGAGGGCCTTCGTGCCTGTTCCCTTGTCGGCATAGCCGGTGATTGTCACGTGCGAGTTGGGATGCTCCTTAAGATAGTTGGCCACAGCCTCAACCTTGGTCATCTCACCCGGGGTGATGACAGTCTTGTTGATTTTGTAGAAGACGTCGCGACGGAACACTGTTGATTCCTGCTTCTTTTCCTCTACCTGTACGGGCACCTCCACGATCTTCTCGACAACCTTCTCGATGATCTGGGGCTCGCAGGGAGCTTCCTCGATCACGCGGGTGCGGGTCTCGTATTTGGGACCGAAGGCGTATTTCACACCTACGAGGGCGTTGAAATACCAGTCGGCGTTGCCGGCCTTCTTCGAGTTGTAGTGGTCGTTGAGGAAGTTGGCGTTGGCCTCGAGACCTACCTGAAGCTGCTCGGTGACGTTGAAGTTGACGTCAAAACCGAAGCGGCCTGTCAGACGTGTGTGAGTGCCGTCCCATACATAGCCGAGCATGTTCTGGTTGATCATGTCGGGATGAGCGCCCTGCACATCGGAGTAGTTGGGGAAGCTTGCCTTAAACTGCTCGTTGACAGCGTTGGCCTGCTTGTTGTTCCAAGCCACGTTGAGGCCGATACCTGCGAAGAGGTTGACGTCTACGAGGCGGTTGGGGTTGTAGCCACCGAGGAGGTTGGTCATGTTGAACATAGCGTCGACCGAAGGAGCGATGTATGTCCATTTCCATTTGTAGCGGTTCTCCTCAGATTTGCCGGTAACGAAATCAGTGTAAGCGATCTTGCTTGTAGCGCGGCTTCTCCAGCTGTTTACAGAGAGACGAAGACCGAACACAGGCGAGAACTGATAGCCGCCGGCGAGCTGGGCATTGGGGCCTGCGAGGATATCGAAGCCACCTTCGCCGAGAGTCTCCTGGGCACCGAACTGAGCCTGACCGAACCAATAAGGCTGGAAGACATATTCGGTGACCTCTTCTTGAGCGGAGGCACAGAGTCCACCGAGCAGGAGAGAAGCGGTCAAAAGAATTTTATTTAATTTCATTTCTTTGTTTGCTTTTGGGTTCGTGTATTTCTAATTTTCGACTCAGATTAATCACCTACTGTCAGATAGTAGAGACGAGTGGAAGTGTTTCCGCGATAGTCGACAGAAGAGTAAACGATAGTGTAGTTGCCTTTCGAGAAGCCAGCCATGTCGATGATGTGCTGACGACCGGAGATAACAGTATTGAGATACTTGGATGCCTCGTTTACTTTTGCAACATCATTGTTGGAGGAAGCAACAACCGCTACATATTTCTTGTAGGAAGGAGCTGCTACGTCAGCTGTGTAAGATGTAGCGAAAAGCTGGATAGCGTTGCCGCCCTTAACAGAGAAGTATGAAGGAACGTCGGGATTTGTCGAAAGCATGTGGGGAGCACCGTTGGCATCCTCATAAGCCATGGCAACCTGCATGTGTCCGTGAGGATCAGCGATGTATGCGTTGACTTTCTCAGCGAGTTTGTTGTAGATGTCGAGAAGCTTCTGGGCAGGACCAATCTTGCCACTGATCTGATTCTCGATGTTGTCAAGAATCTGACCGAGCTGGTTGTTGATCTGGCCGCTGATGCCGGGTTTGCCGGTATCTTCGTTACCAACGAGCATGTCGTTGATCTCATTGATCATGCTGTTGACCTGACCTACGATATTGTGTGTAACCTGATACTGAATACTTGCTTTGGTTGCATCTGAATCATCGACACCATCTCCAACAAGAAGCTTATTTACAGATTCTGTGATTGAATCGATGAGGGGCTTAAGTGCATTATTCTGAACTTCTGCACCGGCGGGAATTCCTTCGATTGTGCCGTTATCTTTGTTGTATGTCAGATAGATGTCGATAGGATCGCTGTGGTCATTACCAACCTGGATAGAGGGTATTGTTATTTTCAGGAACTGGTTGTCAACAGAAAACTCTGAAATTTCGAATTTGATGTTGAGTGGTTCAAGCTTTTTGATATCAAGAGTGAAGTTGATTTGCTTCTTCACATCAGCAAAAAGATTGTGAATAACCTCTGTCAAAGGATCGAAAGTCGGGAGACGTTTTGAAATTGTGATGTCGCTCAGAGAGTTGTAGCCAAGAGGATGAATTGTAGTGGCTGCGAGCTCATATTTCGATACGATGGCGTTCATAAGAGGATTCTCCTCCTTGACAATAGTATAATTGCCTTCTTCATCGAGTCCAAAGGAGTAAGAAGCAGCATCAAAAGGTGCTCTGAATCCGTAAGCGGGAAGAATACCGTTCATCTGATCAAGAAGAGCAGTGCCAAGCTTTGTGATAGTGGCTTTGCCCGGATCTTTGAGGATATTCTTCACAGCAGACTTGAACTCGGGCTTGAGAGCGATGGCAATCTTGCTTGCGTCTTCAGGATTGATAGTCGCTACAGCCTTGTACAAGCCGTTGTTCGCACGTGAATATCCGAATTTGAGCTCATCGTCAGAAGCTGCTGTAGCCAGCTTGACGGGTGAGACCTCTCCGGTGCTCTTGATGAGCTCGAGATCATAAGCCAATCCGTTGTTGATCGGGTTGATTGTGAGATATGCGTTGCCGAGGAAGCCGTCCTGATCCATATAAACGCCGGCAGGGATAGCTACTGTGGCAGGATTGAGGTTCGCTGCAGTCCAAAGAGCATTGACCTTAAGCATTTCAGCTTCGGGAAGGCCAACTTCGTGACCGCTCATCTCATCGGAGAAATCGGGGAATTTGAAAGCTTTGTCAGAAGTACCGTAGTAAGCGGCAAGTACGTTTGTCTGAAGACCTGTGGGGAGGTTCAGTGTGCCGAATACAGGATTGTAGGTCTGGTTGAGCTCAATGCTTGTGATCTGCTTGTTCATCTGGCCCTGAAGGTCCTGAAGAGCGGGCACGATCTGAGCGTAATCGCCGGTCTTGAGGGCATCGGTGAGTTTCTCAACGAAGTATGTGTCGATTCCACCCTCAGGTAATACATAGTTGCCATTTTGATCTTTTGTGGCATTGAGCCAGTTGGCGATTGCATCGAGGTTGGATGCAAGATTGGCAGGACATTTGCACTTTGCAGCTTCGATTTGGTCGAGGAGGTCTTTGTAAACGGAAGCGAGTTCTTTGTTGTACTCAGCCTTTACGTCCTCGTCAGTGTCTTTGCAGGATGTGAATGTGCCGCAACCGACCGTAGCAATGGACAGCAACAGCAAGCCGTTGACTAATTTTCTATTCATTCCTTTAAGATTTGAATTGATTGATATTGATAATTTGTTTAAGTTTCTTCTTTTATTTTTCCATAAGCCTTTGCAGAGCATTCGGTGCCTGTCATCGGAACTGTTTGTCTGTTTGTAGGTTATGCATCTTCATAAGACATAGAGCGTGGAAGCAATGACTCAAAACGGGCGTTTTTCGCCATTGAAAATTTCCGCAAAGGTAAAAACCTTTTTCTATACTAACAAATTTTTGGTCAAAAATATTAATCAAGTTTAAATTTTAACAATTAATCTTCCATTTTCGGTAATCTCGCGCCTCTCACCTTTTTGTATATGTTAAATTTAACAGCATCTTGGAGTGTGCAGTGTTGTTGCGTGAGCTACAGGGCTGAACAGGACCGTGCGCAGCCCCATAGCTCACGCATCTGTGGGCAGCCCTATAGCTGCGCGTTTGATTTAGACCGGATCAAATGTCGGGGGGCGTGGATTTTGTGGTCGGCGTTTCGGGTGCGGACTGTGTCGAAGCAGGGGCCGGGTCTTTGAAGAGACCCGAGAGATAGCGTTCGTTGATGGTCTGCATGAACTGCCAGAAGTTTGGCACGAAGAGGGTGCCGATCAAGGCATTCATGGCCATGCCGAAGACTACGGCGGTGCCCAGCTCTATGCGGCTGTTGGCACCCGCCCCTGTTGCGAACATCATGGGCATCACGCCGAATACGAAGGCCAGCGCTGTCATCATGATGGGACGGAAGCGTATCACCCCTGCATCGTGGGCACTCTGCCGTATGCTTTGGCCACTCTTGCGGAAGTCCATGGCATACTCCACGATCAGGATGGCATTTTTCGCCGACATTCCGAGCAGCAATATCAATCCGATCTGAGTGTAGATGCTTATACTCTGGTTCATGAACACGCACCCCAGCACTGTGCCGAGCACCGCTATAGGCATGCTGAGCACTACGGCGAGCGGGTCAGTCCAGCTTTCGTATTGCGCGGCCAGCACGAAGATTGTCATGATTATGGCGAAGATGAAGACGAAGCTTATTGTCGTGCCGGCCTGAGTCTCCTGATAGGCTATGCCTGTCCATGCATAGGAGTAGTTTTTCCCGAGAGCCTTCGACACGGCCTGCTCCATGATCTTTATCCCCTCCGAGCTGCTGACACCTTTGGCAGGCGTGGCGGTCAGGGAGGCTGTCTCATACATGTTGTAGCGGCTCACACTCGGCTCGCCGAGCGACGGGGCCACGCTGCAGAAGGAACTGAACGGCACCATTTCCCCGGATGAATTGCGCACGGAAAGTTTCATGATGTCGTCGGGGTGCATGCGCGTGGCTGCATCACCCTGCACGGTGACCTGGAAGGTGCGTCCGAACTTCACGAAATCGTTGACGTAGCCTCCGCCGAGATATGCGGAGAGCACACCGTAGACGGCCTCAATGTCGAGCCCCTGGAGTTCTGCCCGGTCACGGTCTATCTTGACGCTATATTGCGGCACGAGTCCCTGATATAGCGAGGTGACCTGCTCAATGCGGGGATCTTCCCTGGCCACACGCTCCACCTCGGCCAGGGCCTTGGTCATCTCTGCCGCTCCGAGACTGTTGATGTCGAGAAGCTGCATCTGCAAGCCCGACGACATTCCCAGGCCCGGAATGGCGGGTGGATTTACGGAGAAAACGATTGCTTCCTGCTGTCGCGCGGCAATCTCATCGGCCATGGCCATCACTTTGTTGACGCCTCCGGCTTTCCCTCTTTCTTTCCAAGGCTTGAGCACCACGAACATCGATCCGAGATTGGAGGAGGCCCCTCCGGCCATGAAGGAGAATCCGGAGATTGTCATGACATCTTTCACGTAGGGTATCTTCTTGAGCTCGGCCGAGATACGGTCGGCCACCTTCTCGGTGCGCTCGAGCGATGCCCCTGTGGGAAGCTGCACGGAGGTCATGAAATAGCCCATATCCTCATCGGGTATGTAGCTTGTAGGCCATTTCACGAAGCCCCAGAAGGCCACGGCGGCTATTGCCAGGAATACGAGCATCGACACGCCGGAATGGGCGAGCATCCTGGTGATAGATCTGTCGTAGAGCCCCTCCACCTTTGAGTATCCGGTGTTGAACCATTTGAAGAGGAAGAATCTCGCGGGTTTGCGGGGTGTCAGGAAGAGGGCGCAGAGCGCCGGTGTGAGCGTCAGGGCGTTGAACCCCGAGAAAGCTGTCGAGACGGCGATCGTGAGGGCGAACTGCTTGTAAAGCTCGCCGGTGATTCCGCTGACGAAGGCCGTGGGTATGAACACGGAGAGAAGCACGAGCACCTCGCCGACCACAGGTCCCGTGAGTTCGCGCATAGCCTGTATGGCAGCCTGATGGCGTGTCATGGTCCCCTTGTCGACAAGACGGGAGCAATCCTCCACCACGACGATGGCGTCGTCGACCACGATGGCGATGGCGAGCACCAGGCCGAAGAGAGTCAGCGTATTGAGGGAAAATCCCATTATCTTCATCACCGCGAAGGTGGCTATGAGCGACACCGGGATGGTGAGCATAGGTATGATCACGGCTCTCCAGTTCTGGAGGAAGATAAGAAGCACGATCATGACGATGAGGGATGTGAGCGCGAAAGTGACGAGCACGTCGTCGATCGACTCCATGACATAGTTGGTGGAGTTGAGCACCACGCGGTAATGTATCCCTTCGGGGAAGTATTGTGAGAGCCGCTCAAGTTCCGCAAGCGATCCTTTCGCCACATCGAGGGCGTTGGCACCCGGAAGCTGTTCCACTCCGATAAGGGCGGTCTCTTTTCCGTTGACCTTTGCTACAGCTGAATAAGAGTCGCTGCCGAGTTCCACGCGGGCCACGTCGCGCAGACGCAGCAGGCCGGTGCCGTCGGAACGGATTATTATGTTGCCGAATTCGGATGCGCTGTCGAGCTGTCCTTGGCTCGTGACGGTGAAGGCGAACTGCGACTTCCCGGCTCCGGGAGGGGTGCCGACCGATCCGGCCGACACCTGCATGTTCTGAGCCTGTATGGCAGCTTCTATGTCGGAGGGGGTCAATCCGCGGGCCCGCATGGCTTCCGGATCGAGCCATACGCGCATGCTGTATTCACCGGCGCCGAATGCCGACACGCCGCCGACCCCTTTCACACGCGAGAGGGGATCGATCATGTGTATCTGCGCGTAGTTGGTGAGATAGAGGGCATCATACAGGTCAGGGCGGTCGGTCTCCAGAGCCACGAATAGCACCTGGTTGCTGCTCCTTTTCGATACGCTTACTCCCTGTTCGGTGACGGCGGTCGGCAGCTGAGGCGTGGCGCGCGACACCCTGTTCTGCACGTCGATCGCGGCCTGGTCCACGTCTGTGCCGTTCTCAAAGGTGACCGTCAGCGAGTAGCTTCCATCGGAACCGGAATTAGAGTTCATGTAGAGCATGTTGTCGACGCCGTTGACCTGCTCCTCTATGGGCACGCCTATGGCGCGGGCCACAGTCTCGGCGTCGGCGCCGGGGTATTCGGCGCTCACCATCACCGTCGGCGGTGTGATGTCGGGATACTGCGCCACAGGGAGCGTGCGCACAGTCAGCACGCCCGCGAAGACCAGAAGGAGGGCCAGCACTGTGGCAAATATCGGCCGGTCTATGAAGAATTTAGAGAACATGGCGGCAGGATTTTATTTTTTCAATACCGGAGTGACGGTCTCTCCGTCTCTGACTGTAAGGAGGGCTTTGGTGACGTATCTGTCGCCGGGCTTGACGCCGCTGTCGACTACTCTCAGAGAATCGCGAAACACTTCACCTGTCACAATAGGGGTGTAGACCACCCGGTTGGAATCGTTGACCACATATACATATGACCCGCGTTGGTCCGTGCCGATGGCGGCATCCTTTATCAGCACGGCGCGGGGATTCTCTCCATAGGGAAGGGATACTGTGACATACATTCCATCCTTGAGCTCGTTGTCGATATTGCCGACTCTCCCTTTGAGCACTACCGTACCGGTCTGGCGGTTGACCGACGGGGCCTCGTATATGAGGTCCGCCGTGTAGGCGTGGGGGAGCGAATCGCGGAAATGGAGAGGTATGCTGCGGTAGAGAGGAGCTTCTTTCCCCGATATCTCGCCGGTCATCTCCTCGTATTGGGAATCCTCGATCTCAAATATGGCGCTCAGTGTGGAGTTGTCGTAGATTGTGGCGAGGGAGACAGGCTGCGCCGCACCGTTGACATAGTTGCCCGGTTTCACCTCCGAATCGGAGATATATCCGGAGATCGGAGCGGTGACAGTGCAATATCCGAGATTGGTGCGGGCTGTGCTCAGGGCGGCGCGGCAGGTCTTGATGTCGCTCTCAGCCTGCTGCAGGGCGCTCTCAGCGTTGAGCACCTCCATCTTCGATACGGCATCGGCTTCCAGAGCTTTCTTTACGGCTGCATAGTGGCTCGCGGCATAGTCGCGGGCGCTTATGGCGGATGTCAGGGCCGCTTCCGCACGGCTCACCTCGTCGCGGTAGAGCGTCGGGTCGATGGAGAAGAGCGTTTGTCCCTTGCGCACGTAGGCCCCGGGCTGGAAACTGCGGCTCAGGAGTCGGCCGCTCACCTGTGCCACGACTGTGGCCTGGCTCTCCGCGCTGAGATATCCGGGATACGTCTTATGCAGCACGACTGAGTCTGTGAATGCTTCCGCCACGTCGACCGACGGGCTTTCCTCCTGAGTCGAGGCTTTCTCTTTATGTCCGCAGGAAAGGAGCGATACGACTGCCAGAGCCGCGGTCAATGCTGATATGTGTGTTTTCATAGTCCTGGTGTTTTGTCGGTATTTTCGTCATGGCCTCACGGGGTCGCGGTATGCTTCCCACCCACCACCGAGGGCCTGGTATATGCTGATCAGTGCCTGCAGGGCCTTCCCCTCGAGGGCCACGAGAGAATTCTGGCTCTCAAGCCAGTTCATCTGTCCGTCGACCACGTTGGAGAATGCCGTCAGTCCGGTCTTATAGAGATCGACCGAGAGGGTGAGTGATTTCTCACTCTGCTCCACCACGCTTTTCTGCAGCTCGATGGCCTGGAGTGTGGCATCGTATTCGATCATCGCGTTGTCTACTTCCTCCACAGCGTTCATCACCGTAAGGTTGTAGCTGTCTACAGCCGACTCGAGTTGCAACCGGGCTTCCGCCGCGCGGTAGTTGCGCGCCATGCCGTCGAAGAGGGTCCAGGAAAGCTGCGGGGCTATGGAGTATTCAAGCGAGTTTTTGCCAAAGAGGTCGCCGGCCCGGTGGGCGGAGGTGCCTATGCTCCCGGTCAATGAGAGAGCGGGGAGAAAATCTTTCCTGGCCACTCCCGCCATCGCGGCATACTCCCCGAGCTGCATCTCCGCCTCTACTATGTCAGGACGCCGGCGCAATAGATCGGCAGGGACCCCCACCTCCAAGGTGTGGCGGAATCGGGGAAGCGGCGCGTCGCTCCGGAGACGGGCTGCGAGCGCGCCGGGATATTCGCCGGTCAGGATACTTATGGTGTTGGCAAGAGTCTTTATCTCGGCACGCAGGGAGGGGAGGGCGGAGCGGGTGTTGTAGAGCACGACACGGGCCTGAGTGACATCGAGCATGCTTGCAAGCTCGGCCTCGAACCGGGCTTCGGTCATCTTCTCGATCTTCTCCTGCGAGGCTATGTGGGCTTCGGCCACCTGAAGCTGCTTCTGAGCCACACGCAGGTTGATATAGGCTGTGGCGAGGTTGGCACACAGGCTCACCATCACTGCGTCGCGGTCGGCGCGCGAGGCATCATATGCCGCTTTCTTTGCCTTGACCCCCTCCCTGACGCGCCCGAAAACGTCGATCTCCCAATTCATCTGGGCTCCGAGCGAGAAATAGGATGAATTGCGCGATGGTATGGAGCGCCCTTCGATGGCGCCGGCCTCACGGTCTTTTGTCCATCCTCCGCTCAGACCTATGGTGGGGAAATAGCCGGCGCGGGCTTCCCCGACGGCTTTGCGCGCCATCTCTATCCGTTTCACGGCCGCGGCCACATTATAGTTGTTGCCGACAGCCTTGTCGATAAGGCTGTCGAGCACGGGGTCGTCGAAAGCGCGCCACCACGCATCGTCGGTAGGAAGCGTCTGCACGGCCTGCGGAGTCATCTGCCAGGAGGCCGGAATGGAATCGCGCACCCATTTCCCCTGGGCTGAGGCCGGTGCGGCCGCACAGAGGAGCAGCGCTGTCATAAGCGGAATTTTAGATATCGCATTCCGGTTTTCGCGCCTCGACTGGCGGTAGGCGCGCATCTGCGCCTCATGTTCTTCGCGCATAAGCCTGTCGGCGTTGCTCTCGTTAGCGGTATCAGTTTTCATAATTGTGTTTTTTAGTAATAAATTATCAACAAATGAGTTCGCGAAAAAGATTATCACTCCGTAATCACGGAATTTAGAAGGGATTATGAATTAGCGGAATAAAAAAGATCCGGAAGAATTCTTCCGGATCTCGGGGGAGCGGTAGGCGAGGCTCGAACTCGTGACCCTCAGCTTGGGAAGCTGATGCTCTACCAACTGAGCTACTACCGCATCTGTCATTATTCAACGGGCTACGCGCCTCATTGCGGATGCAAAATTAGCGATTATTACTGTAATTTCCAAAATCCGCGCCTGTTTTTCATAAAAAATATCCGCGGGATGGTTTTATTGCCGAATCCATCCCGCGGATATTGCCTATAGTTTGTCGCTTATTCGGAGGGCCTTATTTCGACATAAGTTCATCGATCTTCGCAGCCAGTTCCTCACCGCGCAGATTTTCGGCCACAAGCTTTCCTTCCGAATCTATCACTACCATTGTGGGCACGGAAGTGACGTTGTATTTGCCCGCGATCGATTTATCAGTGTCGCGCGCGTTGGGCCACACAAGTCCCTCTTTTTCCACAGCTTTTATCCAGGGATTCTCTTCCTCGTCGATTGAGACGCTTACGATCTCAAATCCATCGGCATGATGTTTGTCGTAGATCGCCTTCACATTCGGTATCTCCGCACGGCACGGACGGCACCATGAAGCCCAGAAGTCAACGAGGACGTATTTGTTTGCCTTCGCTATTTCCGAGAGAGAGATCTTCCCGCCCTTGATATCCGTGGCAGTGAAATCAGGCACCTGGTCGCCGGGACGTCCGAGAGGATAGAGCTCCTTGTAGGCCATCTTGCCGTAGTAACTGTTCTTGGCGCTATCGGAGAAGTTCTCATAGAGCTCACGGTTCTGCGGGCTCAGGTAAGTGACGAGGGCCATCATCATAAGCGGCCCCCAGGAGTTGTCGCTGTTTGCCGACACCACTGCGTTGTAGTTGCTGTCGAGTGCCGCGAAAAAGCGGTTCTCCTCATCGCTCATTGCCTTGTAGCGGTCTGTGGCGCGTACGGAGTCAATCCTGTCGCGGTCGCCGCCCGTGATAATCTCCATGATGTCGCTGTAGTTCTCGCGCATTGCCGTGAATTTCCGGTCGAGTTCGTCACGCCCGCTCATAAGCTCGAAGAATTTGTCGGACATGGGACTTCCCTCTACAGAAAAATCGTTGAACGAATAGAGTTTCTTCCCGTCGGAAGCATCTTCAGCCGATACGCTTCCTTTAAGATGGATTTCAGCATTCTCGAGCATGAACCGTGTGGATCCGTAGTGATCCTTTACCGATAGAATTACGACGATGGGCTCTTCGGTCTTCCCGGAGAATTCAAATTTGCCTCCGATCACCATAGCTTCCGCGATAGGGTCGGTCTGTGAGTGGCTCATGGGATATAGAGCCACCATTGTGCTGTCGGGGATTCCCTGAATCTCTCCGCTCACTAAATAAGAGTCGTTCTCTTTCTTGTTTGCGCATCCGGCCATAATGAGGGCCGCGAGCGATAGTGCGACGATCTTTTTCATTTATTTTGATTTTGGGTTGTGGTTTCTATTTCGAGTTTTGCGTCAGTGTGCCGTTGCCTGGCCGGTTGATGGCGTTTGCGGGGAAGACCATCGTCCATAGATGCGAAGTGGGGCTGAGGGTGTAGGCTTTGTCATCGAATGTCTTGGTTATGGTCACTGTATATTTCCCTTCGGCGTTCAGACGTTTGGCATCAATGAACGGATAGATGGAGTTTATAAGTTCATCTGCCTTGGCTCTGCGTATTTTCGCTATGGCCTCGCCCTCGTCGGATGCTGCGGAAGGAGTGTAAGAGTCAGGTGCCAAACGTGTCTTCCTGACGGTGTCGAGGGTTTCCAGTCCGTCGGTGATGTTTCCTTTGCGCACCTGGCATTCCGCCTTTATCAGGTATACCTCGGGAGTTGCGATGCCTGAAAGATTATAGTATCCCGTCAGCATGCCGCGATAGTAGACATCTGCCTGCGACTGATATTTTTTCCAGCGGCACAGCGCCCTTACGTCGCCCGGCTCGAACATGGCGCGACGCTCCTCAGGAATGTCGATGTCGGAACAGGGATAATTCGGATTGCCGTTTCCGGAGCAGAACCAAAAGTTCTCGACATTCACATGATCCATGGGAGAGGTTATCTTGTTGTAGTCGTCGGGATTGTCAACGCGGTCCTTATATTGCGCATAAAAATCATTCCAGTCGAACAGTCTTGAGTTGCGGTCAAGGGCAGCCTCGGCATGGGCCAGAGCCTTGTCGTATTCGCGCATGGAGAGATACACGCGTGCGAGTCCCGCCTCAACGGCACCACGGTCGGGTTGCACGGCAGTCATGGCCTTCTCGGGCACACCAAGCTCGATAGACTTATTGAAATCAGACAGAATCTGGTCGTAGACCTCCTTTACGGAACCTTGATGCCAGGGAGCATTGAGGTTGGCGCTATATATGAGAGGGACGCCGGGGGTGGCATCCGCTTTTACAGGGTCGTAGGCGTCAGCATAATAGTTGACAATCTGGAAGAGCACGAATGCCCTCACCGCGTATGCATATGCCAACACTTCGTTTTTCTCGGCGTCCGTGGCATCCGTCGCTCCGGGAGCGTTCTCGATGATGGTGTTCATCACGCCAATTATGCCATATCCGTTGTCGAAAACATCTTCTGTCGATGCGTTGAGCAGCGTGCGGTCGCGATCTTCTTTCCACATGTAATGACATGTGGTAAGGTTGTCTTGATTGCGGCAGGCGTTGGTGCCTACGAATTTGTCGTTGAGAAGATAGGGGGCCTGTGCGCAGGCGAGATAATTGGCGCTGTATTCGTTGCGCATGAGTGCCTCGAAATCCTGGAGAGTGGTCGGTATCCTCATCCCCTTAGGCAATACGTCGATATAGTCGTTGCACGATGACATAAGCATCATGACTGCGGAGAAGATTATCGCTATGTATTTTTTCATATCCGGAGTTGTGTTAGAAGTTGAGATTGAGTGAGATCACATAATTGGGCCTGTTGTATCCCCCGAGATAATACTTCACTGATTTCGATTTTGCGAAAGTGGCGATATTCTCGATTCCAAACATGATTCTGGTTTCCTGTGCGAAAAATTTCGTACAGATCTCTTTCGGGAGGTTATATGCCAGGGAGATGTTGCGAAGGCGTATGTTGGCGGCATCTTCCACGACAGCCGACGATTTCCCGTAGAGATCCCAGTCACAGTATAGATCGTTGTTTTCCGCTGCGAGGTAACGGGGTACTATGGTATGGGCCTCATCGCCCGGTTTTTTCCATTGGTCGTCGTAGGTGTAGTATCCTGTGCGCACCTTATGGCCTCCTTCGAAAAGCAGGAGTGCCGACAGGGAGAAATCCTTCCACCGGAGGTCGGTCGATACAGAACCGCTGTAGGTAGGCGTATAGCTGCCAAGATAGATTATGTCGTCGAGGGTGGTTGAATAAGAGTTGGCGATAGGTTGGCCGTCGGCTCCCGTTATGACAGGAAGGCCGTTTTCATCGAGACCTTCGAATTTATAGCCGTACATGGCAGTAAACGGATTGCCGACTCTCGGGAATGCCGCGGGCTGGTCGATCTGCAGGAACCCTACCGGGGCTTCGACGTTGACATAGTCCACATTCGAATGGTTGTATGCCACGATGCTGCCTATTCCCCAATCCCAGTCGCGGTTGCGTATGATGCGTCCGCTGACGTTTAGCTCGAAACCGCGGTTGGTCATCTCTCCGTTGTTGATGGTGGTTGTCGAGAATCCCTGTCCCTCCACAGATATGCCGTTGCTGCTCGCAAGCAGGTCCGTGCCTTTTTTATTGTAGAATTCCACAGAGCCGTTCAGCCGGTTGTCGAGCATTCCGAAATCCACACCGATATTGAAAGTGGTGGTCTTCTCCCATCTCAGTTCGGGATTAGGACGGGAGCTGATGCTTCCCTGTATGCCTCCCACTCCGGGATGAACGTTTGTGCCATAGTATGCCACCATATATGGCCAGGTGTCTTTGGCAATGTTACCGCCGATGCCGTAGCTGGCACGCAGCTTCAGCATGTTGATCCAATCCGTGCGGAGGAATTCCTCCCTGTCGATACGCCAGGCGGCTCCTGCCGACCATATCGGTTTCCCCTGATACTTTCCGCTTGTGCCGAAAAGATTGGTGCGGTCAGTGCGTATTGATGCATTCAGCATATATTTGCCATCGTAGGCATAGGCGGCGTTGGCATAGAAGGATATGAACCTGTTGGTCAGCTCCCTGATGCTTGCAAAATCGTAGGAAGATATCCAGGGGCGGCTGAATATGGCTCCGGAGAACGACTGTATGGCCGTCTGGTCGACTGTCGCGAAAGTATTGAGCTGGTCGTCATATCCGTATAGGGTATTGTATTCTGCTCTTGTCTTCGCGTGACGCATCTCCATACCGGCAATCGCTGTCACGTCGTGTATGCCCGCGAAAGTCCTGTTGAAGTCGAGCTGCATCCTGAGATTGTATGAGGTCTGGTTGTTCTGTCCTTTCTGATAGATGTCGCCATAGGGGAGATTGAAGACTGTGGTGCCGTTGTTGAGCGATGCGAAATTGTTGATCTTGCTTCTCACGGCATATGTCTCTTTCTCCTGGCGGTATCTGGTCTGGAAATTGCCCCATTCATATTGGAACTGAGGGGTGAAGCGCAGCCAGTCGGTGATTTTGAAGTTCAGACGGGCGTAGGCACGGGTGACAAGGTCGTTGGCGATTGTCTTGTTGCGGCCGAGTTCGTCCATCGGATCGATATCCTCATTGTAGAGGCCATAAGCCTTTATGGCATTCAGACGCGATGCAGAGAGCATCTCTTCCTGACTCCCTTTTATATATGAGCCGTCTTCGTTGTAGAAGCTCATGTAGGGGGCCACGGAGAAGCCGGGGTTTGAGAGGGTATAGGGAGACGATGAACTGTTGTTGTAGATGATCGAGGCGCCAAGGTCGAGAGTGGCCCAGGAAGTCATGTTGACAGTGTTGCGCAGGGAGATGTCGACGCTTTCATTGAAAGAATATCGTGAGAACTCGTTGGTGCGGTTGTAGGAAAGTGTGGCCACAAGGTTGTTTCGCTCAGATGATGACGCCACCGAGAGGCTGTAACGCTGTGTGGTGGCATCCCGCTTGTCGATCGCATCGGTCTCATCATACCATCTGTAGCCCTGTTTCGACCAGTTGTCGAGTCTGGAGTCGAGCTGTTGCTGAGTCATGAGCCCTGCGTAACGCTCGTAGACGGCACGAATATGGGGAGCAAGGTTGGAGGAGTTGGCGAGCATGCTTTTTGCATACTCCTCGGCCCCTTCACCATTGAATCCCGGCACTTGTGATATCCAGTCGCGTGTCTGGTCGATAAGTTCGCGGGAATCCATCGTGAAAGTATTCACCCGTTTGTATGGCTGTATGGAGAATGTGGCGGATCCTGAGACACGCACTTTCCCTTTGTCGGCTTTCTTTGTAGTGATGACAACAACTCCGTTGGCGGCACGGGCACCATATATGGAGGTTGCAGCGGCATCTTTCAATACTGTGATGCTTTCAATATCGTCTACATTGATATCCGGAACCTGTTCCTCAAATCCTCCTCCGGCATATGTGACGGTGGTGCGTTCCACGGGGAAACCGTCTATGACATATAAAGGTGTCGTTATTCCCTGCATGGAGGTGATGCCCCTGATCTTTCCATCGGTATATCCGGCCACGTGTCCCTCGAGCATGTCGCCCACTGATGTGATACGCTGGCTGTCAAGTTCCTTGCGGTTGATCTTCGCGAACGATCCCGTGGTGCGTTCCTTTGAGAGCGTCTGATATCCTGTCACAACGACTTCGTCAAGGACATCGGCGGTGGGCGTCATTTCGATCTTGTAGCTGTTCTCATTTGTCAGGGTCACGGTCATAGGCTTGTAGCCCACAAAAGAGACGGCAATCTGCCGGGTCTCCCGGCCCACCTGAAGGGAGAAGTGGCCTTGGAGGTCGACTGCGACGGCATGGACTGACGCACCTTTTACGGAGGGTATCTCCTTTACGGTTGCTCCCGCGAGAGGGTCGCCGTTCTCATCCACTACAATTCCAGAGATTTCGCGTGCCTGGACGATGACCATACACAATATCATCGTAATCAAGGCGGCGAATCGTTTTGATAGTTCGGGGTGTTTCATGATTTATTGGTTTAAGCTGTTTATCCTCATATTCCGATTTCGCAAATTAACAAAAAATAATCCCATACCTGCAAGAGTATAGGATTATGACAACGGCAAAATTGCCGTAATTGTCATTGATTTGCCGCGATTGAAGAGGATTTGCCGAAACGGCAACGGATTTTCTACATTTTCTTGGCCCTCTGCCGGAACGCAGCCGGAGTCATACCTGTCTCGTCTTTGAAATTTGAATAGAAAGTGGAGATGGAATTGTAGCCCAGGGAGTGTGCTATGTCTTTGAGTGGAGTGTCGTCGGCTGGGTTGGAAAGAATTCTGATAGCCTCTTTTATGCGTAGGCTGTTGATGAAGTCTGTGAAGCTCATCCCGTAGACGGTATTGATCATCTGGGAGAGATATGTGCGGTTGGTGCCAAGCTGGCGCGCTATTTTCTCCTTTGTGATCATGTTGTAGGAATATATATCCTTGTTCAGCATCAGAGCTTCGAATCTGGCTTGCAGACGTGCCGTGCGGTCGTCGATTGAATTGCCGGAGTCTCCGTCGGTTTCTGTCTGTGTCTGCATTCCGTCTTGTGTCGGCCCGCATGACTGGCTTGGTGGCTCAGGCTCCAAACATGGCTCCTCTTCCGCGTAGGGAGATTCCTGGCAGGCATCGAGCTGTTGTTCAAGATTGGCTACAGCCGTCTGCAGTGATGCCTCCCGTCGGGCCGACTCCACTGCCTGTCTCACAATCGAGCTATGCAGTTTCTCTTTCCTGCGGTACATGACCACGACAAGGATGATTATGACGGCGGCTCCCGCCACCCCCCATACGAGCATCACTACCTGCGTCTGTTTCTCCTTCAGTTCGGCATTCCGGCGGGCAAGCTCGTTGTCGGCTCTTTCAAGATCGTATTTCAGGCGCAGGTGAGCCACAGGCGATCCTTCATCGGCCATACGGCCGAGCTCACTTTCTTTCTCAATCTCCCTTGTCAGAGCTTCCACGGCCTTTGCATTGCCGATCTTTTTTTCGATTCTCGCCAGCGCAGGCAACACATCACGCCTGAAAAGGCGTTGCTGTCCCTGTTCTGATAGTTTCATCGCCTTCGAGAGAATTTTCCTGCTTTCCTTGAGTCTGCCCCGGTCTTCGAGCAATTCTGCATAATAGATGAATGCCCGGATCCATGAATTCTGCTCTTGCGCGGATATGGCATCCTTGAAATAGCGTTCCGCTTCCGTGAGGTCGCCTTTCAGCTGCATCGCTCTTCCGAGGGTGGCGTAGAGAAGCGATCTGTCGTTGATGTTGTCAGCATGGAGAAGCACCTCTGCCTCGGAGGCGTATTTCAGGGCCATGTCGCAGTCGCCGGCGTTGAGATAGGTATTGGCGGCTGTGATCGCGCCTGTGTATTGCAGATACGTGTCATTAGTTTTTTTACCCTGATAGTAGCATTCCATCGCGTAGTTTATGCCATGTGGATCTTTCTCAAGAAGATAGACGGCGGCAATGTTCGACATGATCAGGGAATGCATCCTTGCGTGGGAACTCCGTTTCGCAGCCTCTATGCCGGAGAAATAATAGCGTAGGGCCTCGGCATAGTCGCGTTCGTAGTTCAGGGCGAACATACCCAGACCATTGTAGACGGAGGTCAGGGCGGAGTCGTTGTTCTCACGTAGGCAAATAAGCTCGGCCTCATGAAGAGGGCGATAGATTTTCTCAGCGGAGTCGAGGAGAATATATGATTGCCCAAGTATTATCCTTCCGAAAATGTCGGCTGTGATACGGCCTGCTTTCCCCCTGGATATCGTGGAGTCGAGCAGCTCGATCCCGATAGCCCTCGCCTTTTCGCCTTCAGCGTTGTTGAGGGCACGCAAGCCCTCGGATATGAGCGTTTTGATTCCGGACGACGTGGCGCCTGACTGTCTGTTCTCTCCGCATGAGGAGAGAATAAACAGCAAAGCGAGCACCGGATACGAAAGAATACGGGCGTATAGATAAATCGGTTCAGACATTTTCATTCACAAAATTAGCGATTATTTCCAGAGCTTCCCAAAAAAAGCTTCTTTTTTATCTGTTAAAATATAAAGGCAACATATTTTTTGTTAATTTTGCGGATTAATAGTCCGGTCGCCAACAATGGCAACCACCGGATGTTTATTCTTTTGAAACCTTTTGCTATGCAGACAGATTACTATATCATCATCAACGACCGGCAGGCCGGTCCGTTTTCACGCGAAGCCCTCAGATCGCAGAATCTCAGACCTGACTCCCTGGTGTGGAGAACAGGACTGCCTGACTGGATAAAGGCTTCAGAGCTTCCGGAGCTTGCCGATCTCCTCGCCGAGGAGACACACTACGAGGATATCTCCTCGGGAGACGCCTCCCGCTGGTTTGCCATGATCAATGGTCAGCAGGTAGGGCCCTACACCATAGAGACGCTTCTCTCGATGGGGCTCAAGCCCGACACTCCCGTATGGCGTGCCGGGATGAGTGACTGGGCCGACGCATCCTCACAGCCGGAGATAGCCCCGTATCTTGGCAGCACTCCTCCTCCGCGTGGGAATGCTTTCGGACAGAATCCGCAATACGGTTCCAACGCCGGATATGGCCGGAACTCCGGCTACGGGCCGGGCAATTCCTACGGTCCGAATACCCAATACGGCCCGAACCAGGGATTCGGCAAGAATCCCCAGTATGACACCAACTACAACTATGGTGGCAACGGTTTCGGTTTCAACAACGGCAACCGCAACTATAATTACAATCGCCAGAATCCCGGCGGACCTGCACCGGTTCGCACAAACTGGCTTCCCTGGGCCATCGTTGCTACTGTCGCCTCGTTTCTATGCTCGTGCATAGGGTGTATATTCGGCATCATCGCCATAGTCAACGCCAATAAGGCTAATAATCTTTATGAGGCCGGATATGACGAAATGGGCGACCAGGCCAACAATACAGCCAAGATCATGACCATCATCTCGCTGGTGATAGCCGGAATCGGATTGGTGATAAATGGCTGGACTATAAAAAACATGCTTTTCTGAGAGGCGGAATGAAGTATTACGCGATGATCGGCGGAGAGCGCCGCGGTCCGTATGAGCTGGAGAGGCTTGCGGAGGCCGGCGTCCGTCCGCATACGTATGTATGGTGCAAGGGGATGCCGGATTGGGAAAAGGCTGAAGATGTGGCTGACATATGCCGGATGTTCCGCATACGCATCCATGACCTCATGCATCCCGGAAGCGTCGATGCCCTCCGTAGTGACGACAATGTTCCACAGTCTGATATCCAGTCGCCGCCGGAGGGGCAGAACTATTCTCCGTCGCGCTTCGGGCGGTATCTGCAGGAGACTGATCAGCCCGATCTTCCTACTGTAGATGAGATAGAGGAGCGGCGCGACACGCATGCACGCCCCTGCAACATGCTGCCTTGGGCCATCCTCTCGATACTTTTCTTCCCTATCACAGGAATAATAGCCGTTATGATGGCCCTGAAATGCAGGCGGGCATGGGAGGAGGCTAAGTCGCACGATGTTGGAAACGATGGAGAATCCGTAGGCCGGCAACCTGAAAATGACAGTGCGAGAGATATGCGCCGTCTTGCCCATGACTTTTGCCAGGCGGCGAAACTATGGACGGGAGTCTCCTTTTTCCTCGGACTGGTGCTTTACGCTTTCCTTATAAGAATGGCCTTATAAGAATATTACCGGAATTCATAATTTATAATTCATAATTGATCAGATGCAATAAAGAGGCCGATACGTTGCGTATCGGCCTCTTTATTTAGCATCTGATCAGAGCCCTCGTCCGTGGCAATTCTTGTATTTTTTGCCGCTGCCGCATGGGCAAGGATCGTTGCGTCCTATCTTCGGCTCGGCTTTCGCGGGCTGTTTCGCAGGCTGCTGACGGTTGACGTTCTGCGCTGCCTGACGCTGTGCGCTCTCTCCGGGATAGCTGTCGCGTGTGGTGCTGTAGTTGGCATAAGGGTTGGGAGTGCCGGCATAGCTGTATTCGCGGCGGATCTCCTGCTGCTCGCGCATCTTACGCTGCTGCTCCTGACGCTGTTGCTCCTGCTGCTCTCTGGCAGCCGCTTCGGCAGCTTTTGCCTCGTTGTAGTCGGGCACCGCGAGCTTGCCGCGCATAAGAGTCGACACTGACTTGGAGTTCATCTCCCAAAGCATCTTCTTCCAGAGCTCATAGGCTTCAAGCTTATAGATCACCAGCGGATCTTTCTGCTCATAGGAGGCGTTCTGCACCGACTTGCGGAGTTCGTCCATCTCGCGGAGCTGTTCCTGCCATGCCTTGTCGATGGAAGATAGGAGCACAGTCTTCTCCCAGGCTTTTGTCAGGGCGCCGCAATTGTTGTCGTAGGCCTCTTTTATATCGCATCGTATGTTGAACATACGGCGTCCGTCGGTGACGGGAACGCCCACGAGTCCGGTGGCTCCGCGCTCTTCCACGAATTCCTTGATATAAGGCATAGCCCCTTCCGCCATCTTCTGCTTGTTGCGCACATATGTCTGCATCGCCGTGTCGGCCAGACGGTCGGTGATATCCTGAACTTCCATCTTGGAGTATTCCTGTTCGGAGAAGGGAAGTTCCATGGCCAGAGCCTTTCTCACAGCCTCGTCAAACTCCTGGAATCCTCCGTCGTAGTTGCGTGAGGCGAGTTCCTGGGCAGTCTCATATATCATGTTGGCGATGTCGGTGCCGATGCGCTCACCCTTGAGGGCGTTCTGGCGTCGGCCATACACGCCCTTACGCTGTGCGTTCATCACGTCGTCATATTCCACGAGGCGCTTGCGGATGCCGAAGTTGTTTTCCTCCACGCGTTTCTGGGCGTTCTCTATGGAACGGGTCACCATTTTGCTCTCAATCATGTCGCCTTCCTGGAAGCCGAGACGGTCGAGGGTCTTGACCACGCGCTCGTTGGCGAAAAGTCTCATGACCGTGTCTTCAAACGAAACGAAGAACACGGAGGATCCCGGGTCGCCCTGACGTCCCGCACGTCCGCGGAGCTGGCGGTCTACGCGGCGTGACTCATGGCGCTCGGTGCCGATGATGGCGAGACCTCCGGCCTCCTTCACCTCGGGGGTGAGCTTGATGTCGGTGCCTCGGCCGGCCATGTTGGTGGCGATGGTCACGGTGCCTTTCTTGCCGGCCTGGGCCACGATGTCAGCCTCCTTCTGATGGAGCTTGGCGTTGAGCACCTGATGCGGAATCTTGCGGAGCTGGAGCATCTTGGAGAGAAGTTCGGAGATCTCCACGGAGGTGGTGCCGACAAGCACAGGGCGTCCGGCCTTCACCATATCCTCCACTTCCTGGATCACGGCGGCGTATTTCTCTTTCTTCGTGCGGTAGACGCGGTCATTCTGGTCGTTGCGGATCACCGGACGGTTGGTCGGGATCTCGGTGACCTCGAGCTTATAGATGTCGTAGAATTCGCCGGCCTCGGTCATGGCCGTACCGGTCATTCCCGCAAGCTTGCGGTACATCCTGAAGTAGTTCTGCAGGGTGATGGTGGCATAAGTCTGTGTGGCAGCCTCTACCTTGACACCCTCCTTGGCCTCTATGGCCTGGTGGAGACCGTCGCTGTAGCGGCGACCCTCCATTATACGTCCTGTCTGCTCGTCGACGATCTTGATCTTATTGTCGTCGATCACATATTCCACGTCTTTCTCAAAGAGGGTGTAGGCCTTGAGAAGCTGGTTGACGGTATGCACACGCTCAGCCTTTACGGAGTAGTTCTGGAGAAGGGTATCTTTCTTCTCCTGGTGTTCCTCCTTGGTGCCTTCCTCGTTCTCCACGGCCGAGAGCTGGGCGGCGATATCGGGAAGAATGAAGAAGTCAGGGTCTTGGGTGGTGCCTGTCAGCACCTCTATTCCCTTGTCTGTGAGTTCGATGCTGTGGTTTTTCTCATCTATCACGAAGAACAGGGGTTCCACGGCCTTAGGCATCTCGCGGTTGTTGTCGGCCATATACTTGGCCTCGACTTTGAGAAGAAGCTGCTTTATTCCCTCTTCGCTGAGGTAGCGGATGAGCGGACCGTGTTTCGGAAGGCCCTTGTATGCGCGGAACAGGGAGAGACCTCCGTCTTCGAGAAGCTGGTCGGCGGTGAGGGGTTTCTTACCCTCGGTGCGGTCTTTGTCGAATTTCGCTATTCGTTCGGCGTCGCCGCTCATAGCCGCGGCGATCTTATCCTTCGCCTCGAGCAGAAGACCCTGCACGAGCTTGCGCTGCGCGTTGACAACTTTCTCGACGTTTGGCTTGAACTCATTGAACATCTGGTCGTCGCCCTTAGGCACCGGGCCGGAGATGATGAGCGGCGTACGGGCATCGTCGATAAGCACGGAGTCGACCTCATCGACAATCGCGTAGTAGTGCTCGTCGCGTTGCACGAGGTCGGTGGTCTGTGTCGCCATATTGTCGCGCAGATAGTCGAAGCCGAACTCGTTGTTGGTGCCGAAAGTGATGTCGCACCTGTATGCCTTGCGTCGCTCCTCGGAGTTGGGTTCTGTCTTGTCGATGCAGTCTACGGTGAGACCGTGGAACTGGTAGAGCGGGCCCATCCATTCGGAGTCGCGCTTTGCGAGATAGTCGTTGACGGTCACCACATGGACGCCCTCGCCTGTGAGGGCGTTGAGGAAGACGGGGAGAGTGGCCACGAGGGTCTTACCCTCGCCGGTGGCCATCTCGGCGATGTTGTTCGATGCCTTGTCGCCATTCATGATGCCGTGGAGCACCATTCCGCCGATCAGCTGCACGTCGTAGTGCACCATGTCCCATGTCATCTTGTTGCCTCCGGCCACCCAGGAGTTGTTGTAGATGGCCTTGTCGCCGTCGATGGTGACAAAATCTTTTCCTGCGGCGGCGAGTTCGCGGTCGGCAGCGGTGGCTGTCACCTCGATGGTCTCGTTGCCGGCGAACCGGCGCGCGGTCTCCTTGACAACGGCGAACACCTCCGGAAGTACCTCGTCGAGACGGCGTGCGTACATCTTGAATTTCTCTTCACGGAGCTCGTCGATCTTTTTCCAATAAGGTTCGCGTTTGTCATATTCAAGAGTCTCGAGCTCCGTGCGGATCTCGGTCATCTTATCCTGATATTCCTTTGCCTCGCCGCGGATGCTGTCGCGGATAGTGTCTATACGGGCGCGGAGCTCGTCGTGGCTGAGATCTTTGATTTCCTCACTGATGGGGTTGATCTCCTTCTCGAGGCGTTGCCAGAGTGGGCGCACGGCACGCTCGCTCTGGTCGCCGAAAATTTTCTTAAGTATGCTGTTTAATCCCATGGATCTTATGTATTATTCTATTTTTATGCCGGCAGTGGCCGACAGTGTATGTTGTGCTCATCTCTTCATCTCGAGCGGCAATGGTCGCGAGGCCACACCGTTGGGGGAGCGGATCCGGAGCACCTGCGTCACCGTAGGCGCGATTGCCGTGGCGTCGACAGGGACTGACACGGTCTGCGGAGCTATCCCTCCCCCCATCATGAAGACAGGAGTCAGGGTCATGCTCGAACGCATCACCTTCACGTTGTTGGGGAAGCGTGTGTCGTCGTTCACTCTCCAGCCTCCGTTGAACTCAAGCACTATATCGCCTCCGGTCTTGGGATCTGTGCCGAGGCGCATAGATTCCATGGCGGGGAGGGCGGAGCTCATGATGTCGCCCATGGTGTAGGCGTCGCTCACGCCGCTCATCCTTACGAGGAAGTCGCGTGCGGCCTCGGCCACCTCCTTGAGGTCGAGCTTGCGCTCCTCTATCTGGCGGCGGTCGAGATATACGTGGTTGCCGCTATATGTGTCGACATAGTCGCCATTGCCGTATTTTGCCGACAGATAGGAGTTGAGCAGCGAAAGGGCCCGCTTCACTGAGAATTCGCCTGTCGGTATGCGGTATTTCGGATCGTCGACCACGGCGTCATCATAGTAGCCCGTCGAGGCCACATATATGAAGGCGTTGTCGAGACCTACGTATTTGTCGATCGCGTCGAATAGCCGGGATATCTGCCCGTCAAGCCTGACGTAGCTGTCTTCGAGTTCAAGACGGAAATCGCCGTCTTTGACGTATTTGTATGGCGCCGCTGTGTAGGCCACGTTGAGCATGTCGATCGCATCGCCGCGGCCGCCGATGCTAAGGTCTTTCAGATAGTCGATGGCCACATCGGTCACTTCCGTATTTACCAGAGGCGATGTGGCATACATGCGGTATACGTCGCGGTCGGCCATCGAGAAGCGATGGTCGAAGTCATACATGCGTTTCTGCGCGGGGAGTCCGGGATAGCTGGAGAGGGGGAGGGCCGGTTTCCAGCGCATGGTGTCGATGCGTGCGGCTATGGAGTTGCTGTAGTTGCGGCGCGTTATCGGCTTTGGCATCTCACGGTAGTAGGTTGTGGATGCCCATTTGCCGGAGTTATCATTTATCCAGCATGCCGAGGTGCCCGCATGTCCGGCCATGATGATCGCCTGCTGCGCGTCGGGGGCGATGGCGTAGACGGCGGCCATCCCGGCGCCGTCGATTGCTATCTCGTCGCTGATTGTGGATAGACGCAGCGCCGCCGGTGAGTATGTCTCCGTGGTGAAATTGCCTATTGAGGCGGGATCCTCAAGCGCGGCGACCATGCCCTGACGCGAAGGGTCGTAGACCATGGCTGACGCCACGCCGGTCTCACGTGGAAAATTGCCTGTGTAGACCATGGCAGTGCCGCTGGCGCGGTCGAGAGTGCCGACTTTGAAATCGACGTTCTTCAGGAATGCGCCGTCTCTCATAAGCCTGCGGAACCCTTTCTCTCCGAAAAGGTTCTGCAGTGATTCTATATAGTCGGTGCGTAGTTGGTCGACCATAATACCTACCACCAGACGGGGGCGGGAAGGGTCGGCCGAGAGCATCGTGTTGATTCCCACGAGGCCGCATATCACCGATGTCAAAAGTCGATTCATTTAGCTGATTACTTAGCTTCAGTTTCTTTTTTCCGGCGTCTGCCGGAGGCGGATGTTCCCCTTCCGGTGCTGTTTCGCCGCTTCGATGCGGACTTTGCGGCAGGGAGACGCCCATTATTTATATAACTTTCTTTGCTTGCGATTATTGCATAGACGCCGGCCATGAGGAGCGTGGCCACCATCAGGGGGAAGAACGCAGGGTTGGCGCTCTGGTTCTGGAAAGGCCATACTACAAGCATACAGACCATGGCCACCACATCGAGGTAGGCCATTGCCGTGGCCACGGGACGGGTGCGCCGCCACCATAGGCAGATTCCGAATAGAAGCTGCAGCGGATTTAGCCATATGAGGAGGGTGTTGGGCGATGTGGCCTCATGGCTTGATATAAACACCAGGAAAGCCACTATTGTTCCGGCCGCTCCGAGGAGCAGAAACCATAGCGAGAATACCCAGCGCAGTATACGTCTCTTAATCAGTGACCAGGCGCTGACCATGATCAGCAGGCCGCCGATAAGCCATGCCCATGTCAATGGTGTGGCCCAGGCGGGAGTAGGGGGCAGCGTGGCGTCGGGACGCCCCTCATTGATTACCCTGGTGGCCCTGACAAGCTTGCGGCCGTCGGCCATCCTGGCCTCTCCGGCCTGGCGCATCATCTCCAAAGGCACGAACATCTCCTCACGGGGAGCCAGCTGATAGTCTATGCCAGAGCCGAGAGCCAGGTCAATGCCGAACTGATACCATGGATAATCTTTATGATAGGCGCGCATCTCGTTGCGGAAGGTGCCGAATCGCACGCTGTCGGGATAAATCACCCTGGCCGACACCGCAGAATCGAGAAGTTCGTGGATGCGGGTGGCGCAGTTGTTCTTCACGTAGTTGTAGCGGTAGCGGCGGTTCTGGGGGAGAGCTCCGTTCTGGAGCATGGCGAGCACCCTGCGGGCCTCTTCCTGAGTCAGGTCGAGATCCTGCTCCACCACCTTGCGTCCTCCCGCTACGTATTCCGGGAGAAACCATTCGAATGGGTAGCCTGCCACCATATAGTCTGTCTCGCCTTTGACGAAACGGTATACGAAATTGGGCTCCCGGAAATCGAATATGCCATAGTTCCACACTGAGTCGCGTCCCATTCCCCTTACCCGGATTGCCTCGTGGCCGCAAAGCTCGTATATTTCCTCCCCAGGCCAACAGGTGACAAGGCTCACGGTCAGGGAGTCGGCCATCGCTTCAGGAGAGCGGCCGGGAGCCGCGGGAAGAGCCGATGCGGGGAGAATACACAGACAGCAAAGCCACAGCAACGCCATGGCTGTCAGTCCAGCCATGGCGCCGCGGTGTGTGTGTGGAGTTGTCGTTGCCATCAATATTCGCAGTTCTTCGGATATCTCGGGAAGGGAATCACGTCGCGGATGTTCTGCATGCCCGTGACGAAGAGCACGAGGCGCTCGAACCCGAGACCGAAACCACTGTGGGGGACGGTGCCGTATTTACGGGTGTCCATATACCAGTCCATGCCTGTCAGACCAAGTTCTTCCACGCGTTTCTGAAGCTTGTCGTAGTTCTCCTCACGCTGGCTGCCGCCGATGATCTCTCCGATTTTCGGGAAGAGCACGTCCATCGCGCGAACGGTCTTGCCGTCGTCGTTGAGCTTCATGTAGAAGGCCTTGATCTCTTTGGGATAGTCGGTCAGGATCACCGGCTTCTTGAAATGCTCCTCCACGAGGTAGCGCTCATGCTCTGAGGCAAGGTCGACACCCCAGTAGACGGGGAATTCGAATTTTTTGCCGCTCTCCTCAAGAATCTTCACGCCCTCCGTGTAGGGGAGACGGACGAAGTCATTGTCGATCACGAATTTCAGGCGGTCGATCAGTTCTTTGTCGAAGTGGTCGTTGAGGAACTGGATATCGTCTTTGCAGTGCTCGAGCGCATAGCCGATGCAGTATTTCACAAACTCCTCGGCGAGATCCATGTTGTCGGCGATCTCGTAGAAAGCCATCTCGGGCTCAATCATCCAGAATTCACTCAGATGGCGCGGCGTGTTGGAATTCTCTGCGCGGAATGTGGGGCCGAACGTGTAGATAAGACCCAAAGCTGTCGCCCCGAGTTCCCCCTCGAGCTGGCCGGATACGGTCAGGCTGGCAAGCTTGCCGAAGAAATCTTCCGAGTAGTCCACTTCTCCCTGCTCCGTGCGGGGCAGATCGTTGAGATTGAGCGTCGTGACCTGGAACTGTGCGCCGGCTCCTTCGCAGTCGGATGCAGTGATAAGCGGAGTGTGGAAATACACGAAACCGCGGTCGTTGAAGAACTTATGGATTGCATAGGCCAGGGCGTGGCGTATGCGGAGCACAGCTCCGAATGTGTTGGTGCGCGGACGCAGGTGTGCCTTTTCCCGGAGAAATTCGAGAGTGTGCCCCTTCTTCTGGAGGGGATAGTCGGCAGGTGCGGTGCCATATATCTCGAGCTCTTCGGCCTGTACCTCCACACTCTGCCCGGCGCCTTGCGACGCGACGAGCTGTCCTTGCACATGTATGCTGGAGCCCGTGGTTATGGGCTTGAGTTCCTGGTCGGTGAATCTGGAGAGATCGAAAACGATCTGGAGATTATTGATGGTGCTTCCGTCGTTGAGGGCCACGAACTGCACGTTCTTGTTGCCACGGCGCGTGCGCACCCATCCTTTCACGTCAACCTTTTTCCCAGCCTCAGCTGCTCCGGCCTCCAGAATCTCCTTGACTGTCTTTCTTCTTATATCTTCCATCTGATAAAGGGTTAAAGGGGGTAAAGGGGATAAAGATTAAAGGAGGGAGGTTAAAGGTTAAAGGAGGAAGGTTAAAGGCTTTAACCTATGATCTTTAAACTTTAAACATTAACTTTAACCTTTAAACTTTAACCTTTAAACTTTACTCTTTAAACTTTACTCTTTAAACTCTAAACTTTAAACTTTACTCGAAGCTTCCCATGCGGAGGAAGTTGACCTCTTCCTGAGTGAGGTAGCGCCAGCGGCCACGGGGTAGGTTCTTCTTTGTCAGACCGGCGAAATACACACGGTCAAGCTTGGTGACGCGGTAGCCGAGGCTCTCGAAAATGCGGCGCACGATGCGGTTGCGTCCGCTGTGGATCTCGATGCCGGCCTGATTGCGGTCTGTCTCGCTGACATAACTGATGGCGTCGGCATGGATCTCTCCGTCGTCGAGCTCTATGCCGTCGGCTATGCGCTGCATATCCTCCTCGGAGATGTCTTTGTCTGTCCAGACATGATATATCTTCTTCTTGACGAATTTCGGATGGGTGAGCTTCGAGGCGAGATCGCCGTCGTTGGTGAGGAGAAGCACGCCCGTGGTGTTGCGGTCGAGTCGTCCTACCGGATATATCCTCTCGCGGCATGCGTTCTTGACCAGATCAAGCACAGTGAGACGTCCGTTGGGATCATCGCTGGTGGTCACGCAGTCTTTAGGCTTGTTGAGGAGCACATAGCATTTGCGCTCGGGAGTCACGACTTTCTCATCATATTCCACCACATCGTTTCGTGTGATCTTGGTGCCGAGCTCAGTCACTACCTCACCATTGACTTTCACGAGACCCTGTGTGATGTATTCATCGGCTTCGCGGCGTGAACAAATGCCGGAGTTCGCCATGAATTTGTTGAGACGGATCTGCTCGTTCGGATCGATGTCCTCGATAACATAGTCAATCTGTTTCGGACGCGGCGTGAACTTCATGTTCTGCTGCTTGCGGAATCCACCCTGACGGTTCTGGTTGTATCCGTTCTGCTGGTTGTAACCCTGCTTGTTGTATCCACCCTGGCGGTTCTGGTTATATCCACCCTGACGGTTATAGCCGCCCTGACGGTTCTGGTTGTATCCCCCCTGTCGGTTCTGGTTATATCCGCCTTGATGTCCCTGCTGGTTGTATCCTTGCTTGTTGTAGCCGTTCTGGCGGTTCTGGTTGTATCCACCCTGGCGGTTCTGATTGTATCCACCCTGGCGGTTCTGGTTGTATCCACCCTGACGGTTCTGGTTGTATCCACCCTGACGGGGCTGATAGCCGTTCTGACGGGGCTGGTAGCCGTTCTGGCGGGGCTGGTAGCCCTGGCGGGGCTGATATCCGCCTTCGGTGTTCTGGAAGCCCTGCTCCTGCTGGCTGTCGGTCTTCTCTCCGTCGGCCGATGCCTGTGCGGCGCGGTCCTGATAGTTCGGACGGTAGGATGACTGACGGTCATAATTGTTGTTGTAGCTGCGGTATCCGCCCTGACGGTTCTGATAGCCGTAGGGACGCTGCTGATAGCCCTGACGGTCACCGTACTGGCGCTGGCCCTGCTGGCGCTCGCCGGCCATGGGAGCCTTGTCATCGTTAGGATAGTTCACTTTCTCATAGCGGCTCTCTGTTTCCCCGCCTTCGCCCGGAGCGGAAGTCGGCATCGTGCTTATACGCGGACGCTTGGGTTTCTTTTCTGCTTCCATCTGTAGTTATTTTAGTTTCATGTGCGGATCTTTACCATCGCGGTTAACCCACACTTGAAAAGGGTTATTATTTATGAGTTTTAAAGGTTAATTATTCTATGAATGTTTACGACATCATGCGGGGATATTGCCTGCGGGAGGCATATCTCCGCGATTTTGGCGCAAATTTAAGAAAATTTCCACAATAATCAAAACAAAAACGCACGTAAATAAGATTTAATCAAAAAAATATTTCTGTGGAATCTGACTGCCGGTGCAATCTCCGGCCTGATCCTCTCACGGAGGAAGGGGATCAAAGCAGGTCGTAGCTTATCTTGAAGCTGATGCATGGATACACCTTCAGAGCCTTCATGAAATCTACATAGTCGCCCACCTTGCCTCGGATGTTGATCAGGTCTTTGGTCATGTTGACACCGTCGTGGAGGATGATGTCGGGGGCTCCTCCCCAGAAGAGCACTCCTGCCTCAAATCCGATATTGAGGCGACGGGCTTTGTCGACGGCTCCGCTGTAGCCCAGCCCGAGATAGGGCTTGAATGCGTTGGCAAATGCCTTGGCGCTTACCGTGCCGTTGCTCGCCGGGGTCATATAATAAGGTGTGCCGTCTTTGTTGTCGCCTATGTGGATTCCCATCAGACCGTACGACATCAGTTCCTCATATTGCTCTTTGTCGAGATATACATCGCCGAATATCGGCTCGTGTTCATATCCGTATTTCTTAAGACGCGTGTAGAAGCGGTTGTAGATGTTCATCGCCACGAGGGTCGACGTCTCGTCCATGTCGTTGATGGCGGTGCCCACAGTCGAGCCTCCGAGATAGAAACCGGCCGTGACGTGCCAATGGCGGTTCTGCTGAAAGGGGAAGATGTCGACAAGAAACTTGAAGTTGAGCATCTTGGGCTTAGCTGTCATTTTCACCTCTTCGTGCATCTCCTCGCCTGTCATCTTAAGCATCATCTCCTTGATCTTGTCAAAATTATCGTTGACCTTCCCCTCGGCATACGTGGCCACAGGGAAAGTCATGGGGAAATGAAAACGTGGTATTCCGTCGAGCCCGGCGCGTACATTCGCCCATTTCGTGACAGGTGCCTGGAGTTCGAATCCGAGACCGGGAGTGCCCACTGTGAAAGCAACGCTCACGTGATCGAGCACATTGTTGCGTTTGAACCATGATGTGGATTCCGCCATGGGTCGGGGTGCCTGGCCGACTGCCGATGACTGTGGGGCTACGGAATCTGCCGGACTCGGGGGAATGGAATCCGTCTGCGCATGTGAATTTAAGAAAAATGCCGTCGCGGCAAGCAATGAAGACAGTAATCTGAGTCTCATATGGATATTGTTGGAGTGAGGATTGGATGATATGTAATGCCTCTTTCGGGGGCAAAGTTAGTAAAATCCCTGCAAACCACCGCAAAAAAATCTCTTAAAAAACGCAATACATATGAATTGCGTGTCATCTTGTGCGATTCATGCCCCGGAAAGGGAGAGCCCGCAAAGTAGTTTTTTCTTACTCTTTGCGGGCTCTGCAGTCTGTATACGCACCTATCGCCAATCTATTGTTCGCAACCGGCGGTAGTGGATCAGCGTATGCGTGATAGAATGGACAGGATGGTGTCGCCGATGCCGATGGTGTAGCCGTTGGAGTTCCACACCACACGGTTGAAGGTGTCGGCTATGGCGAATACCGGCTTATCCACGTTGTCCGGGAGATGGAGCGACTCCTTGAGCTCCGCAAGCGACGCACTGCCGTTGTCTATGCCGAACACCACATTGGCCGGCAGTTTTGAGAAGGCCTCGCGGCGGAAGCGGGATGCAGACTCAGCATTGTCGAAAAGGAGCAGAATCTTGCGCCCCGTGGCCTCGAGTTGTGTGGCAACGGCCGAAAGGTCATTGAGGGCGTGGGTGGAGGGCTCGTGATTCGGTGAGATTATCCCTATGATATAGTATCCGCGTCCGGTGGTGGAGAGGATGCTCTTGTCGGCGTCAAGATCCAGGTCATGATAGATGTTTTCCGCGTTGAGCGAACCTATCACCGACACTTCGCTGTCGTCCGCACGCACCGTGAGGGTCTTTGAGGCTTTCTCTCCTTCATTTACCGTGAAGAGTTCCGTGCGCGCCAGCACACCGCCGTTGGCGAGGCGCTGTCCGGAAGTGAGCATATACTGGCCCGGTTCCAACTCCACGGGCGACGCGAATATCTGCGAGAATGCTGCTCCCTCGTCAAACTCGAGCTGACGGGGCACACCCCCCTCTATTCTCGAGAGAGAGAACTGGGAATAATATTTCGGGTCTATTATGTGTCCTTGGGGAGTGAACGACAAGGAGAGCGAGGCTTTACCGGCTGCTGCCGCCTCCCTTTTTGTCTTGTCGGCATCGCGGAAAGAAACTGTTTTCCAGACTCCGTCGGGGAGAAGATACTGTGTGGCTCCGGTCACAGGGTCGATGCGCGCCGGCATGCCGAGCGAGCGGGCCGCGGCTACGAAGAATATGTCGCGCGACAGACGGTCGGCTTTCCTCTCGCGGAGCACGGAGGCAGGGCTGATGCGGAGCGCCTTGGGATTGTCGGCGTCTGCCAGGATTATGTTCTCGTCGATCCATCCTGCCAGTTCCTCGGGGTCTTTGCCTAGCCCCTCGGCCTGAAGCTCAGGACGCAGCACGGAGCGCCAGGGGGTCAGGAACTCATGTTCGATGCGGGGGGAGAGGATATAGCGGTTGTAGATCTCGGAGTCCCAGTCGGAGCGGTTGTCAAGACGCGGAGTGTTGGCCACATGATCGACGATCACTTCCGCAGGTATGTCGCGGCGGTCTTTCTCGCTGACGTTGAGGAGCAACGCGAGGGCTGTGTAGCGTTCGAAGCCGTCAAAACCTTCCAGACATTTCACGATCGCATCGTGGTTGCCGCGCGATTCGACAAGAACTCCGGATAGCCTTTCGGGATCAAGGCCGAGTCTTACGGCTATCTGGCGCCCCTCTTCCGGAGTGACGAATGTTGACATATAGGCGTTGCGTATCGAGTCTTCGCGTTGCATGCGCAGAGTATTCTCAGCGCGCTGTTCAGGCGATACCGCCGGAGCGGTAGAGGCGGATGCGGGGGGAATCATGTCGAAATCGAACGAACCCTGTGATGAGGCGTCCTTGTCGAGAACTACGGTGACTTCACCGGAACCCGGCCGACCTTTCGCAAAACCGAACCGGCTGCCGTCTGTGGCCCATACGAGCATGTCGCCGAGTCCGGCTGTAAGCGATGCCGATCCGTCGTCGGACGCCGTCTTGGTCACGGCCGGATAATATTCAGCATAGTTGTAGATGCAGAAATTCACCTTAGCGCCTTTTGCCGGCCTGCCGTCGGGATAGACGGCTTTCACGGGAATATCGCCCACGGGGGCGTAGTTGCCGGTCACGTTTATCCGCGTTGTGAGAGGTTCGCGTAGAAGTACCTCCTCAGGTCCTTTATATTGGCCTACCACATTGGTGGTCATCAGCAGGCCGCGCGAGGCGGGGTCGTTGAACCATGCGAGGTCGAGCACCGGTTCTGGCTCGCATGCCCCGATGAAATGCCATCGACCGTCGGCCCAGGCCTCGACCCATGCGTGATTGTCATCAGTGTGCGCCCAACGGGGAGTATATATCTGGCGTGCCGGAATCCCCACTGCCCGTAGGGCGGCCACTGTGAATGTAGACTCCTCACCGCATCGTCCAATGGCCTGGCTCACTGAGGAAAGTGGGGAGGAAGTACGCGCATCGGAGGGTTTATATGTCACTTTCTCATGACACCAGTGGTTGACCTCCAGGATAGCTTCCTCCATCGACAGCCCCCTGACTCTATCCTTGAGTTCTTCATAGAATATGGGTCGTGACATGTCGAGGTTCTCATTGTTGACACGCACAGGCAGTACGAAATGTAGAAACTCCCTGTCGGGCACGGTGTTGCCCCAAGGCATCTCAGCACGGGCCTTGAGCGATGCCTCGACATTGGCGCGATAGAATTCCTCTGTGTAATCCACGCGGTCGGGGAGTGGCATGGAGGAATAGAGGAAGTCGAGGGCTTCCTTGGGAGTCACAGCGAGGGAATATATTGATGAAAGCAGGCCTATGGCCAGAAGCGGTATTCTCATTGGTTATGAATTATGGTCAGAAGATTCTTTACTATGTCGGGGGAGGTGGAGAGAGGGGCATATTCGTCGGCTCCGGGCACTCCCATCGGCACGGCGGGGCGGCGGAATCGCATGCGGCTTGCCTGAGGCTTCCGCGCTGTGGCATGAATCGCTCCAACGCCCGTAGCCGCGATTATGTCGGCAGCGTTGTCGGGATTTATCCCGGCACCGGCCATGACTGTTATCCTGTGGTCCGCGCGTTCGGCAAGCTGACGTAAGACGGGTATGCCTTTCACCGCCGCCGACGCCATACCTGAGGTAAGCAGGCAGTCGCATCCGAGTTCCATGATCTTCTCGAGGCTCTCCAAAGGATCACGCGAGAGATCGAAAGCCCTGTGGAAGGTCACGTTGATATTCCGGCCCGAGTTGTCGCGCGCGGCCGCTATCATACGCCGGCATGCCTTGGTGTCAATCTCTCCGTCAGGTGTGAGCGCTCCGATCACGATGCCTGTGGAACCCGAGGCCACAGCCTGGCGGATATCCTCCTCCATAAGACAGATTTCGGAGTCTGAGTAAAGGAAATCTCCGCTACGTGCCCTTATGAGCACGTTGACACGCTCTATGCCTGATGCGACAGCCGAACGAATCAGCGCAGCCGATGGCGTCAGTCCCCCTTCGGCGAGTCCGGAGCAGAGCTCAATGCGTGTCGCTCCTCCCTCCCGTGCGGCCATGACGCTTGCAAGGTCGCCGCAACATATTTCAAGGTCAATCATATTGACAATTTATTTCAGTCGTATGTCTCACATTCGATTATCAGGTCGTCTACGTCTCCTGTAGCCGGAAGATGCACCACATGATGCGATCCTGCCTTTGATACCTTCAAGGCCTTCCCGGTTGCGAACTCCTTGGCTTTCTTTATCTTCACATTCTCCGGGATAAGGATGGCATCGCTCTCCGGAGTCATGACATGGAGGAAAAGACGATTCCCTTTCCTTGTGGAGGTTCCCCACGATTGCGCGGGGAAGGGGCCTGCCTCGGTGGCATAGATTGTCTCACCGTTCTCATGGAGCCAGTTTCCTATCTCTTTGAGCCTGGAGAGGGCTGCGGCGGGAAGCGAGCCATCGGGCTGCGGGCCTATATTGAGAAGCAGGTTCGCACCCATTCCGGCGGCTTTTACGAGATAACGTATGAGCGTGCGGCTATCTTTGTAGTTCTGGTCGAGTATCTTGTAGCCCCACATGCCGTTCATAGTGTTGCATGTCTCAAGCGGAAGCCTGCTCACCTCCTGGCCGGAAAGTCCGGCTGTGTTCTCTCCGGGCAGGTCGCGCTCGAAGATCTGGATATCTTCGCCGGGGAAAGGTGACTGATGATGGTTGTTGGCCACCATGCATGAGGGCTGCAGACGGTGGATCATCTCATATTGCTCCGGAAGCTGCCAGCCGAAAGGTGTGGCGTCTTCATCATGATCCCACCATCCGTCGAACCATATCGCGCGTATGGGGCCGTAGCCTGTCAGGAGTTCCTTAAGCTGGCGGTTCATGAATCCGTAATATGAATTCCAGTCTGCTTTCGAGGCGTCGCGGCCTGTGGTGTGGCCGGTGCGTCCCTGGGGATAGTCGTCGCGTACCCAGTCGAGATGGGAATAATATAGATGGAGGGCAATCCCCTGGCGTGCGCATTCTTCGGAGAGCTCCTTGAGAATGTCGCGGCCAAAAGGTGTGCCGTCTACGATATTGTAGTCGTTCTCGGCGGTGTGCCACATCGAGAATCCGTCGTGGTGGCGTGTGGTGATGCAGATGTATTTCGCTCCTGCATCTTTTATCGCGCCCACCCATTCAGCCGCGTTAAACCGCGCAGGGTAGAACCCTTTGGCGGCTTTAACGTATTCCTCGGCTTTCGGGCCGTAGTTGAGATACCATTCCCCCTGGCCGAACATGCTGTATATGCCCCAGTGGAGGAAGATGCCGAAGCGATCGTCGGCGAAACGCTCTCTCGACTCGAGCACCTCGGGCGATGGTACATATTCTCCGGCGGCAGTCTGCGCCAGACATGCTGCCGCGCCTATCGCCAGGCAGCGGAGGGCGTTTCTGAAATATCCTGTTGTCATGGTGTGGGTATATGGATTATATTGGCGTTTACATGTATGGCAGTGAGGCGGCGCCGAGGATGGCTGCGTCGGCGTCGTCGAGTTTCGAGTGCATGAACCGCACCCTGTCTTTATATAGGAAAAGGGCGGTGTCGTTGAAGGCCTCCCGCATCGGAGGGATGAGCAGGTCGGCGGCTTTAGCCACTCCGCCGAACAGGATTATCGCCTCCGGATCTGTCATTGCCGCGAATTCAGCTGACGCTTTCCCGAGGCAGCGCCCGGTGAAGTCTAAGATATCCTGTGCTATGAGGTCGCCGCTCTTGGCGGCTTCATACACTTTTCTGGGGGTCATCTCCTTTTCGGGGATGTCGCGGAGTGTTGATTGTGCATCGGAAATAGCCAGAAATTTTCGGGCAGTGTGGCATATCCCTTCGGCGGAGGCAATCGTGTGGAGACAGCCGTGGCGTCCGCAGCTGCAAAGACGGTCGGAGGCGAAGGGGAAGGTGATGTGGCCTATCTCCCCGGCGAATCCGCGGGTCCCCGAGAGCAGGTGGCCGTCGCAGACGATGCCTCCCCCTACGCTTGTGCCGAGGGTTATGACGATGAAGTTGCGTAGTCCGGCGGCCGCCCCGTAGGTCATCTCTCCTATGGCGGCTGCGTTGGCGTCGTTGCTGATGACTGTGTGTATGCCCAGGCGACTCTCCATCATGTTGACGAGAGGGATGGGGGAGGGCCAGGGGAGATTGGTGGCAGCCTCGATGCAGCCTGTGGAGGAGTTTGCGCATGGAGCGCCGATCCCTATTCCGTCGATCTGGCCATCAAGCCGCAGGGTGTCGATCATCGCGGATATGCGTTGGGCAAGCAAGTCTGCCCAGTTCTCGATGGTGGGCGTCTTGGTCGGTATTGAGTCTTTGGCCAGGATGTGGCCCACGGAGTCGACTGCCGCGAAGACCGTGTTGGTGCCTCCAAGGTCTACCCCTATGGTGAAAGGGGGATAAAGAGTGTTCTGTTCCATGTGATGCTGGTTTATGCAGGTATCATAATCGGCTGACGGTATCCGACAGCGGTTTGCGTGAGAAATGGTTTGGAAGCGGTTTGCCTTCCTCATCGGCATATCCGAGGTCGAGAAGCATGAGTATCTCCTCGTTGTCGGGGAGTCCGAGCATCGCGTGGAGTCTGTCGGGGTCGAAGCAGTTGAGCCAGCATGAATCCACTCCTTCGTCGGCCGCCGCAAGCATGAGGTGTGTCGCCACTATTGCGGCGTCCTCAACTCCTGACTGGCGTTTCCCTCCGGGATAGGTGTAGACATTCTCCTTGTCGAAGGCCACCACGAGCACCATCGACGCTCCATAGCGGCATGGCGTCACGGCGTCGATTATCTCTAATGTCTCGGGGCGCGTGGCCACATAAATATGCTGTTCCTGCAGGTTCTTGGCTGTCGGGGCGAGCCTTCCGGCCTCGAGAATGCGGACAAGGGTCTCCTCCTCTACGGGTCTTGAGGAGTATTTCTTGCAGGAATACCTGCTTTTTATCACGTCTTTGAAATCCATAATCAGTTGTTTATTATGACTGAGTTGCAAAGATAATCGAAATAATCGAGACTTCTCTGTAAAAAAGACAGTTAATTTTCATACTGCCATATTCATCGATTTTAATGCAAATGTAATAAAAAAACGTGAAAAGCCAAGAATGCGTGTTGTCTGCCGGGAAGGTGTACGGACAATGTGTGGCGATGAGCGGACATGTGTCCGTTTTCGGACACCGGGAAGTGGAAGATATATTCTGGTTATCAATTATTTATGTATTTGGCACGGAGATTGTCGGTGGATTTTGCAGTGATTTTTCAAACGTAAAGATAATCAATACCAAAAAATGGATAGAGAAATATCGATAGAGGAACGGCGCAAGGATGCGCGCAAGAGATGGATGAAGATCGCATGCGCGGTCTTGGGTGTGGTGGCGGTAGTCGCCATTGTTATCCTCCTGGTGGGGGAGAGCGTGAAAGAGAGCGACCTGACTATCGCTCCGGCCGAACGGGGCACGATAGAGAGCAGTGTGTCGGCATCGGGTAAGATAGTGCCTCTCTATGAGCAGGCGATCGTCTCTCCTGTGTCGACAAAGATCATGGAGGTCTATTGCAACGAGGGAGATAAGGTTGATGCCGGACAGTCTCTTCTTAAGCTCGACCTTCAGTCGACGGAGATGGAGCTTCGCCGCGCTTCAGATGAGGTAAGCATGAAACGCAACGAGATTGAGCAGGCACGCCTCAACAACGCCACGTATATCACCGACCTGGAAATGAAGATAAAGGCGAAGGAGATGGCCGTGAGCCATCTGAAGGCTGAGGTGGCCAACGAGAAACGTCTCGACAGCATCGGAAGCGGCACCGGCGACCGCATACGCGAGGCCCAGCTTGCTTATGAAACAGGAAAACTCGAACTCGAACAGCTCCGCATGCAGCTTGCCAACGAGCGCAAGGCCCACGCGGCATCTTTCCGCAGCAAGCAGCTGGAGGGCACAATCTCCGCCCGCAATCTGGAGGAGATGCAGCGCACGATGGACGACGCGCGGGTGAAGGCTCCGCGTCAGGGCACGGTGACTTTCCTCAACAAGAGCCTCGGCACGAGCATTGCCGCGGGCGAGAAGCTTGCCGTGGTGTCAGACCTTACACATTTCAAGATCAACGGAGAGATCCCCGAGAGCAATTCCGGAAAACTCTCGATAGGATCGGCAGTAAACGTCCGCATAAACCGCAACACTATCAAGGGACATATCAGCAATATATCCCCACAGAGTGTAAATGGTATGGTGCAGTTCACAGTGCTTCTCGACGACGATGCCGACAAGCTGCTCCGTTCCGGACTGCGCACCGACCTCAACGTGGTCTACGACATACACGACGGGGTGGTAAGGATCCCCAACGGATCATATTTCCAGGGAGCCGGGAGTTATCAGCTATTCGTGAAGACCGGAGAGGGTAAGCTCGAACGCCGCACCGTCACCCTCGGCGATTCCAACTTCGACTTCGTGGAGGTGAAAAGCGGCATACAGCCGGGTGAGCCTGTCGTGGTCAGCGACATGGCTACCTACAAGAATAAGAAATCGATAAAACTTAAATAATCGCGTAAATTCATTTAAAACATCAGATACAATGGCAATTATTACATTAAAAGGTGTAGACAAGGTCTACCGTACCAAGGAAATTGAAACTCTCGCACTCGAAAACGTGAACCTGGAGATAGAGAAAGGTGAGTTCGTCAGCATAATGGGTCCTTCGGGATGTGGTAAATCCACTCTGCTCAACATTGTCGGTCTTCTCGATGTGCCCACCCGCGGCACAGTGACGATCATGAACGACGCTACAGGAAACATGAACGACAGCCAGCTTTCGGAGTTCCGCAACCGCAACATCGGTTTCGTGTTCCAGAGTTTCCACCTTATCCCCTCGCTCAACGTGGCTGACAATGTGGCCCTTCCTTTGGCTTACCGCAACGGTGTGAGCTCGAAGGAGCGCCATGAGAAGGTTGCGGAGGTGTTGACCCGTCTGGGCCTCAGCCACCGTATGCGCCATTTCCCGGGACAACTCTCCGGCGGACAGTGCCAGAGGGTGGCTATAGCACGCGCCATTATTGGCGATCCGCAGATAGTGCTTGCCGACGAGCCCACCGGTAACCTCGACTCCAAGATGGGACAGGAAGTGATGGAGATTCTACACCAGCTCAACAAGGAAGACGGCCGCACAATTGTCATGGTTACCCACAATGAGAGCCAGGCACGCATGACCGACCGCATAATCCGGTTCTTCGACGGCCGCCAGGTTGAATAATAAAGATTTAGAGTTTAAGAGTTTAGAGTTTAAAGTTTAAAGTTTAAAGTATAGAGTTTAAAGTTTAAAGTTTAGCGTCAATTCCCTCATTCCTCAACTCTCAACCCTCACCGCTCACCTCTAAACTCTCACCTCTCAACCCTCACCTCTCAACTCTCAACCCTCAACTTTCAACTAAACAAAAAATGAACTATTTCAAACAAATATGGTATGAGATGCGGCATCAGCGTATGATGACGTGGGTGTCGATATCGGGCACCGCGCTGTCAATCTTCCTGGTGATGGCATTTTTCATGACCGAACATGCCAAGACCGTGGCGATGTCGCCTGAGAGCGACCGCGCCAGGATATTCATAGGCGAGAACATGCATGTGAAGAAACTGGGCGGCTCCAACGACAGTTCAGGCCCTGTCTCATATGAATATGCTAAAAAGTTCTACGAAAACCTTGATGGAGTGGAGCGCGTCGCGTATATGGGAGCTCACTCGGGTAGCAGCGATGTGAATGTCAAAGGGGGTGAGATGGTATCCGCCCTCAGGGCAACGGTCGACGATGAATTCTGGAAAATCTACGATTTCAGCTTTGTCGACGGACGTCCATTCGATAAAGGTGAATACGAGTCGGTGGCCAACAAGGCTATCCTGACCAGAAGCCTCGCGCGTAGGCTGTTCGGCGAGGATAAAGTTGCCGGACGTGAGATAGTGATCGATTGTATGCCCTATGACGTTGTCGGCGTTGTGGAGGATGTCAATCCGCTTTTCCAAAACACATATGCCAACATCTACACAATATTCAATCATAGGTGGGTTGGCAATGGCGGTGATGCGTGGTTTGGCGACTCTCGTGTTGTGCTCCTCGCAAAGGATGGTGTGGGTCAGGAGGATCTGAAGAGACAGGTGGAGAGCCGTTATACCACCCTGAAGACTACGCTGGAGAAAGAGGGCTGGGAACCGTTTTATCATGGTCAGCCCTACAGCACGGCTGAGGTCATGCTCGGTGGTTACGGTAGCAACAATGGCCCTGATATTGAAGGTCATAATAAGATGAACTACCTGATCTACACTATTCTTATACTGTTGCCTGCCATCAACCTGAGCAGCATGACGCGCAGCCGTCTGCGCCACAGGGTCACCGAGATAGGTGTGCGCCGTGCTTTCGGGGCCAAGAGGGGTAGCATTATCGGCCAGATGTTTGGCGAAAACCTTGTGATAACCATAGCAGGTGGAATAATAGGTCTTGTGCTGAGCATTATTTTCGTATGGCTTGCTTCAAGTCTGTTCTTCAACATGACCGGACAACTCGATCCCTCTTCGCTCGACATCGTCAACGCCCACCCCACGCTCGGAATGCTTTTCACGTGGAAGAACTTCCTGATAGCGCTCGGGTTCTGTTTCATCCTTAATATTCTCAGCGCTACGGTGCCGGCCTGGAAAGCCTCCAGGGTTGAACCAGCCGTCGCGATAGCCAAATCACGATAAAAACAGATCGATCATGAAAAGAGCATTATTGACACAGATAAAGAACGACTGGCGCGAGAATGTATGGATTGTGGTGGAACTTGGAGTAGTCATAGCCGCCATATGGGTGATCATTACCGTGCTTTATGCCTTGACGCAGGGCCTTTTCAGGGAGCGTGGCTTCACACCTGATGATGTATATGTCATGCAGGTAAGAATGGTGCAGAAAGAGAGCCCGGAATATGTGGTTCCCGATTCCACCGCAGGTTTTTATGATGACCGCAACGCCCTTTTGCGCCGTCTGGCGGAGCATCCCGACGTGGAGGCTGTGGCTATGTCGCGCAACGCGATTCCTTATAATTATAATTTTCAGGGCATCAACATTCAGTATAGCGACAGATCTGATTCTATCGACTATATGGCCAATATGCGTTATGGAACTCCCGAAATCGTGAAGGTGCTTAAGTTTAAGAGCCTGACAGGTAAGGACGAGAAGATGCTTACGGAATCTCTGCGTCGTGGGGAAATCCTGCTGTCGAACAGCGACACTTATGAGGAACAGGGTCGAGATCCTAAGGATTTCCTTGGAAAGATTGTCTACATCGGCGGTGATTCGACGAGACAGTATAAAGTCGCAGACCTTATCGCACAGGTGCGTAGAAACGATTATGAACTCTCTTGGGGAGGAACGGCGATTGTGCCGCTTGATGAGAACAATGATTGGGCTTCGCACGTGGCGGTAAGGGTTAAACCCGGCTATGGCGATAGCTTTAAGCAGACTTTCCTGAAAGACAAGACTCTTCAGCGGCAGCGCAATTTCTATCTCACTGACATAAAGAGCCTCATGGACATACGCGAAGCTAACCAGCGCGACAACGACACGACCGTACGCATGTTTGTCGTGGTTATGGGATTCCTGCTCGTCACAATCTTCCTCGGGCTCCTCGGCAGCTTCTGGTTCCGCATGCAGCAGCGCGTCAGCGAGATCGCTATCCGCAAGGTGTGCGGTGCGACACGAGTGGAGATATTCCGCAGGATTATCTCCGAGGGCATGACACTTCTGGTCTTTGGAGCCGTGATAGCTTCCGCATGCGTCTGGCCTTTCTGCCATTATGCCGGTGATATGCTCGGCATGAGCTGGAAAGAGGTGCTCATCATAGAGTTTGTTGCCATATTCTTTGTGGCTCTGAGCATAGTGCTGAGTGTGCTTTATCCCGCGCGCCGCGCAATGTCGATAGAACCCGCGATAGCCATCAAAGACGAGTAAAGATAAAGGTTAAAGAGTAAAGGTTAAAGGTTAAAGAGTAAAGGTTAAAGAGTAAAGGTTTCATCTTTCTCCCCGCCTATGATCCGTTGATCCCTTAATTCTTATATCCTTAACGCTTTAATCATTAGTCAGCAACCATTAATGCTTTAACCATTAACCCTAATGTCACTAAATTAAGAGCAGAATTGAGTGATTCTTTCAAGGAGTTATAAAACTAAATCACTGTGAATCAAGTCATATTTCATGCATACATTCCTCTGATTTAGTGGTAAACTTCCTTATTTTAGTGACATTACCATTAACCTTTAATACTTTAACCTTTAACCATTAACCTTTAATACTTTAACCTTTATAACAATGAATTATTTCAAACAGATATGGTATGAGATGCGGCATCAGAAGATGATGACGTGGGTGTCGATATCGGGCACCGCGCTGTCAATCTTCCTGGTGATGGCCTTCTACATGGGCGACAAGGCTAAGACAGCCGCTGTCGCCCCGGAGTCGGATCGCGACCGCATCTTGACAGGCCATTACATAGATTTAAGCAATGAGGAGGTAGGCTATTCCATGTCGGGTGGCATATCCTATGAGACCGCAAAGCGGTTTTACGAAGGCATCGAAGGGGTGGAGAAGACTGTCTATGCCTCCGGCTGGCCTGAGACAATGAATGTCGGGGTGCGTGGAAAGAAAACGATACCCTTGAGTGTGAAAAAGACTGATTCCGGTTTCTGGCGTATGTTTGACTTTCATTTTATCGAAGGAAAACCATTTGACGCCGCTACTGTCGAATCGGGCGAAAAGAGGGTCATACTGACCCGTAGCGTGGCCCGGAAGATTTTCAGCGATGAGAAAGTCGTCGGCCGCGAGATAATGATGCAGCATGTGCCCTATGTGGTGCAAGGTGTTGTGGAAGACATGTCGCCGCTGCTTAAGTCCACTCCCTCCGACGTCTATATGCCTCTTGGGCCGTCCGACAGGACAGACAGCGAGAATCATATGGGTAATATCTATGCTTATCTTCTACTTGCTCCCGATGCCGATGTCAATGCCATACGCGGTGAGGTCGAATCGCGCTACAAACGGTTTAACATTGTGATTGAAAAGGAGAAAAAAGGGTTGAAAGCCATTTATCATGGCCAGCCGTACGACGCTCAGACAATAGCCGCTGCCGATTACGGCAGCAATACCACTCCGGATAACGAAAGCAAGAAGAACCGCACATATATCATCTATATCGTGCTTCTGCTTCTTCCCGCTATAAATCTCAGCAGCATGACGCGGAGCCGTCTGCGCCACAGGGTTTCGGAGATAGGAGTCAGAAGAGCCTACGGGGCTTCACGGCTTTCGATAGTCAATCAGATTCTCGGAGAGAATTTCATCATCACCACTGCGGGGGGATTTATCGGTCTGCTGTTGAGCTTTGTTTTCATGCTTACGCTCAACAATCTCTTCTTCCCGACTGACACTATGCTTGACTCGGTGCCTGATGCCAATCCGACCCTGGAGATGCTCTTTACCTGGAACGTATTTCTCGTGGCTCTTGTGTTCTGTTTTGTGTTGAATCTTCTCAGTGCGTTTGTTCCGGCATGGCGAGCCTCCAGGGTTGAGCCGGCCGTGGCCATCGCCCGATCTAAATAAGTCTGCGTTATGAAAAGGAAACTTTTGAGACAGATGTGTAATGAATGGCGCGACAATCTCTGGCTTATCGTGGCTTTGGCGGTTGTCAGCCTGGCGATATGGGTGCTCCTGATCAATGTGTGGAGTGAGATAGGATCGATGACAATACCTGTCGGTGCCGATGCGGAAGATGTCTATACCCTGCATGTGGAGATTGTCCCCTCTGAAAGTCCTGAATACACTGACTATGGCGAAGAGAAGGAAGCTATGGAGCGTGAAGACCGGTTAGCCTTGATGAGGGTGATCAGAAGCAGTGAGAATGTTGAGGCGGCCGCATGGTCGGAGAATGCTTTGCCGTTCAATTACAATTTTTATGGATACGAGGTGCAGCTTGACAGTGAGATTCCCGATACGATAGGATATCAGGGAAACAGCCGGTCGGCAAGTCCCGACATCGCCAAGGTGCTGCGCCTGAGAAGCCGTTCCGGAAAGACTGCGGAGCAACTTGCAGGATATCTGCGTAATAACGAGGTGCTGGTGTCGAACACCTATTCTTCAAGATCCAGAAAGCCGGAAGAGCTGGTAGGTAAAAGCGTACATTTCTCCGGAGATTCTGTCAACCACTATCGTGTGGCGGATGTGATAGATTTTATCAGACGTTCGGAATATGAATGGCCGTGGGGAGGAACGATACTAAAGTCTATCGACGATGAGAATCCAGGAGATGTCTGGGAGATAGCCATAAGGGTAAAGCCCGGAAAAGGGACCGATTTTATGGAGGAATTCGATAATACTCCGGCCATGCAGCAGCACCGCAATCTCTATTTGTCGAATCTTACAAAGCTTACTGATCAGAGAGATTCTAATCAGGAAGGTTCTGAAAGCACAGCACGCGCTTTCATCGGGATGATGTTGCTGATCCTTATAGTGATTCTGCTCGGATTGCTCGGCACATTCTGGTTCCGCGTGCAGCAGAGGGTGCAGGAGATTGCCATCCGCAAGGTCTGCGGTGCAACCCGCAAGGCGGTGTTCGGCAGGATAATAGGAGAGGGTATGATACTTCTTGCATTTGCTACGTTGCTGACAGGAGTGATCTTCTGGGTTGTATTCAAGTTTGCCAATCTTGAGAGCCTGAATGTATTCTCCACTCAGGAAACGGATGTTATCGTCAAATGTGAGATAGCGACTATGGTTATCGTATGCATCGGCATTATTCTAAGTCTGTGGTGGCCGGCGGGCAAGGCGATGAAGATCGAGCCCGCCATAGCGATAAAAGACGAATGATGGTAAAGGTTAAAGAGTAAGGGTTAAAGGTTAAAGAATAAAGGTTAAAGAATAAAGGTTAAAGGTTATAGAGTAAAGGTTAAAGAATAAAGGTTAAAGAGTGGGGAATATGGGATAAAGGTCAAGAGGTTTAATATTTCTTAATTGGTTTTCTCTCTTGTCTTTCTCTTTTCTCTCCAACCCCATCTGTCCTTTCTTCTCTTTCATCTTTCTCGCCGCCTATGATCAGTTGATCCTTTAATCCTTTAATCCTTGTATTCTTAATGCTTTAACCCTTAACCTTTAATACTTTAACCCTTAACCTTTAATACTTTAACCTTTAGAAAGAATGAATTATTTAAGACAGATATGGTATGAGATGCGGCATCAGAAGATGGCCATGTGGGTGTCGGTAAGCGGCACTGCATTGTCAATTTTCCTGGTGATGGCTTTCTTCATGACCGAAGGAATCAAGACGGCGGAAGTGGCGCCTGCAAGCAACCGGGCACGGATACTGACAGGAGAATCCCTATCTGCGGAGATGAACGATAGTCCGATAGTGCTTTCACGAGGCTTGTCGAGCGATCTCGCTCTCAGCCTTTACTCCGGACTGGAGGAAGTGGATAGAATCTCTTTGGTGAAGGCATGGGAAGAGATGGCTGATGTGAGCGTGAAAGGGGGGAAACTCATCGCACTGCAGCCGATGCATGTGGATGACGAGTTCTGGAAGATATACGATTTCCGGTTTATCGATGGCCGTCCATTCGATAAGGCTGAGGTCGATGCCGATGCCAAAGTGACGGTTCTCTCGCGTAGTGCGGCGCGTCGCCTCTTCAACGACGATACTGTTGCCGGCAAGGATGTGAAGATCGGTCTTGACAACTACCGTGTGGTCGGAGTGGTCGACGACGCGAGTCCTATCCTTCGGGAGGTGTTCGGCAACCTTTATATGCCTTTCGATCCGCGTGCATATAATTATTCCACTTACGAAGGAGGCTCCGTCGTACGTCTGCTTCTCGCTCCCGGCGCAGATATTGCGAAGATCAAAAGGGAGGTTGAGAGAAGAATGAAGGTAATATCGTCGGCCAATGAGAAAAAGGGGGAGATGAAACTACGCTACGGAGGGCAACCTTACACCATTGAGGAAGAACTCTACAGCAATGCCCATGATTATATGGCGGGTAAACCGGATTCTCATAAGAGAACCATGTGGATGTATTATGCGGTCTTTATCCTTCTTCCGGCTATCACGCTCGGAAGTATGACCCACAGCCGCATGCTTCGCCGCATATCTGAAATAGGTGTGCGCCGTGCTTACGGTGCCAAACGTTCCACCATTGTCGTGCAGTTGCTCGGGGAGAATTTCCTTATAACACTTGCCGGGGGAATCCTCGGATTCGTGGTGTGCGTGCTTTTCATGCTTCTTCTTTCGTCATATTTCATAACCATGGTCGACTACAGTTATATGTCGGCGCTCGACGGGGTCTATTCGCGCCCGACGTTCTCCATGCTTTTCCAATGGGAGAATTTCGCGGTGGCCTTTGCGGTCTGCTTCGTGCTCAACATTCTCTGTGCCTTCATCCCGGCGTTCCGGGCCTCGAGGGTGGAGCCGGCGGTTGCCATAGCGAGATGTCATGAATAAAAATTGTCTTATGAAACTTTCTAAAGAATAATGATATGAAAAGGGCTTTGCTGAAGCAGATGCGCAACGAATGGAAAGGTAATCTATGGATCATAGCGGGACTGACTATCGTGAGTATTGCCATATGGATTCTCTGTGCCCAGCTATACGGAATACTGCACCCTACATTACTTCCGATGGGATTTGATGATGAAAACCTCTATGTCATGACAATCCATGATGTAAAGGCTGATGCAGATAGCGAACCGGTAGCCGTGGAAAATGCGCAGGCCGATAGAAACCGTGATATACGCGTGTTGCTTGAAGAATACAGGTCGAATCCAAATGTGGAGGTAGCCGGACTTTCCTGGAACGGCACGCCGTACCAGCGTAGCTGGAATACAACCCTCTGGCCGACGGATGGAACCGATTCGGTTGGTTACAACGGATTTACAAAGATGATTACTCCGGAGATGGTGCGGGTGCTCGGTTTGAAGAGTGCCACGGGAAAGAGCGCCGATGAACTTGAAGCTATCCTGAGAAGGGGGGAAGTGCTGATCACAACGCGTCCCGGAATGGATGAGGAGGTAATCGAGTCGGGAGGCTGTCATCCTCTTGATCTTATCGGAAAAAAAGTGAAAGATGCGCCGGACGGTGAGGCGAAATATATGGTGGGAGATGTGGTCGACGTGTTGCGCGAATCGATGTTCAACAGGTCTTATGGTAATCTTATCGTCCCCTTGTCGGAAGAGCAGCCATTCCTGGTGAGCGAGATCGCTGTACGCGTCAAGGCCGGTCATGGCGACGCTTTCATGGCAGATTTCGAGAATCGCCCGGAGATGCAGGGTATCAGGAGTATCTATGTCAGTGCCCCTGAGAAAGTAAGCTATAAGCGTATGGCCGCGGAGCAGGCTGACATCGTGTCAGCACGCCTATACGGGGCATTGATATGCTTTGTCTTTGTAATTATTTTCCTTGGGTTGCTTGGCTCTTTCTGGTTCCGCGTTCAACAGCGTGTGCAGGAGATAGCCATCCGTAAGGTGTGCGGGGCAAGCCGAGGTGCTATTTTCCGCCGGATTATCGGAGAAGGGTTGATACTTCTTCTCTCAGCCACAGTGCTGTCCGCAGCTATCGCTTGGACGGTCATGCTCAAGACCGATCCCGGCTCCGACAATATGGAAATGTTCGGCATGGAAGCTACGGCATTCTGTATAGTGGCGGTAAGTGTGATTGTCAGTCTATGGTGGCCGGCGCACCGGGCCATGAATACCGAACCCGCAATAGCGATAAAAGAAGAATAAGGTTAATAAAGGTTAAAGAGTAAAGGTTAAAGGTTAAAGAGTAAAGGTTAAAGGTTAAAGAGTAAAGGTTAAAGGTTAAAGAGTAAAGGTTAAAGGTTATGTAGTTATGATTTGGCATTCATCCAAACTTCTATATCTCATTAAACTCCTTAAATTCCTTAATTTCCTTAAACTCCCTTTTACTATATCTCCCTTACTTTAACCCTCTCACCTTTAACCTTTAACCTCTCACCTTTAACCTTTAACCTTTAACCTTTAACCTCTCACCTTTAACCTTTACCTCCTCAACTCTAAACTCTCAACTCTCAACTTTAAACTTTAAACTCATATGCGTAAACAGTTTTTTCAACTCTTTATATTCCTTGTAAGTGTGTTTCCTGCCGCGGGGCAGGAGACACACACTCTATCCCTTTCATTGCCAGAGGTCATGGCCAGGGCGAGAACTAATAGTGTAGACGCCGAGGTGGCACTCAATCAGCTCAAGAGTGCATATTGGAGTTATCGGTCATATCGTGCGGAGCTTCTTCCGGAGGTGGCGCTGTCGGCCACAGTGCCGTCCTATCACAAGCAATATAGCCCTTATATGGACGACAACGGCAGCTACAGCTTCGTTCGCAACAATTATCTGCAGATGAACGGAGAACTATCGGTGGCACAGAACATATGGCTGACAGGGGGAAAGATCTCTGTCAATTCATCGCTCGATTTCTACCGTCAGTTAGGCTCCTCGGCATTCAACCGATATATGTCGATACCTGTGGCCATCACCCTCAACCAGCCGATATTCGGAGTCAACAACCTCAAATGGAACCGCAAGATCGAACCTGTGCGCTACGATGAGGCTAAGGCACGCTTCCTCAGCGCGTCGGAAGATGTGGCCACGACCGCCATACAGTATTATTTCTCGCTGCTCATGGCTAAGGAGAATTACCAGATCGCAGTGCAGAATCTTGAGAACTCTGAGCGTCTCTACGAGGTGGCCAAGGAGAAGCGTGAGATGGGCCGCATAAGCCAGAATGACCTTCTGCAGATGGAGCTTAACCTGCTTAATGCCCGCACCGATATGACCGACTGCGAAAGCAATCTGAAAAGCAATATGTTTCAGCTCCGTTCCTTCCTCGACTATGAGGAAGATGTGGAGATCGAGCCTGAGATTCCGCTGGATGTCCCTGAGGTGGAGATTGCCTATGCCGACGCTCTCGAGAAGGCTCTCGACAACAATCAGTTTGCCAAGCAGATGATACGGCGCCAGCTTGAGGCCGACTATGAGGTGGCCAAGGCGAAAGGCGCTCAGCGTGAGATCAACCTGTTCGCACAGATAGGCTATACCGGCACCGACCACACTTTTGCCGGCGGTTATCAGAACCTTAAAGACAATCAGGTGGTGGAGATTGGATTCGAGATCCCTCTTGTTGACTGGGGACGCAGGAAAGGGAAGGTGAAGGTTGCCGAGAGCAACCGTCGGCTTGTCGAGAGCCAGGTGCGCCAGGAGACCCAGAATTTCCGTCAGAATCTCTTTATCCTTGTGGAACGCTACGGCAACCAGCTCCGTCAGCTTCAGACCGCCCGTCGTGCCGATGAGATAGCGCAGAAACGCTATGCCACCAATGTGGAGACCTTCCTCATCGGCAAGATCTCCACACTCGACCTCAATGATTCCCGTGTGAAGAAAGATGAGGCGAGGCGTGAATATGTCAACGAACTCTATTCATTCTGGCTATACTATTATCAGATACGCAGCCTGACTCTATGGGACTATCAGAGAAACACCGGAATCGACTCTGATTTCGACGCCATAGTGAAGTGACCGAATTAAAAGACTGCGTTGATTGTATTTCTGTATAAAAATGTCAATCCATTTGGCGATTTTATTATAAAATCGTATATTTGCATTATACTCTCTTTGTGAGGCTTCACATAATAGATTATTATTTTGTCAATAACGAGAATGATTCTGATTGTTGATGACGACGACACCGTACGGATGTCGCTCGGTCTTCTCCTGAAGAGGGCCGGATATGCCACGGATGTGGCCGCCGACCCCGGCGAGGCGCTCGACAAGGTGCGCTCTCGCGGCTATGACCTTGTCATAATGGATATGAACTACAGCCGTGCCACGACAGGAGAGGAGGGGATAGCCTTATTGCGGAAAGTGAGGATATTCCAGCCAGACACTCCGGTCATACTCATCACCGCATGGGGAAGTATCGAGCTGGCTGTGGAAGGGATGAAGGCGGGGGCTTATGATTTCATCACCAAGCCATGGACAAACCGTGTGCTCCTGCAGAGGATCGAGACCGCCCTGAGTCTCAACTCCCGGCAGGATCTTCCCGTTTGCAACGGAACTTTCGACCGATGCGGCATTATAGGCAACGATAAGGCTCTTGTGGAGCTGCTTTCCACAGTGGAGCGTATTGCTCCGACTGATGCTCCCGTTCTGATCCTCGGAGAGAACGGCACGGGCAAGGAGATGATCGCCAACGCCATCCATGCTAACAGCAGGCGAAAGGAGAATCCTTTCGTCATGGTCAATCTTGGCGGAATCGCCCAGTCGCTTTTTGAGAGCGAGATGTTCGGCCACACGAAAGGGGCGTTCACCGGTGCCGTCGCCGCACGGAAAGGGCGTTTCGAGCTCGCGGACAAAGGGACGATATTCCTTGATGAGATAGGTGATCTCGACATGAGTTGCCAGGTGAAACTTCTCCGCGTGCTACAGCAGCATACTTTCGAGCCGCTCGGCGAGAGCCGCACCCGTAAGGTCGACATAAGGGTGGTATGTGCCACTAACGCTGATCTTGCGGCGATGGTGGGCGACCGTACGTTTCGCGAGGATCTCTTCTACAGGATCAACCTGATAACCCTGCATGTGCCGGCCCTGCGCGAGCGCCGTGGCGACATACCTCTTCTCGTGCGCCATTTCATCAGCGCTTCGGCGGAGGCTAATGGGCTGCGACTTCCCGAGATTTCGGCCGACGCCATGGAATATCTCACGCGCCTCCCTTACAGCGGTAACATACGCCAGCTTCGCAATATGGTGGAGCGGGCTGTACTTATAGGAGGTGATGTGCTGCAGAAAGAGGCGTTCGCCTCCCAGCCCGGTGTGGAGATGCAGCCTGATGTCCGCAAAGGGGGCACTCTCGGCCAGACCGAGAGGTCGGTGATAGAAGACGCTCTCGCCAAAGCGGATGGTAATCTTGCCCAGGCATCGCGCATACTGGGTATAACACGACAGACTCTCTACCGCAGGATGGAGAAATACGGACTCAAATGATAGGATCGAAGTGGATTTTCGTATTGTTGGCGTTGTGTGTCGCTATTTTGTCGGTTTTCGCCATATGGCATCCTAAGACCGACATCTGGTATGTATATGGAGCTGTACTTCTCTCCGGAGTGCTTCTGGTCCTGCTTTTCAGGAGTGTGGTGATGCCGAAACTTACTGTGATGAGAGGTATGGAACTGATTTCCTCGCAAGATTTCAACAATCGGCTTACAAATGTAGGTGAACATGATGCCGACAGGATTGTCAATCTCTTCAATATGATGATCGACCGTCTGCGTAATGAGAGGCTCCGGAATCTTGAACAGGACAGTTTCCTGAGCCTTCTCATCAAGGCGTCGCCCATGGGGGTCGCGATGCTTGATTTCGACGGGCGCTTTACCATGGCCAATGAGGCATTCCTGAGAATCACTGGTTCAGGCCGGGAGAAGGATATTATAGGGAGGAGCCTGCCGGACCTGTGTAGCGAGCTGTGCGGAGAGATGATGAAAGTTCCTGTGGGTGAATCAAGGGTGGTGAGACGCGGTGATGTGAGGACATACCGTTGTTATCACCTCAGTTTCGTGCAGACCGGTTTCAGCCGGGAGTTTTATCTTATCGAGAGTCTGACGGAGGAGGTCATGAAGGCTGAACGCGAGGCTTACGAGAAGGTGATCCGCACCATATCCCATGAGGTCAACAATACGATGGGAGGAGTGAGATCGGTGCTTGAGACAATTCAGGATGTGGTTGACGATGACGAGATACGGAAAGTGCTTGAAAGCTGCGACAACAGATGCTCGCAGATGTGTGGATTCATAAGCTCGTATGCTGACGTGGTCAGGGTGCCTGATCCTGTTCTTTCAAAGGTGGATCTCAACGGTGAGCTTTCCCGACTGCTGCCTTTCTTGCGAGGGATGGTGCCTGAGCGGATCTCTCTTGAGGCTCATATCGCTGCGGAGCCGGTGAATGCTTTGATCGATTCCGCACTCATCGAGCAGGTGGTTATCAATGTGGTTAAGAATGCGTTTGAAAGCATCACCGGGACTGAAGGAAAGATCGTGGTCAGTGTCTTGCGTAAAAATGGTAATCCGGCCATAGAGATCTGCAACAACGGGGCTCCTATCAGTGATGAGGTGTCGCAACAGTTATTCCGCCCCTTTTTCACCACCAAGAGGGAGGGACGCGGCCTTGGCCTGACTCTGGTGTGTGAAATCCTCAACCGTCACAAGGCACAGTATTCGCTGCGCACATATCCCGACGGCATGACGCGGTTCAGTATAGAGTTTTCTTCTCCGGGGAAGGAATATGCACTGAGATAAGGCCATATGTCATCACCACTGACGGAAGTGCGGATGGCATAAGTACGGATACAATAAGAGGGTGTATCAAAATTCTGATGCACCCTCTTTTCGCGCCCGTTCATAACCTG
>CAJUQP010000013.1 GCA_910588245.1 uncultured Muribaculaceae bacterium | reverse complement strand
CCGAGTGAACGGATATCACCGGAATGAGTGAACGGATATCGTCCGGAATACGTAGACAGAGGCGTAAAGTTATTGTTGTCTACCCCGACATCAAGCTGTGTCGGGAAGAGATACTGAAGTCGCCCGGCGTCAATCCCGGTGTTCGATGGGCGGCTATGCACATGGCCAAACAGTTGCCATACATCGTTATGATAGCCGCCATCAAAGCACAGATAGGGAAAGTGGTTCAAGTAGATTTTCTTCTTCTCGACCTGAATGCACATCGACATTGCAACGTGCTCGAACCTATCTATGAGTCCCTGCCGGATATTCTTGAGGTCATGATTACCGAGAACGAGGTAGATTCTGCCGTTCAGGCGGTCAAGAATCTTATTCCATTCATCCGCACCACCGAGGCAGAAGTCACCGATATGGAATCACACCTTGACATTGGGCCGAATATCAAGCTGCCAGCCTTCGTGAAGGTCGTTGATGTCAAAGCTTTTGTATAGTTCATGGTTTCCGGGAATTACGATAGTTTGACGGAAAGACTCTGCACACCAGTCCCAAAAGGGATGTCGCCCGTAGTTGTCATCTCCGAGATAGCCGATGTCACCGACCAATATCAGAACATCGCCGGCTGCTGTCAGCGGATTCTCTTTCAGCCAACGGCTGTTTTCATGAAACTCCAAATGGAGGTCAGATGCGTATTGTATTTTCATTTTTCTTCAGGAATTCGTAAAACTTTAGCTGAATCCATCTCCGGCGGAGAGGACCGGAGATGAATAGCTGATGATTAGGGGATTATATATGCTTTACTGAGTAGGATCTCTTTGACGAAGCCGGTGGATAGCTTGTTGAGTTCGCGGTTGAGTGATTTCTGCTCGCACTTGTCAAGAGCGGTGTATGCACCACCGTGCTCCTTCAGAAAATCCTCAAGGATATCCTTTGAGAACATCCCCATGATTTTCCCCAAATCCTTGGGTAGCGTAACCTCTCCGATATGGCTGATAACATTGTTCAGCCTGTTCTCGGTGACGTATGCTTCCAGCTCAGGAAGAAGAGCCTTCAAAGAGTCGCTGTATGGTACGGGTTCCGTGAAGAGCTTGTTGCGTGTCTTTACCGATTTCTTTTCGGCAAATCTGGCGTTTTTGCTCTTAATCAGGACTCTGGAGCCATTCCTAAGATACTGAGGCGTGACAGGACGGATCACGATACCCTCGCAGATGTTGTCGTCAATGTCAGGCAAGCCAAGCCACTGTGAGATTTTGCTCTGGAATGCATTGGGATATTTCAGGCATTCTGCAAGCGAACCTCTCATCAGGGTTCGTGCATAGAAAAAGCCCTCTGCTTCAAAGAGAGAATTGACTTCATCTACTGCAAGATAGTAACCCGCTTCCCCTTCAAACACATAGATGTCGAATCCGTAAAACTCGTGGATGGGAGTATAGTTTACCCCTTTCTGGATCAGGGTAAGACCCTTGACAGCGGGCACTCCTTCGTGTGCATAGCGACCGCCAAACATCTCCCCGAACACAGAGATGGCGGAAACGGCAGGATATGTATCGCGGATTCTCTTGAACAAAGACACCACTCTTGGCTTATAGGCTTCAAGCAATGACGGGAAGTCATAGAACTTATCATCCTCGGAGAGCACTGACGTCCTCTTGGCAAATCTCACTTCATCGCCATCGCAGAGAAAGCTGGTGTTTGCACCATGCACCTTCTCCTGCACTACCCATTCGAGGTCTGTCGGCATTTCTGCCCAGACCCGCTCCATGAAGTCACGAGTGATGACATTGTCGATGGAACTGTACTTTTTGAAATTGATCATTCTTTTTTGAAATTATGCGTCATAAGACGCGATTATTGAAATATGTGTCCGCAGCTAATCGCGATGGAGAAGGTTATATCGGTGAGGACACAAAAAAACGACTGTCGGGAAGCTTGGTAAGAACTTTCCGACAGTCGTTATATCTCAGTAGTCTGTATTTGTAGACTAACTTATGTCAGTTGGGTTACTGAAACGAAACCGTCGGACAGTTCCGCAATATGATGTGCCTGTTGTTGACGGCATAAGCACACATGCATTGCGTTCAAAGCCTTTTAAGCTTTGAATACCTTTGATGATTAGTATGTTGCAATGCCGTCTTGCCATTTGTTTCATTTTAATTTGGGCGCAAAGTTAATACTTTTTCACAAATCCACCAAATTTATTTTCCTCCAACAGCCTAAAAGTCCTATATATCGTACTTTATTCAGCCGATTTCAAAACTAATGATGACATAGCTGCCAAAAGTATGATTTATTATACTTCTATTTGGCAGTTTCAGAGATTCTCATTATTTTTGCGTAAAAGTTTATTATGTCAGACTATGGAACTGATGGATATAATGAAACAGCGTAGGGAAACGCTTTCCCTCACCCAACAGGATCTTGCTGAAATGTCGCAAGTGGGTCTTGCTACAATCAAGGATATTGAGCGTGGCAAGGGTAATCCTGCACTTAGCACAGTGAAGAAAATTCTTGATGTCCTTGGCATTGAGATAGAATATCGTATAAGGCAGACCGTATGAAAAAGCTTGTGGTATATTTCAATAATACAAAGGCGGGTATATTGACAGAGCAGCATCCGGGAATCGGATATTCTTTCCAGTATTGTGAAGATTATCTTGATTCTACGATGCCCCCTATTTCTGCAACATTACCCAAAAGAGCCGAAGTTTTTTATTCTGAGCACTTGTTCCCTTTCTTCTCAAATATGATTCCGGAGGGAGCAAATCGTCGTGTGATTTGTCGGTCGTTGAAAATTGATGAACAAGATTTTTTCGGACTGCTTGAGGCGATGGCTGACAGAGATTTTATAGGAGCCGTTAATGTCAGGAGGATTACCAATGATTGAAATAAAGAACTGCCCTGCTTCTCTTTTGGAAGGATTTGACACTTATAGCCCAAAATCAGCCAAATTACTATTTGGTAAAACAAAAGTGAATCCAATACTTGGATTTGACATTGACGAGTTCCGAAATGTCGGCGAGATTGCGGATGCCATGCACCGCATATCGGTTTCAGGTGTTCAGGAAAAATTCCCGGGTATAATAAATGCTGATGCTATCAATATAGCAGGCGACAATGAGCGTTCGACGCATATATTGAAACCCGCTCCGTGGGACAAGACTCTTCGTGACCGCAAGATGATTCCTGCCAACGAGCATCTTACCATGCAGATTGCCTCACAGATTTACGGCATACAGACAGCGGCCAATGGTCTATGCTTTATGCCCAAAGGTCAGCCGGTGTATATTACACGACGTTTCGACATTCTCCCCGATGGGTCAAAACTACCGATGGAGGATTTCGCCTCGATAATAGGCAAGAATGAACAGACCGCCGGACTCCAGTTCAAATACAACGGTTGCTATGAAGATATTGCCAAAGCAATAAGAGCAAATGTCGCGGCATGGATGGTTGATATGGAGAGGTTCTTTGAACTTGTGGTGTTCAATTATATCTATGCCAACGGTGACGCACATCTGAAGAATTTCTCTCTTATTCTTGATGGGCAGGATTACCGTTTGGCCCCGGCTTACGACCTCATCAATACCAGCCTACATGTCAACGGCGATGACTTCGGTCTTGACGGTGGACTGTCATCTGATATAGAAAAGAGCGACGTTTACGACAGAACCGGCCACCCCTGCCGTCTGGATTTTGAGAGATTCGGAGACAAAATCGGCTTGGTGAAAAAACGTGTAGACAGAATCTTAAACAAATATATCGGATTCCCTGAAGAAGCAAAGCGACTTGTTGACCACAGTTTTCTAACCGAAAAGCTGAAACGCAATTATGTCCGCATCGTAAGCGAGCGCATAAGTCGCTTCAATAGGGTTTCCGAATAAATTCACTTTAATTGTACCAAAATGTCAAAAGCAAAATTAAAGAAACATCTGTCCGCTCTTTCAAAAGAACAGGTGGTTGATATTATGCTCCAGTTGTATGATGCAAGCAAGGAAGCTAATTCTTGGCTTGAGTTTTATCTTGAACCTAACAGCGACGCCGAGCTTGAAAAATACAAGAAAGCAATCCGCATCCAGTTCTATGGACGGAATGACTGGCCCAAAGATCCAAGTTTCAGAGAATGCAATAAACTGATAACCGCATTCAAAAAACTTGTACCAGATTCTCATGCTATTGCAGATTTGATGCTATATTATGTAGAACAAGGATGTAGTCTGACCGCTCAGTTTGGAGATTATGACGAACCGTTTTACACAGCATTGGAAAATAACTTCGATAAAGCAGTCAAATTCATATCGTCTAACGGACTAATGTCTGACTATTTCTCTCGCATGAAAAAGATGATTGAGTCTGTAGAATGTTGTGGGTATGGCTTCCCTGATACATTGTGGGACATATACTACGAATACGCAGAGGACTGATTAATTTTTTTGAGCATGGATTCTTCAATTTAGCGGAACAAGAGTTACACTTTTTCGACCCAATAAACATACCTCCATTACACTTTTTCAAACGAATAACTGAGTAGTTGCTACATTTTTTAAAACGAATCGATAATGACCTGTACCGGACCGTTTGCACATCTTAGTCAAAACAGCTATCGCGATTAACGATATTGATATGACCACATAAATCGAAATACTGCAATTCTTACACTATAATCCACTCTCAAAGCAGCTGATATTCTACCCTCCTTATCCAAACAGATCAGTAACAGAACTCTTATGCGTATGATTTCCGAGGCAACTGCAAAGGGGCACATAGAGGTCGTTAAAAAGCAACGTTAAATCATGGGACGCATTCTTGGAACAGTTCTTTCTTGCAGGTGAAGGAGCAGGCGGGAAATGCTACTCCGCCGCGATTGTATTTTGACAAAAAAGTGCCGCCCATAATTTAACATTGCTTCTTAATCAACCTCTTATTTGTTGCGGCTGACCTGATGGATTATATTTCCGGTGTTGTCAATCATAGAGAGAATGAGGGAACTCGGAGTGGCGGTGAGCATAGAGAAGCCGGAGACACCGCTGCAGAACACAGTGCCGTCAGTTGCCGTCACATCCTGACGGGAGAGTGAAGCTGAGGAGTTGGTGACATAGTCAATGCCATTCTTGCGTATGTGCTGAAAGTTATGGATATGTCCGCCGACATACATATCCACTTTATGTTTCCGCAATATGGGGTCTACCCTCTTCTGCATGTCCTCACGCTCACTTTTCTGCTTAGGAGTCTGGGCATATATAGGATGATGGCCTACCACAATCGTCCAGGCGGCATTATCATCGCGGCTGAGCTCGCTGTCGAGCCAGCGCAACTGAGCGTCGGCATTCTGCTTACACGCTTCTGGATACTCGGAGATATCGTTGCGATATTTGTCGATTATCGGAGCTGTATCCATGAATACGACTTTTACGCGTGTGCCGTCATTGTCGAATATCCTGGTATAATATCGCGACGGCATCCTCCAGCGGCGGCTGACACCGGAATAATCAATCACTGCCTGCGTATTGCCCCGATACTCGTGGTTGCCAAGAATCGGACACCACTCTATCTGAAGTTCCGGATGAGAATAAATCAGCTCGTAATTTGTCATCCACAACGGGTCGTTCACTGATCCTATTCCAAGATAGTGATGGGTGTCGCCAAGTGCGAGAAAGGCATCCGGGCCCACCGCTTCGGCAACTTTACCCATCAGTTCGGCTATAGGCTTCTGTTCGTAATATCCGTTGCGCCCGAGATCATTACCGATCATCAGCCTGACATCGCCAGTCAGCTCGGAGGCGGAGGTCTGCGCACCTGCATTGAACGCCGCCGCAAGCGCCAGAAGAATTAATGTGAATGTTTTGCGTATCATTGTTTTTTTTATTTGGCGCCGTATGCGCCGAAGTGAGGCTCAAGAGCGGGTGAATGATATAATTTGCCATTGATTTCAAGGCCGCCTGCAAAGCAAGGGGTCACAGAAGCCGAAGTCACTCCGAGCGCGGGAGAGTCGGCCGACAGATGGAAATCCCATGCCGGATTATAAACATAATCGGTCAGACCTACCGCGTTGATATCGAAATTGAAGAATCCCGGATTCACAAGGTTGTCAGCGGTCGCTATAACGCTGTGGGAGTCAACTGCGGGATTATAGCTCTTATGCTCGTAGTTGTAGCCTTCGAATGCGTAAGCCACGTTGCTTTCTTCGGGGTATACAATCGGACTTTTCTGTGTGCCTGACACATACATGTTGTGATCAATTACCGATTTGTCGTCATATCCTGCATCGGAGGAATTCGGATTCTTATAATTTGGTGTCATGGCACGGAACTTGCAGTTCACCATCAGATTATTCACCACATTTGCAAGACAGTTTTTCTCTACATACACACAGCCCCCTTTCTCACCGTCGCGTCGCCATCCCGCGTTGATGATAGTATTGTTGTAGGCATTTGCCACAGCCTGCCCGCGGGTCTCGCTCTGCCCTGAGGAGGATAGCTTCAGACCATTGGTATTGGGGCTGAACATTATATTGCCGGCTATGTCGGCTTTTACCCCCGCCTTGATATTCACAGCCTCGGCACCACTGTAGCCGTTGGCGGCGAATGTGTTGCCGGAGATGATGGCCGACCCTCCCATCAAATAGATACCGTCGCTCCATCCGTTGCGGATAATCGAGTTTGTAATGACATATTTACCATTGATGTTAGTCGTGGTGATCTGCGGATATGCGTCATCGCCGGCAGTGTAGATGCCGGAAGTGGCTGATGGCGATCCTTCGATCACCTGTCCCCCGGTGTATTCGATCACCGCATGGTCGATCACCATCTCTTGGCATGATTCCGTGGCGATGATGCCTCCCCACAGGCCGGCAAATATGTTGGTCGCCGTGCGTTTTGATTCGTCTACGGTGAAGTACACAGGTTGCTCCTCGCTTCCGAGCACATAGAGGTTCCCTTTGACAATGACCTCGATCGGCGTATGGTTGATTCCGACACCCGCGGTGGAGACAATTATCTTCACTCCCGGCTCGATAGTAAGGCTTTCTCCTTCCGGGACTACGAGATGACGGCCGAGCTTGATTTCTGAGCCCGCCTTCCATGTCCCGGACACTGTCATCTCTGTCTCGGATACCTCCGTCTCTGACGATGGAAGTTCCGGTTCATTGTTGTCGCCGCATGCGGCGAGCGACATCGTTGCGCCAATCATGGCGACGAAGAGTAAATTTTTCATCTGCATGAATTTGTTGTTATTGAAATGATGATTCATAATGGTTTATAAGGTTATAGCTTGAATCTTACTCCAAGCAATATGGTCTGTCCGTAGCGTTCCTTGCGTTCAACCACGTTGCCTCCGACACGCTCCACATCCGTGAGGCTGTCAGTATGCGGGCCTTTATGATAGTATCTTATCATCGGCAGGTTGAGCAGATTGGAAGCTTTCAGAAATACCGACAATCCGCAGCTGAATGATTTCTCAGCTGAGAGTTCCATGCGGAAATAATCGTTTTCCCAGATATCGTTGTCATACCAGTTGCTTACATCGGCAAGCCGCCGGCTGATATAACTTCCCGTAAGCTGCGCGTCCCAGCCGTTGCGGGTGTCTTTGAAAAGCAGAGAGAGGTTGGCCACATGGGCTGCCTGTCCAAAAAGCGGACGGCTCTGCCTGACAGTAATTATGTCGTTCCCATCCATTGTACGTTTGTCGGTTGTGATCCGTGAGTAAGTGAAGGTGTAGTTCGCCTTGATGCCGAATTTACTGAAATACTTCAGCATGTCGAATTCCGCTCCCATATTGTTGGCGTTTCCCATATTCATCGGCATATAGTAGGTGTCCTGTCCCTCGTTGATAAGTCCGTATTCTATCGGGTTGCGCATGTGTTTATAGAATAGCCCTGCCATGAATTGCTCGGAAGATTTCGGGAAAGACTCCCACCTCAGGTCGATGTTGTCGGCTACGGTATGTTTGAGTGAAGGATTGCCTTTCTCCTTATATTCTTCGTTGATAATGCTGTAAGGGACAATCTCGAAGAAACTCGGGCGGTTGATGGCTCTGGCATAGCTCAACCGCAGATTCATCCTGTCGGTCAGCATCCTCTTTATGTGCAGGCTTGGCAGCCAGTCGGTGTACTTCTGTCGGCCGTCAGGATCCACATCTCGTGGAAATTTCAGTGAATATCCCTGACTCGTGTTTTCAATGCGCAGACCGGCGATAATTTTCCACTCCGCCAGAGTGAGTTCCGCCATCGCATAACCCGCGGCTACTTTCTCATCAGCATCATAATTGAGTGGATCTCCAACGTCGCCGAACTCCCGCGGCGTTATAAGTATTCCGTCAAAGTTGTTCCAGTCCTGGCCAAACATCTGTACGTGTCCGGTTCCTGTAGCGGAATCGAATGTGTATTCGTTGAAAAAACTGTTTCGTTTCTTGTTGCGGCACATTCCTCCAAGCGAAAAGTCACAGAAGCCCCAATTATATGACAAATCTAAATATCCGGCCCAGTCGCGGTCTGAGTTATGCTCCCAGCGGCGCACCGCTGCCTTGCTTGTGGCGATATGACTGCCCTGAATATTGATAGTCGCATTGTCAGGAGTAAGGTTTGTTGCGTTGGAGAAAACTCCCTTCCAATCAATTCTAAACTTATCATTGAATAAGAGATGGCTCCCTTGAAGGGTGGAATTGAATATAGCTTGACGGTTCCATCTCATACGCACGGATGCTGTCTTGTCATCCTGCGCCTGACGGGTCTGCTCATTGGTCATGTTCAGCCAGCCGTTATACCAGGAGAGCTTATGTCGGGGCGAGAACACATAGTCGAATTTGCCATGTATGGAGAGACGCTGCCGGTTTTCCGAATATTCCCTGCGCTCGACGCCATTAGTCATGTAAGAGGAACGGTAATACCAGTCGCTGTTCTTTCCGCGATCAATATTCTGATAACTTACGGAGGCTATGACCCCCAGCCTATCGTTGAGGAATCGGTCGCCATATGATATCCCGGCAAGAATGTCGGGCAATGGACGAGAACTTTTCACACGCAAATTGGCATTGGTGAAGTCTGTGTCCTTCACACCGTAATCGCCTGTTGTACCCTTTATCTCGTTAGGCGATTTTCTACGGATTGCGCCATGATTGAACGAAAGGAAATCACGGTCGAGATATAAGGCATTATATCCCGTGGTGACATTGGCATTAAATAACCGTCGCGACGGAGCATCCTTCATCACAAGATTTACCGCTCCCCCGATTCCATCGCCTTCCAGATTTGGCATCATAGACTTATACACCTCGATACGGTCAAGGATTTCTGACGGGAACAGGTCAAGAGGCACAAAACGGTTCTTGTTGTCCGGACTCGGTATTTTCACGCCGTTCACCAGCGTATAGTTATATCGTTTGTCCATTCCTCTGAGGATAGCATACTGTCCTTCGCCTGAAGAATTGCGTTCTGTGGTGACTCCCGACATTTTCTGGATAATGTTTCCCACGGTAATGTCAGGGGAAAGCTCCATGGCCCGGGAACTCATGACGTTGACCACATTCATCGAATTACGCTCAATCATCCGGGCTCCTGTCTCAGTATTTGAAACAGAAGCCGTAACCACCACTTCAGAAAGTTCGGCCGTAGATTCAGCCATCTTGATTGTCAAAGGAGTGGTGCCCGGTTTGTTTATGACTTGAGTTTCGTAGCCCAGATACGAGCATACCAGCGTCGGATTCTCAATATCGGTTTTCAGACTGAAAGTCCCGTCAAGTCCTGTGGCTGTACCCAATTTGGGGAGCTGTTTCACATAGACCGTGGCCCCGACAAGAGTTTCACCGGTTGAGGAATCAACCACTATGCCGGATATTTCACGCCCGAACGCCGGGAGTGATAAAAGCGAGCCAAGTATTAGCAGTGGAATCTGTTTCATTCGTTAATTTGATCTGTTTTCTCGCTGCAAAATTATCCTGAGATTATTTCATAAATATTTTGAGTATGTAAATAAAATATTAAAAATTGTTTGCATCACTCTTCTCCACGCCGATCCACATAAGAGGTAAACGTCTTCCTTCCGCACCCCGGGCAGATATCCTTCCGGCTCGATGCCCTGATCCTGTATACATATTTAAGGGTTGTCTTTATCATGAACTTATTTGCCTTATTGATAGACTTCCGGACTCCACTCGACTTCCGGCATCAGGGGGACAATGAACAAACCCTCTATGCGTTATGTATATAAACAGGGAGAAGACCGTGTGGATCAATAGTAAGCAGACAGAGACATGGCAGACGTTATGACACCGGAGCAGAGAAGCCGCTGCATGGCGGCCATCAAGGGAAAGGATACGAAGCCGGAGATGATCGTCCGGAAGTATCTTTTCTCCCGTGGTCTGCGCTATCGCGTCAACAACAGGAAGCTGCCGGGATCTCCCGACATTGTCCTCAAGAAATACCGGACAGTCGTTTTCATCGACGGCTGTTTCTGGCACGGCCATGAGGGATGCAGCCATTTCCGTCTGCCGAAGTCGAACGTAGACTTCTGGAAACACAAGATTGCCATGAACATGGCACGCGACTATGCCAACACTGTCGACCTTGAGCTCGCCGGCTGGAGAGTGATCCGGGTATGGGAATGCGAGATCCGTCCGAAGGCCACCCGTGAAGCAATCTTGAGCAACCTCTACTCCCGCATCACCGCCCCACACAATGCCGAAATCCATTATCCCTGCGTCATCGAGACACCTCCCGCCGCCGCCGAACCCACGACCCCCTATGGAGAGGAATAGACAACAGAGGTTCTTCACTGGATGTGCTGTCGTGCCAGAATCGGCTCAAAAAACAGTATAATCCATCACAAATTGGCTCACTTCAAGCCGATAATTCAAGAAATTTCTGTAATTTTGAGCCGATAAACTTTCATATATGACTCAAAGGTTGAGTCTATGATTTTAAACAGCTTTTTTATGGGATTTTGGGATTATCTTGGGATGGCCATTGTCGCCCGCTACATCTTCGGAAAAAAGAAAAGCCATATAAATGACTCTGAAACATATGCCAGGTATTATGACGCGGAGATGTTCAGAGACCGCCAACAGGAAGCAGAGCTTGACGCCAGAGTCAACAATCTTTCGAACCGGATCAGTGCACTTGAAAGGAATCTTGACAGCATGGATTCCACATCGCCCGGCTATGAAACTCTACGTGACGACATCGAGACTCTGCGCGATGACTTTGACGATCTGGAGACAGACTTAGAATAGCATTACCTACGCCATCGAGAATAGAACTGCGCTTGAGCCTTGCCAAATGACGAAAGTGGTCAGTCATCACCTTCCTCCAGCACGCCATCCGCTACATTTGCAGACACTCCACACAAAAGACCTCCTGACATTGCGCCAATAATCCTCCGACCAGTACCGCGACAATACCAACTCTCTTGCCGAGAAAAGATATATTTTCTTTATCAACTTTGTCATCGTCTTGCAAGAAAATATCGAAAAAATTTAGTAACTTTGCAATTCACGATGCGCTCGCGCTGACAAAGACCAATCTATGTAAGTAACAACTCATATACATCATATTAAAGAACTTCCTTGTGGCCGCAAAAGGTTCGGTCGCCCGTCAGCACTACTCGGAAATTCCTCGTTTTTTATGGACGAAGCGGCTTCAAAGATGAATCTTGATATTGAAAGATATGAATTTGACGGTAGCCAAATTCATAGATTTATTCTGTGTAGGGATGGTCATGAAGAAATAACTTCCATTCCTTCCGATTTTCAAGATTTCGATCAGGCATGGCTTAGGAGTGCTTCACCAGTTATATTTTCCCCAAAAGAAGACAAAATCAGATTAGCTGATTTATTTTGTGGAACCGGGCCAATGTCTCTTGGGGTTATTGAAGCGGCAAAAGCACTTAATCGTTCCATCGAGCCAGTTTTTGCAATTGATCTAGAACCCACAGCGTCTCTAAATTATTCTCTAAATTTCCCAACAAGTAACGTCATCACAGATGATATAACTAAAATTATTAACGGAGGACTTGGTGAACAGCCCACCACAGAAGAACACAGTCTCATAGATAAGGTTGGTCGAATTGACTTTTTGATTGCTGGGCCACCTTGTCAAGGGCATAGCGACTTGAATAATCATACTCGACGTGATGATCCACGAAACCAGTTGCTTTTTAGGGCTTGTCGATTCATAGAGCTATTTAAGCCTTCTTATTTTATTATCGAAAATGTACAAGGTATACGCCATGACAAAAATAATGTTCTTGAAAATGCAAAAAACACCCTTGCAAATCAAGGTTATCATTTATCAGAACATTTGTTAATGGCGAGTGACTTTGGAGTTGCACAAAATCGACGTCGATTTTTGTTAATAGGAACAATAGATAAGATAAATATCGACCTTACTCCTTACAGACGAAAAGAGCTTCGATCTGTAATGTGGGCTATTGGTGATTTGACTAACTCCTACGATGCATCAAGTACATTTAATTCGTCAGCAACTCACTCAAAAGTCAATCAAGATAGAATAGATTTTCTTTTTGACAACGACCTTTATGAACTACCATATCAAGAAAGGCCTAAATGTCAGAGAACGCCAAACAATAGATACACATCTGTTTACGGCAGGATGTACGCAGATAAACCTGCGCCTACAATCACAAGTGGTTTTGGTTCTATAGGACAAGGTCGTTTCTGCCATCCCAATCTTCGGAGGACACTTACGCCTCATGAAGCCGCAAGAGTTCAATTTATTCCCGACCATTTCAAATTTTCCAATGCACTTAATAGAGTAGCATTGCAAAAAATGATAGGCAATGCCGTTCCTCCCAAATTAACATACATAATTGGCTTGGAATTACTAAGATGAGAACAATAGGGTTATTTGCAGGAATAGGAGGAATTGAGTCCGGCTTTAGGTCGTATAACACGTCCGAAAGACTTTTGTGTGAGATTATGCCGGAAGCTCAATCCATACTTAAAACTCAATTCCCCACTGCTGAAATCAATAATGATGTACGCCAACTCAAAGAATTGCCTGATTGTGACATTCTATGCGCAGGTTTCCCTTGTCAAAACATTAGTATTGCAGGAGATAAAAAGGGCATGCAGGGACATGAATCTTCATTAGTTACGGAGATTTTCAGATTAGTTCGCACAAACAAGCCCAAGCATATAGTAATTGAAAATGTTGCCAATATAATTTCGCTACATTCAGGAGAGATTCTTAGTTATATCACTGCAGAACTTCACAATCTCGGATATAGCTGGGCCTATCGTTTAATTGACCCGCGTTCCCTAGGAATACCACAGCGAAGGCCTCGTTTTGTCCTAATCGCTTCTATTGTAATGTCCCCCAAAGACATTCTCTTTCCTACCGAAGAAATAATTGATGCTTACATTGATGAAAAACCGACTTCTGAATCATTACAAAACAATACGGCAGCAGCCTATGGTTTCTATTGGACGGAGGGAAAGATTGGTATTGGATGGGCTAAAGACTCGATACCTCCCCTCAAATGTGGTTCAAGCCTTGGACTTCCGTCTTCTCCTGCAATCTGGGATATTCACAACAATTTCTTTGGATGTCCCAGTATACACGATGCCGAAAGGCTTCAAGGCTTCCCCATTGATTGGACTAAACCAATCGAATCCGAGGGGTTTAAAAATTCTATGCGATGGAAAGTTATAGGCAACGCAGTAAATGTTGCCGTATCAAGTTGGGTAGCCCAGAGGATTATGTCACATCTTCAAACTTCTAAAAGGCTTGATAATATCAGCCATAAACGAAAAAAAGCTAAATGGCCTAAATCCGCTTATCAGGATCTCGGACAAGATTTATTTGCGATAGAATCAAGCCCATATCCATTAGGAGTAAATTATACTCCGATTTTAGATTTTATCTCCGAACCTCTAACACCACTTTCTTTGCGAGCTACATTAGGCTTTCTTAAAAGAGTTGAATGCAGCACTCTTATAAAATACCCAGCTGAATTTATAGAATCATTGCATATTTACCTTAAGAACCAATATGGATATATCAAGTGAACTTCAATCAAGATACACGAATATGTGTCAAACCTTTGAGGGTGGTTTAAGCAACACATCCACGAAAAAGTTTGATCCCATTATCCAACTTTTCTCAGAAAACTTCAATCTCCCTGTTGAAGATATTTACGCGGTAGGTTCAGGCTCTCGCCCCGGAAATATTGAAGTTCGGCTTTCACAAGGTACACGTGCGACACAACACACAAAGCTCGGCTTGACGTTTATTGTAAATGACAAAGGGACACCTGAGAATACAGCAAAATTAACCAATAGCGCTTTCGTTACAATAGAAAAATTTCTCGGTCGAGGAAAATCAAGCTACGAAAACGTATTAGTAATTGTAGACTCCAAAGGTACAATTACAGTATCTGGACTTGTTCACTCCAACAAATCAATAATATCCAAACGCCTTATCGATGCTCTTTCAATACCAATGGTAAAGGAAGTTGAAGTGAAACATAATCCGAATAATTCTTCTCCTACAGACATCCTATTACCTCCTGAAATATTAGTCCCGAGAGTAAAAGAAAATTTCATAAAATTCTGGGACATCATCGACCAGCATGGAGCTAACAAAGCCGACTATATAAACAAATTTGAGAATGCAATAAACCCCTATCTCCCTAAACTCGATTTAGGTTATACACATGTTTTTCAAATTCTCGATATTGAGCAGTATGAGATGATTGTCGAGCTTCTTATCAAGAAGTTCCCCGAATTATCATATTTTTCCAAAAGTCGAAATAATAACGGCACGAAATATCAAGCCATCTCAACGCAAGAACATTATCGTAACTTCTTGCGAATAATCGCGTTGAGTGATTTCCGCGGAAACCTGAACATTCAGAAAGACAAACGACTTTATGTCGCAGTCCAATCTTCCGAAACCGACAACAGCTATCTCCGGGCTATGCGAACAAAACCGTTTTTGTTGCTCGCAGGTATATCAGGAACCGGGAAGAGCCGCATCGTCAAACAGATGGCGTTTGACAGTTGCCCCGACAAGTGGGGATTACGCAATGACACGACGTCGCCCGGCAACTATTGCCTTATCGAAGTCAAGCCTAACTGGCACGACTCAACCGAATTGCTCGGCTATGAGAGTCATATCAACGGCTTGCGCTACAACCTTACACCATTTGTCAAATTCTTGGCAAAAGCGATGCTTCACGAAGATGTACCGTTCTTCGTATGCCTTGACGAAATGAACCTTGCCCCTGTCGAGCAATATTTCGCCGAATTTTTAAGCGTGCTTGAAAGTCGTACAAAAATAGACGGACATATCGTATCAGAACCGCTTATTAAAAATTCTATATTCGCTAACGCAGAGTACGAAACAGAACTTAAGCACGAACTCTTTGATGTTAAAATCAAAGCCAAAGATGAAAACGGCCTTAAGATATATGAAGCCGATTTGTCAGAGAATGAAAACCAAGTTTACGAAACTCTCAAAAAGCACGGATTGCGAATTCCAGAGAATGTAATAGTTATTGGCACAGTCAATATGGACGAAACCACGCATCAGTTCTCGCGTAAGGTTATCGACCGAGCAATGACTATTGAAATGAACCTGCCTGACGGCGACCCATTCATGGACTTTTTCAATAATGGCTCCGAGCTTGTTTACCGCTCTGTACCTACATCGCCTTCGCTATATCTCGCTACCGAGACCAAGGCCTCTGATGTCATCAAGGCTCTCTCAGAAGACAATGCCGAGAAAACCGACTGGCTGAAAAAAGAGGTCGCATCATTTCTTAACAATCTTAACGAGAAACTTGACAGTACTCCTTTCAAAGTTGCCTACCGTGTTCAAAACGAACTGATGCTTTACTTTTATCAGCTATGGCTTGAAGATAAATCAGCTAAATGGCGCGATATTCTTAACACAGCCTGCGACCAGATCTTGATGATGAAAGTTCTTCCCCGCATAGAGGGAGATGAGGAACTGCTTGAAGAGCCGCTTAAAAGACTTGCAACTTTCTGCGAGCCATTCGTGAACGCCCACAAGAAAATCAAAGATATGTCTGACCGCCTCGATCAATCTCGTTTTACCTCATTTTGGCCATAATATATGGAAGTCCTCTCCTTCAAAAGCGCAAACGTAGAAATAACCGCCAACACTGCCGCCGATATGGCAAACTGCTGGCGCCGTTTTCGTGCGCGTGTAGGAGAAAAAGCTGAAATCTATTGCGATTACCGTTCCACATTGCCCGGCAATCTTGAGCTTGCATTATATTCCGATAGGTTCGCCCTGCATCCTGTCGGTGAATCTGACAGTCGCGAATGGGTTAATCAAGTTCCAGTTTTCTACGAAACCGCTACATATAACGTCAGCATTTACTTCACCAATGTTGACGCAGCTCCCCGTGTACAGCATAAGCTAAAAGAGGTTACTGATCTTTTCTCAGCGATAAAAGTCGGCGAAAATAAGTGGTTGCTTTCGGCTCCGCTTTCCTTTGTCAACGAACCTGGCATATTCGAACTGACTTTCAGATATAAGCCCAATGATGAAGCAGAGCGCACAGATACGTTTACATTCCGTGTCGTGTCTCCTAAACTCGACACCAAAGACGACTACAACCATATCCTCGCCGAGATTAACGCCCAATACAACGAAATCATATATCAATACCTTACCCTAACGTTGCAGAATCTGCAACGCGGGGGAAAATCGAATAATGATGTAATATGGCTCTCAATCTTCCGCAATATCGCGAAAGATTACGAAAAGTGGGTGCGATATATCGTCAACAAACCACACCTGCGCCAAAGCCGTGAGGTTCGCTATGATCGCGCCGACCGCATTAAACGCTGGTCGCCGATGATGGCTGAGAAGTTTGCCGAAGTCGAAGCCGAGGACCGACTTGACCTTGAATATTTCCGACATGAGGAAATCATTCACACCCATAATACGCGAGAAAACCGATTTGTCAAGTTTACACTTGACCGCATCGGTAAACGTCTTGAATCGATTGTCTCTACCATCAAGGCAAAGAACGAACGGGCTAAAGAGGCAGACAAGGTCGCCGAAAGCGAACTTGCCGAACTCGATGGTTATGTCCGCTCTATCAGCCGGCTCACCAATTCATCGTTGCTCCGGAACTTGCGCAGTGAACCGCTACACTCTGAAAGTCTTGTTATCCAAAAGCGAACAGGTTACGCACAGGTCTATAAATACTGGCTCTTGCTACAAAAGGGCATCGAGCTGTTTGAGGGATCTAACGCAATCGGAGTTCGCCCTATCTGGGAATTATACGAACTTTGGTGCTTCCTCAAGATGCGTCAGATGGTTGCTGATATTCTCGGTCTACATTTTGATAATCCAAGAGAGATTACCGAAAATCCGATGCCGATGGTTAAGCCTTTCGAGGACAACAATCAGGAACATACCGTATTCTATAACTGTGCCGATGGCTCTAAAGCCCGGTTACATTATCAGCACACATACAGCCGCAGAACAGGCGAAGTACATACTGCCACTACCGAAAACCGCCCCGACATTGTGCTTACAATCATCAAACCCGATGGCTTTGAGCTGACATACTTGTTCGATGTTAAGTATCGTTTGCGCGATGATAATCGGCTCAATCAGGAAGACCGCGAAGAATTGACAAAAACTCCTGGAGCCGATACGCCCCCGGGAGACGCCCTAAATCAGATGCACCGTTATCGCGATGCAATATATTATGGTTCGGACAGACAGACTCACTCCGCAAAAGAAATTATCGGCGGCTATATCCTTTTCCCCGGTCGCGGCGACAATGAAAGTGTGCGTCAGCGTTTCTTCTACAAAAGTATAGAAACCGTCAACATCGGAGCCTTCCCTTTGTTGCCGGATGCTTCCGACCCTTCCAACGAGGGGAGCTTACTGTATGAATTTCTTACTAAAATTCTTACTACGACCCAAGCTTATGACCACATAAAGGATGCGATACCTCAAAAAGGATTGCAATATGAAAGCATTTTTGAGGCGAATAAAGAAGACCTTGTGCTGGTAGGATATTATAAGACAAAGCAGTGGCCTCATATTCTTGAGAATAAACTATATTATGTTCCCGCGGCGCTTGGTAAAGGTTCTATAAATCTGGTATCCGGATTTGAAAAGACTAAGTATTTGTTGCTTCATCATGGAGAAAACCGTATCTTAGTGCGTCTTAAAGGAGACGGACCAAAATTCTATCCCAAAACAGCATTGGAGGAAATGGGGTTTGAACCAATCGGCGATTATTTCCTTGGTTTTGATATCAAGGATTTTACTCCGGTTCCAAACATTAATCCCTACGCATATCAGCTTGAACGTAAAGGTAAGCAAAGTACAACTCCATATTTCACAACTATTAACAAGCTAAAAGCCAAGTAAAATCCTTTAATTATATTATGAAAGAAATAGTTTATGTGAATGGGGGTGTAGTTATTCTAACGCCATTCTTTAGGAATTTGGATGCTGGAGCACGATTCGGAATGCCATCGGAAGTAAATAATATAATTGAGCCTGATGAAGAAATAGAGGGCCAGCCTTGTATCATTATAACTGAAAAAAAAGCTCCGTCATTTTTTAAGGGATATTATGCAAAAACATTTTTTTCAACCAAGTATTGCATCGCATCTTTCTTTAGTTCTTCTATTGAAGACTGTTTTTCTGATTTTGAACATAGAATCGAAGATGTTAGGAATCTAATTAGAAAAAATGACGTTTCCAAAGAAACCAGGCAAGTATTGTATCGATTGAGCTTAGTGGCAGCAGTTGCCGCTCTCGACACATATATAAGCGATTTAGTATTATTCGTTTCCACTAATGATAGGAAAACTTTTCTGAATACGGCACAAAAATTTTGTCACATTAAAGCAGCCAACATTGTTGCAAGAATTGAACAAATGTGGAATGACAATACTCTTGACTCAGCAGAACAGGAAGTTATTGATTCCGTTCTTAAGACTTCATATAGTAATATTAAACGAATCAATGAGTATGTCCTTAAGAACTTATATGGTTTGAAAAATTTGCCATCGTTCAGTATTGACGATATTTTTAGATTGCGTCATCTTATTGTTCATAGAAGTGGAAAACAGAAGAATGGTGAGGATATTTGCTTTAACAAGAATGAATTACTATCAAAGATAGAGAGACTGGAATCAGCAGCCTCAACAATTAATAATCTTGTAAAGAATTCTGAAATTGTTAAACACCTAAATCAATACAAATCTTAGACGACATGGTATACAAATGCTGTTATAAGGAGTTTGAGCAGTATCTTACTTCCGGAGAACCGGGAGTGGTGGCCAGCGCTCTTAACTAGTCAATGGCTATCGGTTTACAGGTCGCACATAATTTATATATTGTGATATGAGCGAATTTGACGAGTACATAGTCCATGGTGAACCGGGGCAGAAGGAGAAGGCGGATGCGTGGCAGACGGCTATCGGTCTTCAGGATGTGGATGGACTGAAGGTATCGGCCTATCTGCTTGATACTGCGCGTCAGCATATCGAGGATGACATTTCCATTGATGAGGCACGTGAACGCATCAAGGCGTATTATGAGACAAAATCTGGGCATGATGAAGTTGATGAAGAAGGAGATAAGGCGTCTGCCAATATCGTTAAGATTCTGAGTGAACCATCGTTTGCATTTTCATTAGTTGGACTTACATCTATACATCGGCGGATATTTGAAAGCATATTCAAATTTGCCGGACAATTACGAACGGTAGAATTGAGTAAAAAGGAATGGGTTCTTGGCGGCAATGCCTCTGTAAGCTACCAACCGGCTGTTGACCTCCGCGAAGCCATCGAATATGACCTCGCTCGCGAAAAGGATTTTGATTACTCATCCTGTCCGGTTTCTGAAATTATCAATCACTTAGCGCGGTTTATTGCAGACCTTTGGCAAATACATCCATTTAGAGAGGGGAATACACGCACTACCGCTGTATTCCTGATAAAGTATCTGCGTTCCATGGGTATTCCGGCGACCAATAATATGTTCAAAGCTCATTCCTGGTATTTCCGCAACGCTCTTGTCCGTGCATCATACAAGGGGTTAAACATATCACCAACGACAGAATTTGTGGAAAGATTTCTGCGCAATCTGATTCTTGGAGAGAAGAATGAACTTCGCAATCGCGATATGCTTGTTGGTGATTCGCTGCCGGCCATATCAGCCCAAAGTATCACCGCTACTGCACCAAAGTCTCAATTTGACACTTTGAACTGTACTTTAGAAGAGTTAGCCGTACTAAAGTCCATCGAAGATAATCCTAAGATTACCCAGACTGAGATTGCCAAATCCATTAAAAAATCCGCTTCCACTGTCAAGCGTATTACATCTGCCCTCGCCGAGAAAGGTATCCTCATTCGGCGCAACGGTCGGCGCAACGGTTGGTGGGAGATATTGTCTGAATAATGAATTGAGATTTTTATGTCGAAGAAATTTGAAATACGAAACAGCACGGCGGAGTTCCTGATCTTTCAGATTGAGGGGAAGGAGGATGGTGTACAGGTCGTGTACCGTGATGAATCTGTTTGGTGCACGCAAAAGGCTATGGCAGAACTTTTTGACGTAGGAATTCCAGCCATTAGCAAGCATCTAAAGAATATTTTCGAAAGTGGAGAACTTTCGGAAAATTCAGTTATTTCCAAAATGGAAACAACTGCCTCAGATGGCAAGAAATATAATACGACTTTCTACAATCTCGATGCAATAATCAGTGTCGGCTATCGTGTAAATAGTACCCGGGCCACGCAGTTCAGACAGTGGTGTACGTTTGTTTTGCGTCAGTTTGCCATCCGTGGATATGTGATTGACAAGAAGCGCATGGAGAACGGCTCGTTTATAGGTGAAGACTATTTCGAGCATCTGCTGGCCGAGATCCGGGAGATTCGTCTGAGTGAACGCCGTTTCTATCAAAAGCTGACGGATATTTATGCCACGGCAATTGATTACAATCGTGATGCTCCGACTACCCGATTATTCTTCAAGAAGGTGCAGAATAAGATACACTACGCTGTTCATGGTCATACTGCCGCTGAACTAATAATTGACCGGGCTAATGCTGAAAAGGAGCATATGGGTCTCACAACATGGGAAAATGCTCCAAACGGGAAGATTGTTAAGCCGGATGTCAGCATTGCCAAAAATTATCTCAAAGAGAGTGAGCTGGAGGATATGGGACGGATTGTCAACTCATTCCTTGACTTGGCGGAAGATATGGCAAAGCGTCATATTCCTATGACTATGGAGGATTGGGCTAAGCGCATTGATAAGTTTCTGGATCTTACTGACCGTCCCGTTCTGACCGATGCCGGCAAAATCACCGCTGAGTTCGCCAAGAGTTTCGCCGAATCAGAGTTCGAGAAATACCGTGTCATCCAGGACAAACTCTTTCAGTCCGATTTCGACCGCTTCAACGATGACAATCTTCTCCCATTTGACATAGAATAAACTCATAAAGATAGTTGAGATGAAAGCATTGACATATACCGCGCCGGGGCGGTTTGAATTAATTGAAAAGCAGGAGCCGGCAGTTTTGGACCCGAAAGATGCTGTGGTGAGGGTTACTCTCTCAAGTATCTGCTCGTCAGATCTTCATATCCTGCATGGAGCTGTGCCTCAAGCTAAAGTCGGCATCACTGTGGGACACGAATTAGTTGGCATAGTTGAAACTATCGGTTCGGAAGTTAATAAAGTAAAGCCGGGTGACAGGGTTGCCGTGAATGTTGAGACTTTCTGCGGCGAGTGTTTCTATTGCCGGCGGGGTTACGTGAACAACTGCACCTCAGGAGGCTGGATGTTGGGCTGTCGCATCGACGGCGGTCAGGCAGAATATGTCCGCGTGCCGTATGCCGACAATGGCCTTACTCCGATTCCCGATAAGGTGAGCGACGAACAGGCTCTGTTCGTCGGAGATATTCTCGCCACCGGTTATTGGGCAGCCAAGATCTCGGAGATTTCTGAGGAAGATACGGTGCTGATCATCGGTGCAGGACCCACCGGACTGTGTACTCTGGAATGTGTGCCGTTGTATAAGCCTCAACGGATTGTCGTTTGCGAGGCTGACGAAAGCCGCCGTGAATTCGTGCGCAGGCATTATCCTAATGTCGATGTAGTCGAGCCGGCAGAATGCCTTGAAGTCCTTAAGTCATTGACGGAGGGTCGTGGCGCCGACCGCGTGATTGAGGTTGCCGGGGGCGGAAATACCTTTGAACTCGCATGGCGTTGCGCCCGACCGAATGCAATAGTCACAATCGTCGCTCTCTATGAGAAGGAACAGATATTGCCACTGCCTTGGATGTATGGCAAAAACCTCACGTTCAAGACCGGTGGCGTCGATGCCTGCGACTGCGACGGAATCATGCAGCTGATTTCCGAAGGCAAGATTAATACAACCCATCTGATAACCCACCGCTACCCTCTCAGCCGCATCCAAGAAGCCTACGACTTATTCGCCAACCGCGCCGATGGCGTTATCAAAACCGCCATCCATCCGGGTTGAAGAGCATAATTGAAAATTACTAATACTTTAAAAGCAGATCAGCTCAGAGTAAATTGCTTACTTTATAATGATTTCACGCGCTGCGAAGAATCTTTAAAGAAATGGTGTTCTCCATTTGGGAAAAAACTTGGTATTTCAAAATTTTCAATGCCTATTGAATTTTCTAAAATATTTTCATATTCGCCAGTACTCAGTTCATCATATAAATCAATAGATGCTTCCTCGATATACCACCATTCGTCTGCGCCCAATAATTCGCACAACGTCATTACATATCTCCGGAAATCCATATTCTCTAATACTGCATCCCAATAACACCAAAAATAGAAACTCCAATATGGGAAACAGGGAACGTTATTGTAATTATCCGATTGTGTTAAAAATCCTGGCCATTTCCCATCAAGGTTAATACAATCATCACTAATGCTCGCAGTATTGGGGAATCGTTCATTGATTCTAAGCATCGAATCTTCTCTGGTAAGACCATCGTCAGGTTTAAAGACAACATATAATCTGAGCGACATAATTCATGAATAATTTTTGAGTTACCGAAATTAAATTTATAAAGTTACATTATTTATTCGAATTCTTCTATTCTTTAACAATTTTAAAGCATGAAATATCCTACACAGGCCCGGGAGGGGCTGTGAAAGCGATTTTCAGTAGGTAAAATTGAGCATTTTCGGGCTTTTATGCCTCAAAATATACAATTCGCTAAATATCAATGCGTTTCAAGCACTGCACAGAAAGTTTAATCATGATGTTGTGATCAAGAAGTTGTTCATTCCCGCAATCATTCCGCCAGAGGGATGATTTCTGCTTAGCTTATCATATCAACGGGCCTTGATCACGGCGACATGGTTCTCATATGTCGGGAAAGACACGCATCCGTCTTTCACCTCGGCAGTCTGGCCGGTGTAGAGATCCTCCACAGTCTGACCGTCATCGAACACACCATAGAGATTAACTGCGGCGCCCCCCTCCGGGTTAAGCTTTATAAGTATCTTCTCTCCGCGGTCATTGTATCTCAATGCAGTATGCACATCAAATGTCTCCTATCTGCCGGTAGAGATCACAGGGTTTTCCCTGCGTATCTTTCCAAGACGCCTGAAATGACAGAGATAATCCGGGTTTATATTTTTCCAGTCCATATCGGAGCGGAACGCCTGGGCACTATCTACATTATACCGGGCGTCGCTCAATCCCCGGCCAGTCTCGTCGCCATAAAATATCTGGGCAACACCGGGAGCAAGCAACAGAGTCGTGGCACAATCAACCATATTGTCCATATCGGCATCCCGATGGTAGGAATTATTGAGATAACTGAACGGATGCCATCCCGGATGCGCAACCACGCTGTCGGCATAAGCTTGCCAGGTGTAGACAATGCCATCGAGGACTCCATGTTTTGGGAAAAAGAAATTGACCATGCTTGAAAAACCGGCCTCAGCATATCAACTCCCCGAACGTACCGGAATAGACATAGCAGCGATCGCAGGAGGCATCAGTGACAACCGCACACGCGTTGCTGACCCTCACGATAGCAGAGGCAAGCGTTCTGACTTCTTCCAGCCGTTCTTCCGGAAGATATTCCACATCAAGGCATTGGGAGGCATATATACTCTCAAGTTCTTTACGCAATACGTCCATTCTTCCTTAAAAACGCAATCGGTACTTCTTGATCATATGTTTGCTGCATTATTATAAAGCTGCTTGCTACCAGGAGCCATACTAATCAGCCGAGGGATAGAAATAGTAGCGCACCTTCACGCTATAGCGGCGCACGATACGTCGCATATTCTCCATTCCGGCTCCACTGTCGAACGCGACATTACTGAATGTGGGAGTGTCATAGTAGTTTGGGCCATTTTCCACGATCTCTAAGGGAAACGACAGTTTCACTCCCTCTGTCTCGGCTATGAACTGCGCCTTATCACGGGCTGCGTCCAGAGCGGCTTTCAATCCCTGACGATTATAGCGCTCCATCTCGGTATTGTCGATCCTGGTGATATTGAAGCTCGATATGCCCTTACGCCCCATAGTGTCGGCAATCCTGTCGATCTTGCTGAAATCGTCGACAGTGGCCGACAATTTTTTTGCCATGAGAAAACCATTTTTCATCTCCCGGTCGCGGTAATTGCCCATGTCTGTCATTACAATATCCTTATCCGCGATCCCTGCGCCGTGAAGCGCGGCGCGCACCTTCTTCTCAATATCCGCAAGTTTCACTATCACGCTGTCGCCGCCCGAAACGGGATCATAATATTCTTCCATGCCTATCTCGATTGTGATACGATCGGGCACGATATTGACAGTTGCCGATCCTGTCACCTCTATCGTAGGTGACTGCGCAGTCTGCGCGGCGCACGGCAACACCGTCAAGACAATCATGGCAAGCGCAGCGATAAGATTTATCGTATTTCTCATTTTGTCTCGAATGTTGGTTTACTAAGCACAATATATCCGGCTGTCGACCCGCAATTGAGGCGCACGACAGAATCATTCTCCATATCGACAGTCGCAATCTCAGGAAGAATCTTTCGGAGAGCATCCTCCACTGCCATGTTGTCGCATGCAATCTCTGTCATGGCACCGTCGCCCAATGAGATCGAATCGCCCCTGAGGACATACTCACCGCTGATGGAATTGCAGTTTGTCATAATGCTGTATGTGCTGTCGGTGAAAACCATATGCTGGACCACACCCGGCACTTCCTCTCCGGGACGCACATAATCCGAATCATTGAACACAATATTCTCAATATACCACTGCCCTACTATATCGGCATCTGCGACAGGCTGCGATTGAATGCCGACGGTATCCGTATCCGATCTCTTGCCGACGCTCCCGGCACATGACGCCACCAGCACCGAGGCGACAAATACTGACAGAATCTCTTTTTTCATTTTGACTAATCTTCCTGTTCTATTTAACATTGCTTCTTAAACAACTTCTTAAATATTCCCTTCATAATCATTCAGTTCATCAGAAGTGATACCGGTCATGGATGTCACCAGGTCAATCCCGATACCGGCGGCGAGCATATTTCTTGCGATGGCGATACGCTCTTTCCGTTGTCCTTCCGCAAGGCCCTTCTCACGCCCTTCCGCAAGACCCTTCTCACGCCCTTCGGCAAGACCTTTCTCAAGACCTTCCGCAAGACCTTTCTCACGCCCTTCCGCAAGACCTTTCTCAAGACCTTCCGCGAGACCTTCCTCCCGGGCAGTGTCGAGCACATCATTCTGTACCATGATATTATCCAGATGCGCGTCGTATTCCCGTCGTTCTTTGTCTGACATGGAAAGATAGCGCAGTTTCCTCTTCACCTCCTGCAGACCCGGAGTGCGCGTATTCTCCTTAACTTTCCCGGTCTTGAGGTATGCCATCCATTCGTCAAGAGGTGATTCCGGCACTTTGTTGTAGGCGTTGACTCTCACTATATAATATTCCGGGAAAACTTTCTGAGGAAGGTGCTGCACTATCACTCCCTCCTCCCGCATGCTGACCACGAGATCACTGCCGGTATGAAGTCCTTTGAACCGTGTCAAGCCATGATACACGTAATCATCCCCCTGCCCATAGTCACAATAGAGAATGCTGATGGAATACACTTTCTTGACCTGATCATACTTCTCTCCGATATTGATATGCTCCGTTATGGCCTTGCATGTGCCATAGAGGATACGCTGCAGATAGTGTAGCTGCCGCGTAAGCTGCACCTCCACGATGATAAGATGACCTTTACTGTTCTTGGCCTTTATATCGACGCGATTGAACTTATCGTCAGGGCTGTCCTGATTGCTCTCGCTCTCAAGGATCTCGACAATATGCACCTCCTCTCCCGTCAGAACGGAGATAAAACCCTCAAGAATATCGAAGTTAGCTTTATCGCGGAGCATATGCTTCATCGCCCAGTCAAAGCGTATGTACGTATTATCCTGTCCCATAACCTAATGAAAGATGATAAATGTCAATGCACAATTCATAACCAGATCTCATCGAAATTCGACATGCACGAATGGTCGCATATTATGCCTTTGATATGAACTGTAGCCTAATATTATTAACGACAAATTTAATAAAAATACGTGAGACTCCTGCGCTATTGTAAATTTTTTATGAAGAAGTCTGATAAAACTTTGCGTAAAGCTGTGGCATATTACAAAGTTAGAAGTCCTCCTCAGGTGGTAGTCTCAAAATTTTTATTTATCTTTGTTTTCCGATTCATGGGAAAGACTTTCCGCTAACCTATAAAACAACGAACTTCTTAGATACATGAAAAAATTCCTTACATCATTCCTCACTATCGGCGTGGCTGTGTCGCTGAATGCCGCCCCCTCCACGGAGGCCGTTATCGACACGGTAAGTGTCGCCAGCCCCAACGGCTGGCTGAAATTCGCTATCGACAATAGCGACGGATCTCCCTCCTATGCCGTCACGTATACCGGCATAGAGATCATGCTCGATTCGCCGCTTGGACTGGTGGCCGATTATGGAGATTTCTCCAAAGACCTTAAACTTGTGGCTGTAAAAAGAGGAACAATCGACAAGAAATATCATCTTGACAGAATCAAGAAATCAGACAACCGTTTCGAGGCCAATTCCCTTGAATGTGAATTTGTCAATCCTGAAGGAAACCGCATGATTCTTGAAGTGCAGGTGGCACATTGCAACATAGCGTTCCGTTACCGGCTACCCAAGCCCGATGGCAGAGGGGCCGTGAGGGTGATGGATGAATCCACAGGGTTTCATCTTCCGCCATATGCCACAGGGTTCCTGACCCCCCAGTCGGATGCCATGGTCGGCTGGAAAAGGACCAAGCCCAGTTATGAGGAGGAATATATCATCGACGCTCCCATCGACACAAAATCGAAGTACGGACATGGATTTACATTCCCGGCAGTATTCCGTATCGCCGACAAGGCATGGACTCTCGTCAGCGAGACCGGCGTAGACCGCAATTACTGCGGGTCAAGACTTTCCGACCCGGAAAACGGGGTGTTTACCCTTGAATTCCCGATGCCGGAGGAAAACAATGGCAACGGCACTGTGGAACCCGCTTTTTCCCTCCCCGGAGCCACACCATGGCGTCTGATCACGGTCGGTCATTCTCCGCGTCCTCTTGCCCAGACCACCCTTCCCTGGGATGTAGTGGAAGAGAAATATCCCGCTTCGATTGATTATAAACCGGGGAAATCCACCTGGAGCTGGATCCTCTGGCAGGATGATGCCATCAACATGGAGGATTCGAAGAAATATATCGACCTTGCCTCAGAGATGGGCTATCCTTATACTTTGATCGACGCCGGATGGGACAAGACCATGGGACGTGAAGGAATTGAGAATCTTGTGGAATATGGGAAAGAGAAAGGTGTCGCCCCGTTCCTCTGGTATAGTTCGAGCGGATATTGGAACGACATTGAGCAGTCGCCAATCAACAAGATGGACGATCCGACGGCCCGCAAGGCCGAGATGAAATGGATGAAGGAGGCCGGGGTGAAAGGCATAAAGGTGGATTTCTTCGGTGGCGACAAACAGGAGACAATGCGGCTCTATGAAGACATTCTCAGCGATGCCAACGACAATGGACTTATGGTGATATTTCATGGATGCACCCTTCCCAGAGGATGGGAAAGGATGTATCCGAATTATGTAGGCAGCGAGGCCGTGCTTGCATCTGAAAACATGATTTTCTCACAGCACTTCTGCGACAACGAAGCTGTCAACGCCACCTTGCATCCCATAATCCGCAATGCCGCAGGAGCCATGGAATATGGCGGAACGTTCCTGAACAAGCGGCTCAACCGCGGGAATGACGGCGGCAACAGGCGCATGACCTCCGATGCCTTTCAGCTTGCATTGGCCGTTATCTACCAGAGTCCGGTGCAGAATTTCGCGCTTGCCCCCAACAACCTGACGGATGCCGACCCAATTGCCCTCGATTTCATGCGGGAGGTTCCCACGCTCTGGGATGATGTGGCGTTGCTTGAAGGATACCCCGGCAAGTTCGTCGTCATATCGCGCAGAAGCGGCGATAAATGGTATATCGCAGGCATCAATGCCGAAAAGGAGACTAAGGAACTGACCCTTAACCTCGATTCGCTTGGAGAGGGAAAGGCTGTCATGATTTCCGACGGCAAGAATGGCAAACTGCGTAAAGAAGAGATTACCATCGGCAAAGACAGGAAGAGAAAAGTATCTATTCCCCACGCATCCGGATTTGTCATCATAAAGGATATATAAAACCCGACTTTTCAACATTTACAATGCCTTTCCCCGTCCAAGTTTGTCAGTTCGACAGGGAAAGGCATTCGCTTACTCATATCCTCGATCGGGAATATACACGACAGTATGACGAACACATAAGCCATGCGCGACTCTCTTTTGGTTCATGGGGTACCGGCAGAACGGATAGTGCTTGATTTCGCCGAATTAAGGACACCTCCGTTTCTTCTGCAATAAGCAACCACACTTCTACCTGCCTCATTGAAATCACCGGCCTGGATAATGCCATATCCCTATCTTATTGACTTATTATTTTTACAAAATCACAGTTTTTTGACAATTATAGTAGCGAATCCAAATATTTTTATAAATTTGCAGCCGGAATGAATTTCATTGCTGCTTAGCCGCACACAAGCATTGACAAAGTTATGTAAAGTAGCCGTTTGTGACTTCCACTTATCTCCTTGCCTGCGGCTTTCGACATCCGTGACCTTCTGATACAACGGCATATTACAGGCCTTGACTGTAACAAATAGTTTTTCCACACATCGTATATATATATGAACACAACCAGACATACCTTCATATCGCATCCCACCGCATCATGCGCCCTGTTAAAAAGGATTACGACAGGTTGCTTATTCCTTCTTCCATTTATAGCTGTCGGAGCATGTTCCTCTGCCAGTCATCATGCCGACGGATGGTATCCCGTGGCTGATATCCCTGAAAATATGATTGAAGGAGACGTTATAGCCACAACCGACGATTTCGAGTCGGTAATACTCGACACTCTATCCTTCCCAGGCACTGCATTTATCGAAGGCAGATTGAAACCTGAGAAAATCAAGAAATGGGCAGACGCCACGGAAGAAAGAATCGGCAAGCGGATAGGCTTCGTTTATCACGATTCTGTCGTGATGGCGCCGACTGTGAATTGCAGGATTGAGAGCGGCACTTTCTCCATCAATAGCGAAGATAGAAACCTGATCATTGAAATCTATAAATCCATAACAAAATGAACGGAAAAGGGTTCTCATTCAGCACAGTCATATCGATGCTGCTGGCATCATTCCTGGCAATCTCCTGTTCGGAGAAAGACGATTTCATCCCCGAACCTACAGCCACAAGCGTGATCGTGACCGGAACAGTCACAACAACCTCAGGCGAACCTCTGGCCGATATCCCGGTCTCAATTGATTACTACGAGAGCTATTACCTCGGGGCTCAGAACATACTCCACAAAGCAAAGGGAACCACAGACAGCGACGGCCATTACCGCCTGTTTTTCGAGCCGGAGGCGACAAAGGAAAACGGCAATCCTTCACAAGTATACTATCTCCATGCCGAGCTAAAGGATCTGCCATCTTCAGAGTTTATCATGCCTGGTGATTTCGACGACAAATCGAATACAACCTATGCATACGGAATATACGAGACTCTCAGGCAGGGAGAAAATGTCAGCATCGATCTACATTTCCCTAAGAAAAAGGAAATCATGACCGAGCTGAAGAACTTCACCGCCGACAGAAGCCTTGAAGTCAGAAACTCCATTCAATTCGGAGCCGAAATGAAGTCTGTCAGGCATATCGTTGATCTTGATGACAAAGGCAACGGAAGTGTCAGGATGACATGTGCTTTAGGAGAGTTGAATAAGTTTTCCGTCGGGATTCTCAACAGCTTTTCAGAGGCATGCGAACCTAAGGAGTTCACTGTCGGAAATGACTCCGACTCCCCTATCGTCTTCGACAACGAGGATGTTCTCGAGAACTGCCGTTTCAAGCTTTCACTCTACACCTATACAGGCTTCAACGGAGAAGAACCTGACAGCAAAAATGCACTTTCCACCCCCGCGCCATTCGATTTCCTCGGATTCCGGATAGTGAGACCCGACGGTGAATATGATGCTTTCGGACTGGAACGCTATCAGTATTATGACTCAATTGTATGGGACTCTCCGGAATTTCCCGAATCCTACAAGATTTATCACAAGGAGGAGAACGGATCCGCTTCTGAGAAACATCTTATCTCTCAATGGGGCAGTTATTTCTTCGACAACGGTCTCCACAAGACGGTTCTGAAAGGATACCGCAACGGACGTGTGATATGTGCCGATTCCGTCACCTTTGAACTGAAAGACCGGGATTTCCTCTGCTTCGATTGGGATAAATGCAAGGCTTTACCCAAAGTTGAGAAATCTTATGAGGTTTTCTGTCAGCTCGACGGGTTCCTAAAATACATTGTCACAGATCCGGTAGAGACAGACGGCATAAAGAGCCTCGACATATCCATACGCTTCCGCGACAGTTGGGATAAGGCTACGTTATTGAACTGGCAGCAGGTGCGCCTTGAGAACCTTCTCAGCAAACATCTCGGTCATTGGATAGAATACGACGGTTCATCTGTCGGCAAACTTTTCCGCAACCTATCCCCTGCCGACAAGCCGGGTAAGTTTTATGAAAATGAATCGACGAGAGCCATCGTGATGCACCGTCTTCCGAGCGACTATGAAGAGGAACACTTCTATATACACGTCGAATCAAAACCTGAGATATAAAGTTATCAGACTGTCAATTAATAATTCCTAAGGCAAACAGGTTCTTTTATCATCAACCCCCTACAAAATCTATGAAAAAAATCGCATATCTGCTGTTCTTCTGTCTGTTTGCGGCATGCAGCAACGATGAGGAGCAAGCATACCTTATCGGGACAGACCGGGAAACCGAGGCATGGCTGGCCAACGGTCTCGTCGCTGATGCGGAGGCCACGACAATCGTACTCGGCATAAAACATCTTCCAGGCCGCATATCAACAATCTGTCATGAGGACTGGATAGAGATTAGCCAGCATGACCCAGAAGTTTCGCCGACAACTACAGATATAGTAGTAAAAATATCCGGCAATGACGGCTGGGAAAGACGTCAGGCCACACTTACAATATCCACGTCTGAGGTGGCACGTAAAGTGGTCATCACCCAACGTGCCAAGGAACGAATGCAACCAAAAGATGCTGTCAGCTATATCGGGAACGAAGGAGGAGAGTTTCCGGTTGACCTGAAGGCCAACGTACCGGGAGAAATCAAGGTGAGTCTAAGTTTCGACAACGACAAGGAATGGCTTGCTTTTGAAGGGGTGATACTAGACCATCTCAATCCTCAGAACCCCGAATGCGGACTTCATTTCAAGGCTTTACCAAACAACGGCACAGGGCGTATCTGCGGAGTTAAGATAACGGCGGAAGGCTCTAAAGCGTCGACGGAATTCTGTATAATCCAGCAACCCCGGCAGTTCAATGAGGAGGAGACGATAAATATCGAGAATGCCGGTACGCTTGATGTGCTTCTTGGCTCAGACATCAATAATATCCGCAATATACGTCGTGTGACACTGACCGGACAGATGAATGGTCTTGACTGGACAGCCTTGCGTCGCTTTTTCTACAAAGGAGTGGCCGCCGATCCGAAACCTGAACAATATCCTGTGGTTCTCGACCTTGCCGATGTCGTGTCTGCATATGGCGACCGCTCATATTATCATTCCTATGGTTACAAGTCTGAAGATGCGGAATTCATTGTTTCCAACGACTACGAGATTCCCGACCATGCTCTTGAACGTTGTGTCAATCTCATGGACATTATTCTTCCGAAGACAACCATTAAAATCGGGAACTCAGCCCTGGCAAACAACAAAAACCTCAAGGCAATCAGTATACCTGATAATGTGGAGATTATTGAGTATGGTGCATTTCAAGGATGCCATGAATTGAGTCATGTCGACATATCCGACAGTTCAAGTTTGCGGAGGTTAGGAAGGTATGCTTTCTCCGGATGCGGGCCTATCGAATTTATGAACCTTCCAATCTCGCTGACAGATACTGACGGAGGACATCTTAGCATTCCGATAAAGGAAATGAAAGTTCACTGGCCGGTTCCGCCGGAGTTGCGTGTTCCTCCGACAGTGAAAGAGGGTGGCAAACTTTATGTGCCCAAAGGTTCAGCCTCACTTTACAGGGAAACTGCCGGATGGAACCGGTTTCCCGTCATTGAGGAATACGAGTAATAGAAATCACATTTACAATAATTAAACAATAGACATCATGGACATTACATGCAAATGGATCACGCTATGCTTACTTTCAGGAAGTGCGATCATTTCCGCACAGGCGGATCCGGGACTAAGAGCAAGACTCAAAGCAGAATATGAAGTAATGTCGAAAACCCTGAACACCAGGACCGGAGACACGATCGTACATACGGAACGCGCTGTATTGCAGATGGCTCCGGGTATGTCATTCTATTTCGACCCGCAGACGCAATATATTGATTCACTTGAGAATGACCCCGAAGGAAGGATCATGCTCCGACAGTCGGATGAGGCAGCCTATCAGAAGGCGAAAGCGACAGGCGGCGATTGGTTTAAGATCCGCGAGGATATGGGCATCACACGCGGGAAAAGATATAAGTGCCGCAAGGAATTCTCTTCCGGCAAGATCACGGTGTGGGATTCAAACATGGGCGACAGATACCGCTACGAAGTGGATATGGACGAGCTGCAGTGGGAATTGGGCGACTCCATTAAGAATGTTATGGGTTATGAGTGCCAGCTCGCCACCGCCGACTATCATGGGAGAAAATGGCTGGCATGGTTCACGCCGGATCTGGCGGTCAACGACGGGCCATGGCAACTCTGCGGACTCCCGGGCCTGATCATGGAGGCTCTGACTGCCGACAGGGAATACGGATTCACTATAAAAGGACTGCAGGAATGCGACGAACCTCTCAAGGATCCATACGAAGATCCCGACAAGGTCTTCAAGACCCAAAGGATCTCCGTGCTTCGCGCGAAAGACTACTCGAGAAGAAACAGGGCCGCCCAAGTCAGCGCAATGACCGGAGGAGCCGTAAAATTGAAGCAAACCGAATACAAAGAGAACATCGACTTCATCGAAACAGACTACAAGTCAAACGAACATTAGCGTCAATCGCCAAGCGACTGGATTCCTCCTCCATTCACGAATATCACCTGGCCGCTTATCCATGATGATGCGGGGGAGGCAAGGAAAAGCACGGCCCGAGCAATATCCGACACCTCTCCGAGACGACGTATCGGAGTGTTTCTGAGCATCTTCTTCTCAAGTTCCGGGGTCATGACAGATTCGAGGGCAGGAGTGCGTGTCGCTCCCGGACCGACATTGTTGATCCTCACTCCGTAAGGGCCAAAGTCGTAGGCAAGATTAGCCGCCAGATGATTCAGAGCCGCTTTCGAAGATGAGTAAACTCCCATATTCGCTTCCTTTACGATGGAACTTATTGAGGTGATATTGACGATACTTCCGTAGCCCGATCTCTCCATCTCCGGCACTACAAGCTGGCACAGACGCCAGGGAGCGAACACATTTATCCTGTAGATACGTTCCACATAATCCATATCGATATTGAATGGATTCTCTCGTCCTCCGCCGCCAAGACCGGCATTGTTGACAAGGATATTCACAGTGCCGTATTCTTTCATGGCCACATCCACGAGCCGGACAAGATCAGCGTCTTCAAGCACATCGCACCCTACTCCGGTCGCGATACCTCCATCCCTTACAATCTCTGTCGCAACCTTGTCGGCTTTATCCGCGCTGATGTCGCTCACAACAACAGAAGCACCCGCCGCGGCAAGAATTTCACAACACCCTTTTCCGATGCCATCACCACCACCTGTGACAACAGCCACTTTACCCGAAAGATCAAACAGACTGTCAATATCCATAACAAAGTTTTTTAAGGTCATGCCGGTAATAATCAGCAACAGCTGTCAATGAACAGTTACTATAATAATACAACAACTTCCCGGAAAAACGGTTGCCATACCATGATGATAACAATCATCCGCCACAGTATCATCCGATATTTGCATCAATCCTCCGATAGTGAAACGTTACGACATAATCAAGAAATCGTTTCACTATCGGAGGATTGAACAAAACCTTATCAAACCATTTCTTATTTCAGACTATCGAAAAAGCCGTGTGGGAAATATCCGTAGCGGTCATTGTCGGGATTGACCACAATCTGCTCGACTACAATTTCCGGATCAATCATCACTATCTTAAGTGTGTGCTTTCCCGGAGACACCTGAAATGAAGTGTCGAGCCATCTGATATTGTCGCATTGTAGAATGCGGTCAGTTCTCGGTCTTTCTCCATAAGGAGATTAATATTCTCCGCATCGCCTATGGAGGCGCTGTTGTAGATACGGGCCACCGTCGCACTGCCGACCACAGGATAATAGACGAGCTGGAAGAAAGCGTCCTGCTGTTCCTTAGGCAATTTACGTCTTAGGGCTTTCGCCCGCAACTCAAGATTAGACCACATATTATTGAGGGCAAGCATCTCCGGGATGTTGAAGATGCCGGGATACTGCACCTCCGGCTTTCTCCAAAGATTGTATTTGCTGTAGGAAGATATCAGGTCGGCGATCTCCGAGGCATGCTCATCGCCGAACACAGACGCGGCAAAACCCTCCATATATCCTCTTTCATCTCCCGGGCCGATCCTGTCGGGATCCCAGGCATATCTCATTATGAAATCTATAGGCATCTCTTTCGGTTTCAGATCGCCTACGTTCACTATCCATATCCTGTCGATACCGCTCCGGTACGCCAGATTCAGCTGCTCCCTTATCTTTGGCACAGTCGTGGTGTTGACCCATCTGTCGTTCCAGGGACCTCCGTTCATGTCAATGTGGTAATAGAGTCCCATTCCTCCGCCGCGCTTCCGTTCGGACTCCCGTCCTTTTCTCCTGATGTATCCCCAGTTGTTGTCACAGAAAAGAAGCGTCACATCGTCGGGAACAGTGAACCCGGCATCATAATATCTCTGCACTTCAGTGAAAATGGCCCAAAGCTGCGGCACCGTCTCCGGACCACGTCCATACACATCCTTGATAATGCGGCGCTGCGACCGTATCACCTTACGCAACGTAGCCATATTGTCGGCATCATCCCCCTTTCCCATGGCCACATCCCCGTCGCCACGCATTCCGATCGTTATGATATATCATAACCCCGGTTGCGCGAAAGCCCTTCGCGGAAAAACCTGTCGAGGCGCCTGGCATTTACAGAATAATCCCATGGTCCGACCTCATCCCGCCTGCGCGTGTATTCCTTATGCGCGCGCATCATAGGCTCATGATGCGACGTGCCCATGACTATGCCGTAATCGTCAGCAGTCTGCGGAGAAAGAGGATCATCCTCATTGAAAGCCGAAGCCCACATCGCCGGCCAGAAATAGTTGGCCTTAAGCCGTAGGAGGAGCTCAAATATCTTTTCGTAGGCCTTATGGTTTATCCCTCCGAACTGATTGCCGCACCATGTCCCGAACGAAGGCCACTCATCATTAATGAAAATACCGCGATATTTCACCTTTGGTTCTCCGGATGCATATGAGCCTGCGGCGACATAGGCCGAAACACGTTTCTTTACAGGAGCGTCGGCCATCCAATACCATGGAGAGACCCCCAGCTGCTCGGAAAGCTCGTATATTCCGAATATCGTGCCTCGCCTGTCGCTTCCGGCAATCACAAGCCGGGGAGTATCTCCCTCAAGAGTCGTTATGCAGAAACTCTCCCATTTCCCTCTGAGGTCAGAGACATCGAGGCTGCCTTTTTCAACCAAGTCGTCTATAAGCCGGCTTTTGCCCAACGTACCCACTATTATCGACGGGGAGACGGACACCCGGTCGGCCTGCCGCGGCTTTACACCGCACACCCGGGAGATATCTTCAGCGAGGTCGGTAGCAGCTCGCCTCACTCCTTTGAAATCGTTCTCGTCACATATTATCGCCGCAGCCTTACCCACCATATCCACAATCGGGAAATCCATATCCGTCCCCCTATCGTCACACACGATTTTCCGGAAGAAGTGTAAAGCTTTTACCTGCCGGACTGACAGGCAATACAGACGACGATGCATAACCTGCCGAAGACGACATGGCAAGCAATAGGCCGAAGGCCACTTTTTTGATTAGTTTTATCGTTCTCATGATTACTGACTGGCTTGATTATTTACAAATACAAAATTAATGAATTCCTCGCCAAGGAATCCGCCGTAAAAATATCAAAACAATGGCATTACGTTACTCTCCCCCTCAGAATGTAACATTTTTATCCATATACGTATAATGGACAAACATGCTTTCAAGAACATCATAATACCGGCCTTCTCCACAGTCGCGAGAAATAGGCAATATCAACAATTCACACGGCTGCATGTTAGTTTAAATAGATCGGAACTCAGAAGTCGTACATTTGTACGGTTAAATGTACGACCTCTTATTCATATCAGACATATGATCAATTCAGAACACAGACAACAGATAGATAACAGCGACGGCTATGACAGATCCACACCCCGGGGAAAAATCATACTGCCCGGTGTCAGCGCTGCAGGGCTGCTCATAGCCATCGGCATTGTATTCGGCGACATAGGCACGTCCCCCCTCTATGTCATGAAGGCCATACTCCACGTTGATCACAATCCGGATCCCGACTATATATTGGGAGCCGTTTCGTGTGTGATCTGGACCCTCACACTCCAGACCACTATAAAATATGTCGTGGGAGCATTACGCGCCGACAACAACGGCGAAGGTGGCATCATGGCCCTGTTCTCATTGATAAGGCGCCCCCTTTCCAGACGCTGGCCCTTTATAGTAGCGGCAATCGGGGCCAGCGCTCTCCTCGCAGACGGCATAATAACCCCGGCGATGACAGTGACTTCGGCAGTGGAAGGACTCCGTTCATTGAATCCGCACACTCCCGTAGTGCCTATCGTGTTGGTGATCATAACCGCCGTCTTCTTCGTGCAACGTTCCGGCACGTCAACGATCGGGCGTTTTTTCGGTCCGGTGATGCTCATATGGTTTCTCATGCTTGGTGTCATAGGGGTGATGAACATCGGCGCAGATCTCTCCATCCTGAAATCATTCAATCCCTATTACGCCTTCAGGCTCGTCTTCACACATCCGGAATGGATGCTTATTCTCGGAGCGGTCTTCCTCTGCACCACCGGTGCGGAAGCTCTCTATTCCGATCTGGGGCATTGTGGAAGATGGAACATCACGGTCAGCTGGTGTTTCGTGAAAGTCATGCTCATACTCAACTATCTCGGTCAGGGGGCATGGATACTCTCCGGAAACGCTACTACAGTAGCTGATGTCAATCCATTCTACGGCATGATGCCCCACAGCTTTCTCGGAGTCGGAATCGTCATCTCCACAATAGCGGCGATAATAGCGAGCCAGGCGCTTATCAGCGGTGTGTTCACCCTGATCAGCGAAGCCATCAACCTTGATTTCTGGCCCCGCATGCGGATTAACCACACAGGTGAAATCAGAGGACAGATGTATGTGCCGGCCATAAACTTCTTTCTTTTCGCCGGGTGCGTGCTCACAGTCCTCCTCTTCCGTTCGTCCGACCGTATGGAAGCGGCCTACGGCCTTGCAATCACCGCTACAATGCTCTGCACCACCGTGCTGCTCTGGCGCTACATGACCGAAAAGGGAATATCCCGCTGGATCACCACCTCTTTCCTTATCACATTCTCCCTCCTCGAGACCCTCTTCCTTGTGGCCAACCTGTTTAAATTCGTCAGCGGAGGATGGTTCACAGTCCTGATTGCCTGTGTGCTTTGCTCGATAATGCTCATCTGGAATAAAGGACGCTCGCTCCACAGGAGCCACATCGATTACAAGGATATCCGCGAAAGCCTCGACATTATCACCGACATAAGATCTGACAGGGAAATCGCCCGCTATGCCTCGAATGTAGTATATGTCAGCTTCTCCCCGACAAAAAATATGGTGGAGAGCAAAGTGCTGTATTCCATCATCAACAAACACCCCAAAAGAGCAGACCATTACTGGATACTGCGCATGTGCCACACCGATCAACCCGACACACTCGACTATTCTGTCGACACCCTCGTCAGCGATGCTGTCTTCATCGTGTCGATAAGGATAGGATTCAAGATACAGCCGCAGGTGAATGTATTCCTCCGACAGATTGTGGAGGATCTTGTGGAAAACGGTGCTCTGTCGCTGACCAGCAGATATCCGTCGATGGAGCGCCGTGGCATACCGGGTGATTTCAGGTTCGTGCTCATCCACCGCGTTTTCTCGCCTTCAAGCGTCTGCGGCGCATACGAACGGAGAATCCTCACACTCTATGAGATACTGCGCCGCATGTCTGTCAGCACAGAGCGCGCTCTCGGCCTCGACACGAGCATGGTGACGGTCGAGACAGTCCCTCTTATCATAGAGACCCGGCAACCGCTGCGCATACGCAGAAGAGATGATTTCTGATTACTTTTCAGCCCCCGACACTGCCTGTGAGCAATGCCGGCAGCTTTCAGTTCTGACGGAACTCGGTGGGACTCACGCCCGTGATGCGTTTGAACTGACGGCTGAAATGTTGAGGATATTGAAATCCGAGGTCGTAGGCTATCCCGGCCACATCATCGTCGGTGGAGAGAAGACGGTGTTTCGCCAGCCTCACCATATAATTGTCTATGAATTCTTTTGCATTGATGCCGGTCTTCTTCTTTATAAGATCGCCGAAATATCCCGCGGAAAGATTGGCTTTGTCTGCGAAATAGGCCACAGAAGGGAGCCCTTCGCGGCATTCACCACCCTCGAAATACTCCCGTAGAGATTTTTCAAAACGCGCCACGACATCTTAATTTACCTTGTGGCGCGTGATGAACTGACGGTCGTAAAACCGGAACAGATAATCAAGCAGAAGCTGGATATTGGAGGAAATCAATCCGGCTGAATGACGGTCGACAGGATGCTCTGTCTCTTTCTTTATCTTAGAGAGGCAGTCGATAAAGAGCTCTCTCTCCTCCTGCGAAAGATGAAGTGCCTCCATCTGCGTATAATCGAAAAATGTATATTTCCCGATATTGGCTCCCAACGGGGTGTCGAAGATCAGATCAGGATGAAAGAGCAGTCCGATCACGTCGGGAGCTGTGACAACAACATCCATATCGACACCTACAACCTGACCCGGGGCAAATGATACTACTGTGCCTTCCTGATAGTCGTATTCACGGCGACCATATCTGAGAGTACAATTTGTACCGTTCTTAAGGAAAAGAGCATATAGTCCATAGGCTATATCCACATGATTCACGGCCTTCGTGGCCTGCTTCAGGTCCACCACCGTCACGAGCGGATGATGTGTCGGCAACCCGAATAGTTTATTGTAGTCGTCGACCGACGACAAAGTGATTCTGTTCCTTTTCATGATGCAAAAATAACATATTCCCTTGGCATTACATAAATAAAACCGAAAAATGGTTGGTGATCAAGCAAAAGAGGTAATTAATCGGGGCATGACATTATTACATATGTCGGTTTATATGGTCGGTTGTGACATTTGTCACAGTCCCAATCATTTATTTTTACTATTTTTGCAAACCTGACCTGATTTTCAAGACAAAATTCCTCTTCTCTATCCATACATATGAGACATTGCATAATCTTCCTTCTGGGTATACTTTCGTTATTACCCATCTCTGTCAAAACCTATGCGGATAATGAATCTGAATGTCTGCCCGACACCTCAAGATTCTATCGCACTCTCCGCAAATATGTGGCACGCCCCTGCCCACCTGACAGCCTCGACCTTTTACGCCTTGAGAAAAAACACTTCTGGAGAGCCGCGGCAGAGACAGCCGGCTTCAACATCGGACTGTGGGCCTTCGACCGGTACGTGCAGAAAGGACACTACGCCTACATTTCGTGGGAGACCATCAAGGAGAATTTCAGACATGGCTTCGAATGGGACAACGACCACCTCGGCACCAATATGTTCGCACATCCATATAACGGCTCAATTTTCTACAACGCCGGGAGAAGCAACGGCTACAATTTCTGGCAGTCAGAACTATTCGCCATAGCAGGAAGCGCGATGTGGGAAATGTGTATGGAACGTGAATATCCTTCGACCAACGACATAATTGCGACCCCGATCGGCGGCGCGGCCATAGGAGAGGTGCTCTACCGCACATCCGACATAATCCTCGACGACCGCAGCACAGGCGAGGAACGCTTCGGAAGGGAGCTCGCGGCTTTCATCGTTGACCCTATGCGCGGATTCAACCGCATCATCACAGGTCAGGCCTGGAAACACCGGGCCACGACCGGACGTGGCTTCGGCACACCTCCGGTGACGGTAGCTTTTTCCCTCGGACCGCGTATGCTCATGTTTCACAATGACGACGACATGGCGAAGACTGGCGTTTCAGCAAGCATATACATAGAATATGGTGATCGTTTCAGCCATCATACTCACCGGCCTTATGATTACTTCTCCTTCCTCATGGATCTCGACGTAATGAAGACCCAACCGCTCCTGAGCCGTGTGGAGATCATGGGACGCCTGATGTCGCGCAGCCTCATCGACACAGAGAAAACCGACATGACACTTGGCCTCTACCAGCACTTCGACTATTTCGACTCCGACACGATCTCACAGAACGAACCAACTTTTTTGATGCCGTGCCAGGTGCCATACAAATTCGGAACGCCGGCATCGATCGGAGGGGGACTGATATTGCAGCACACCGAATGCAATCAATGGAGAATCGATGCCTATGCCCATGCCAACGCGGTGATTCTCGGCGGCATCCTGAGTGATTTCTACCGTTATTACCACCGCAACTACAACTGGGGCTCCGGATTCTCACTGAAGGGTGGTGTCAACTTCCACATGCCGCGCCACAGATTCTCAATCGGCACGGATGCCCGTTTCTACCGTCTATACACCTGGAACGGCTATCTTGACCAGGGCAATTTCACAGGCGCCGACGGTCGGCCGCTCAACATACAAGGCGACAGGAGCAACGGTTCCTTCTTAAATCTAAACTTCCATGCGCACTACAGGATTTTCACCCGTCTGTATGGCACGTTCTCCCTTGACTGGTATAGGCGTTATTCACATTATCCCGATATATTTTTAGAAAATACGACTGATTCCGGAGTTGGGGGTGTGTTTGGCCCGATCATCACCAGCGACCAGGTAGGCATCAAGCTGATGCTCACCTACCATCTGTAGGGATATCTGAGAGGTTATGCCGCTCAATGTCTGATACGTGGAAACATCTTGCGCACATGAAGGATAAGCTTGTCGACTGTCTTGTCGCCGATCACGATCGTGGTGGCAAGCACGATCAGCAATCCGCCGGCAATCTCCCGCATAGTGATAGCCTGTCCCAGCACCGCGACACTCAGCACCACGGCCGACACCGGCTCCAGAGCTCCGAGAATAGCCGTGGGGGTCGAACCGATCAATTGTATCGCCCGGGTAGTGCATGCAAGTGAGAACACTGTCGGTATGACAGCCAAGGCCGTGAGATTGAGCCATCCGGAAGCCGCAGTAGGCATCGTCAGGCTGTGCCCCATCGGTATCATGACAAGGAATACAAGGCATCCCCATGCCAGCACATAGAAAAGAAGTTTTGTCGTGGGTATCTCCTTTATCGTCTTCGAGACATTGACGAAGACGATGTAGAGCGCATATGTAAGCGCCGACAACATGACAAGCAGGCAGCCAAAAGCGCTCAGGGTCTCTCCTCCCGACGGCTTCATAAGCAACATGAGTCCGGCAGCCATTATCAGGAGACATAATGCGACGGTCATCCTGAATTTCTCATGGAAAAAGAAAATCATCATCACGGCCACCATCACCGGGTAGACAAAAAGCAGCGTGGAAGCCACCCCTGAATTCATATACTTATAGCTTTCGAAAAGCCCCAACGACGAGAGCGACATGAGAATGCCGAGAACGGCTGTGGGCCCGACCTCATCCTTCGCCAGACGGAATCCCGTGCGACGCACCACGAGGATTAGCGCCAGGATGGGCAATCCCATGACATAACGGAACAAAAGCACACTGTTAGGATTCATTCCGTCGGCATAAAGAGGCACGGCAAACGCCGGATTTGTGCCGTAGGCGGCAGCCGCCAGTGCCGCCAGAAGATAACCTTTGATTTCTGATAACTTCATCTTCGTTCTGTTTTGGCCGCAAAATTAATCAAAATACCGGTATACTTGAATAATATACCTTATGCTTATCTTCCGCTTGAATATAAAAAAACGGATGCCGATAATTATTCAGGCAGCAAAAGCGTTTTAACTTAGAGAAGACTCCGGCTCTTTACGGACTCTTACCCTCAAACCAACGACAATCGAAAAAACATCTCAGTCTATGAAAGATTTCAAGCCTAATGCATGGCTTCTTCCCCAGCCAGTACTGATCATCGGCACCTATGATGCCGACGGCACTCCCAACGCCATGAACGCTGCCTGGGGCGGACAATGGGATATGAACGAAATCATCATCTCCCTCGGTTCGCACGCCACTACCGATAATCTCAACCGTTGCCCCGATTTCACAGTGGCATTCGCCACCGCCGACAGCCTCCCTGCAGCTGATTACGTGGGCATTGTGAGCGGGAGGAAACAGCCGGACAAAATAGCGAGGACAGGATGGGAAACCACAGAAGCCGCAAATGTGAAAGCCCCGCTTTTCAATTGCTTCCCCATGACTATGGAATGCCGCATAAAAGAGAAGCTTTATGAATCGCCGACAGGATTCTATATGGTGGCGGAAATCGTCAACATTGTCTGCGACGAGAAATATCTCGCCGACGACGGCAAACCGGATGTTGAAAAAATGCATCTTATCACTTTCGATCCCGTACACAACGGCTACATCGAACTTGGCGCCCGCGTCGGAAACGCTTTCTCCGATGGTGGAAGCCTGAAATAACAGATATCAATACCGACACAACACCACAAAAGTATGTCAGCACACATACCTGACCACCATGATGATCATCATCACGACCATAGCCTTGATCATGGCCACGGGCATGGCAATCATGCCCATGGACACCATCATCACCACGCGACGCTGACCGCCGACAAGAACGGTCATCTGAACCGCGCCTTCAAACTCGGCATCGCCCTGAATCTCGCATATGTGATTATCGAAGGTGCGTTCGGATTCATATCCGACTCCATGGGCCTCCTTTCTGACGCGGGCCATAATCTCAGCGACGTGGCGTCGCTCTTCATCGCCCTGATAGCTTTCAAAGCCTCGCAAAGGAAACCCAATGAACGTTACACCTACGGCTACCGTAAAGCCACGGTCGAGGCATCCGTGCTCAACGCCATAATCCTGTATGTGGCCGTAGCGCTGATCCTTTTCGAGAGCATCGAGAAATTTTTCCGCCCCTCAGAGGTAGATGGAGGAATGGTGGCGTGGGTAGCCGGCGCAGGCGTGATCGTCAACGGTCTTACCACCTGGCTATTCATGAAAGACAGCAAACGCGATCTCAATGTGAAAGGGGCCTATCTTCATATGGCTGCCGACACACTTGTGTCGGTGGGAGTTGTGGTCTCGGGCATCATAATCCATTTCACCGGATGGAATCTCATCGATCCCATTGTCGGCATCGCGATAGCCTTGCTGATAGCTGTCAGCTCCTTCTCCATGCTGCGTGAGAGTCTACGCCTCGCCCTCGACGGCGTCCCCTCTTCAATCGACATCGAAGGCGTGAAGAGGGCGATAAGGTCGGCCGATGGAGTCGAAAGCCTGCATCATCTTCATATATGGGCCATGAGCACTACGGAGGCAGCCATGACAGTGCATGTGGTGTTCAGAGATCCCTCCGAGGTTGACGATGTGATAAGGAATGTACGCGATGCGGTCAAGCCATTGGGCATAATCCACTCCACCGTGGAAGCGGAAACCGAGAACGCCCATTGTTCCTGCGAAAGCGACATCTGCTACTGACAATATAATAACACGGCGACCCCGCGATGCTGTTTGCATGAAGGCATCGCGGGGTCGCCGTGTTATTATGTGTCATGCCATTTTCAGATCATTCTTCCCAGCGGAACACAGCTCCGTTGCGGCGAGCCGGATCAGCACCCGTGAAATCCATAGAATAAGGGCTGCCTGTAGTGGGAGATTTTCCGATGTAGCGGTGATTGCGCATCGACATCAGCATGAATTCGTGGTTAAGGTAATCTTGCCACATGAATTCCTCGGCCAGGGAGATATCATTGGTCAGACGGACGTCGCCCGGGAGTCCGTCGCCCGATACAAACACGTATCGTCCGTCCTCACACTGAAGCACAACCTTTCCGTTGCCACGGTCGATGATTCGGAAACGGGTCTGGGCATTGTCGGTATCGGCTGCGATATCATACATCAGTCCGTGTGGCATGGCATGCATCGGCAATCCTGTGGCGAGGTTGATTATTCGGAAACTCTTCCCATATGGTATGTTGCCGCTTCTGTCGGCCGCAGTCTCCTCAACGGTGAAATTGTCGAATTCAGCATAGCCCCCTTTATTCCCCTTGTGGTTGAAGGCGAAAAGCGAGGGACGCGCACCCTGGAATGTGATGAGCTGATAGCTGAGGGTCATCTCCTTGCCGAGATCCTTGAAATCTTCCCCGTCGAGGCTGTAAGCGTAGCTGGCCTTGTCGTTGTCATAGTCACCGTTGAGACGGAGCCAGATCCGGCCGTCGCGGAGATCTACAGGTGTGTCGATAGTGTCGTTGTTGACCTGTTCAAACCAGCGGAGTGTAAGCTTGTTGCCATCCTTTACGATTCCGGCCCATGAACACGGCACGTTTATATTGCCCAGACCGCAGACATCGCCATCTTTCAGATTCTTCGTGTCAAGTTCCACCGTTACGGTTGATGACGGACCGATCGCGCGCTGTGTAAGGGTGTTTCGGGCCCACATGAGCTGGTCGGCAGGCATGGTCTTCAGGCGTAGCTTCCCTTTCTTTGTCAGGCTCCACATGGAGTCGTCGGGATTATGGTTCCATTGCCACACTCTCTGAAGCTTTCCCCCGTTGAAATCATCGCTCCTCACATATGCGGGATGTGGTGTCTCGGTGTCGCGGGCGGCAGTTGATGGTTTGAGCCATGTGCGGGGTGCTCGGCCAAGGTTCCCCTCCAGGCCTATCATAGGCCATCCGTCTTTCCAGGAGATCGGAGCCAGAGTCACAGTACGCCCTATCGAATGGAAATCCATCATCAGCAAAGCCCACCACTGCCCGTCGGGAGTGCTGACGATGCCACCTTGGTGTATATTGGAAGCTGCGACCTTGTCGGGGTCGGCGGGAACTATACTTACCGGATGATTGTCGGGCATGATGCGGCCGTTGATCCTTGTCGATGGCGCCGCGTGATAGCCGAAAGTCTCGTCAGCAGTAATCACTCTTGTCTCGTAAGGACCGCGGATATTGTCGGCGCGCGAGCAAAGGGTGCGTCCGTTCGGTTTGTAATCCGTGGAAATCAGATAGTATTTCCCGTCAATCTTATACATGTGATGCCCCTCTCCCACTGCCGAGCCTGCCGGGATTATCACACTCTCAGTCCCTTCAACGGGGCCGCTCATGTCGGGCTTCAGTTCAGTGCATTTCACCTCTCCATAGCCATGGATGGCGTAGATCTTGCCGTCGTCGTCGAAAAGCACGCCAAGGTCGTAGATGTTGCCTTTCATATTTATATGCTTCCATGGCCCTTCAATCTTGTCGCTGACAAAGCACTGCAATCCTTTCCCGTTGACATTTGAATAGAGATAGAATTTGCCGTCGTTATATCTGATGCATGGAGCCCAAATTCCCTGGCCATAGATCTCCTTGCCGTTTTTCAGGGAGAAGGCATCGTCGTCGAAATCAAAACGGTCAAAGCAGTAGCTCACGTTCTCCCAGTTGACGAGGTCGCGCGAATGAAGGATCACAAGGCCCGGGACAGTGTGCATGGTCGTGCCGGCGAGATAATAGTCTTCGCCCACGCGAAGCACGTCAGGGTCGGAAAACTCATCGTATAGAAGAGGATTGGTGTAGGTCCCGTTGCCGTTGTCGGCCGTCCATGAGGTTGTCTGCGCGGCGCCTGAGAGCGCCATTGCAAAGGCCAATAAGGTCAGTTCAAGTTTTCTCATATTATGGTATTTTTACTTTTATAAGTCTCTCATGTGGGAGGGGAATCCGGTGTGGAACACTGATACCACACATTCCCTAAACTGATAACGCGGATTGAGCGATAAATCATATATGGCGCATGAAATATCTAAGCGGTTGATAAAATTTAGCAACCATATATAGCGAGGTATCGCGGAGGAGTTTTCTGATTTAATGGCATCGTTCCGGCATATACTGACAAGGGCCATGCGACACTGCGCACGGCCCGGATTCATCAGTATGCCGTTTCATCAGTATTCTATGGCAGGCTCGAGTTCCTTTGCCTGGTCAATCATCCTCTGTAGTTCAACAACCGAAGGCACTCTCCCGCACAGATGTTTCTGGTCGTTAATCTCCAGAAGTTTCGGTTCAAGGTTGGCCGCTACGCGGTGTCTGAACTCCTTCACGGTATCAACACCGGCAGCCTCAAGCAATTCCGCGAATTGCCCAGCCACACCCTTGATCCGGCACAGATCGGCATGATTCGCCCATTTCAATATTAGCTTGCAGCTGATTCCGGTCTCTTCGGCGAGTTTCGTCCTCCCTTTGGGAGTCCTGGCCCTCTCAAGAAGATCGTCGGTGGTCTTTATCCCGGCATCCTCAAGTTTTCTGGCATAAGCCTCTCCTATGCCCTCGACCTCAATAATTTTATAAGCCATAATATCAATATTTAAGATTATCGGGCACTCCGCCCTCAGCTTATAAACAAACAGCATCCCCACTCTCCTCCCCGAATTACGTTTCCTCCATATATACTCACAAATATTAACATACCGGGAATATCGTACTCCCGGAAGAGATAAACGGCAGTGAATAAAAACTTTTCGCTGGAATGGCGTGTTAAAATTTTGTGAAATCCAAAATGTTTACTACCTTTGTGGATAAAACAATTGAAGAATGATACGTTCAATACCAAATCCCCCGATGGATCGAGACGATGTCGCTCGTTTCCGTCATAACTTGGAGCAACATCTCCGAGGGGATTTTAGTGCAGACGAACGACATCGTATTGAAGAGCGTAAGGCTCGGATGGAAGCAATTACCAAACGCATAACAGCCAACTGCGGTGGCAAAAACCCGATACTCGGATACTGACCTTCAGATAAGGCTTATGACTGACACAGACTATTAAAATATGTCTGCGTTTTCATGTGGAGTCAAGGAACTCGATGACTTTTCAGATATGAGGTCAAAGAGTGCGTAGAGCATAAATATCTCTCCGCATATTGCGCGTTTACTGAATCGGACGGTATAATGGCGGCATTCACTCTAATGAATGATGCCATTATGATCGACTCGGAGGATGAGAAAACAGATTTCTTTGATGACATCAGATTAGAGGAAAGTTCCTCTGTTGTCGTTTTTTTCAAAAGACAATCTTCTTTCCCGGCCATCAATATAGGTCATTTAGGCACATCAGTGGATTTTCATAACAATGGTATCGGAATGGTTATCATTGAGTTCGTGGCTGGTACATTTTCTCAGTATCGACAGGCAGGATGTCAGTTCATTACTGTGGACGCGCTCAACAATCCACGAACTGTCAGTTTCTATTTGAATAACCAGTTCAATTTCCAGACTAATCCCGATTTCTATTCGGCGACCAGACGAATGTATCGAATTCTTTAATAAAAAATATTACTGAACCGACAATATATTTGAGCTATGAAGCGTGCTTCTAAGACACTCGAAGAGATGCTCGGTCCAATTCCGGCAAACGTTCAGGCAGAGGTTGACCTCTCTTTTGAAATATCGGACCGCATAGATGCACTTATGAGACAAAAAGGGTTATCTAAGAAACAGTTTGCGAAATCTCTGGGACGCAGACCGAGTGAAATCACTAAATGACTGAGCGGTCAACACAATTTCACCATTGCTACGCTCGCAATGCTCTCTTCTTTCTTCGGACAACCGATTATTACAGTCGGTCAAAATCAGCTGTGAATAATATTATGGCAAGCAAAGCAATTAAATTTTTGGAGGAGCATCAGAGCGAGACTCCTTCGCGGTTTGCAGAAGAAGCCGCATGGCGAAAGGAAAATGCAGGTTGGCTCCGCTGGTCGCGTCAGCTTGCCGTAACCCTTATTGGCTACATGCAGGACAACGACCTCAAAAGAGCCGACCTCGCCGCTCGCCTCGGCGTGAGCCCGCAATATGTGAGCAAACTCCTTTCAGGCGTCGAAAACCTCAGCTTCAAGAGTGTAGCCAATATAGAGGACAAACTCGGCATATCTTGTTTCGCTATGACATAACAAATTATGGCGAACCATTGATAGTAATAAAGGGTCGTTTCCCCATTAAGGAAATACTTCGCTTGCGCGAGCAACGATTTTAGGGATCGGTTTTGCCCGGCTGGAAAGAGCAGTCGCAAGGCCGCTCTTTTTTATTTTCATGTATTTTAGGTCAGCGCATGAGGTTCTGTAAGGACACAAAGATGCAGCACAAAGTAAACACCGGGGTTGTACTTTGAATACAAATTACCCGCACAATCACCAATACAGAGATAAGATACAAGACAAAACGTTGGGGTGTGAGCGTACAGGTATGCATCGGACTTACGTTCAATAAGGTTGAACCATACATAGGTATCGGCATACACCACAATACCCTGAGCTGGTAATGTAACTCAGCCGAATACCATAAAAGAGAAGAGGTGGAGAGGATTATGCAGAGCTATCTCCTTCTTTATTTGCAACATTATCATCAGCACAAACGTTAATAATTTAAAGAGCACCACTTTTAAGTGCTTGAAAATTTGTAGCAATGGAATATTTGTCGTAACTTTATGAAACAATAACTAAAAGACAAACTGATATGGAAACGACAAACACAATCCGAATACCCAATCCTTCGAGGGAGTTGGTCGCTTTCATAAAGGAAGCGCAGCAAGAAAAGAAGGAGCGCATGAAAAAAATCTGTGATAAATATCGTAAACTGATTCACGGATAATGGAATCTGTAGATTGCTCTTCTATCCGACAACACTTTGGTTGCACTTACGATGCAAACAAGGAAACATGAACAAGCTATCCAAGGGAACATACAAATTTCAAATACCGTCGCGCTTTGAAATCATTACTTTCAGAATGACTGTCGAGGTGATGAATCTGCTTAGCGGCGCCACCGAGAACAAACGCGGCGACAAGGTAAGCAACACAATCCTCTTTTATGACCTGCTGTCAAGAAAGGCTGTAAATGCGAAAGTCTCAAACGATTTCCGCCGCCCTCTGGCATTGAAACCGGGACAGGCGCAGTATTCGGAGATTCGCCTCGCGGAGCAATGGCAGATGAACCGGACCCGATTGCGCAATGTCCTTGACAGGATGGAACAGGCCGGACTTATCTACACTGACCGTTCACTTGTAAGGTCGGTGATAACATTCCCCTCCGTACTGGGCTGGAGCCGCCCTGACAAGACTTATATCCACAACACCGTCTTTTTCAATGTGGATTGAGCTTCCTGCAGCCGATATGGTGAATCTTCCGAGCTGCATAATGCCTCATAGTTAGCCGTATGTCTTAAGCCGCAGGAAAGCAGGAAACAGGGATTTCGTTGCAAGATATGCCGCTGTATTTCACTCCCTGTCGGTCACTGCACACACGGCTCTCTTGCGTTGCCGCACAGGGCAACGGGACGCCGCTCGCAGGCTCGCACCGATGACCTTTATAATTATCAATATCATTTATACGATTCTAATAACCAACTTATAACTTCCGATGAACCAATCTAATGAAAACGGCGGAGAACGTCGCCGTTCCACCATGTCATTCCGTGTGAGCGAATCGCAGAGAAAACGGATAGAGAACCTCGCCGCCCAATGCGGGATGAACCGCAGCGAATACCTGCTGTCACGGGCATACGGCTACAAACCGAAAACCCGTCTTACATTTGCGCAGACCAAAGTCCGCGATGAGCTTATAATCGCCCGAAGCGACTATGCCAAATATACCTCGATGCTGAACGCCATGCCGAAGCACGAGCGCATGGCGATGTTCCGCAACCAGCCCTGGATGACCGAGGCGTTGGGTCGCCTCCGCAGGACTTCTGAACTTATCACCGATATAATCAACCGATATTTCTCGCCGAACCGCGTACCGGGAACATCATCTGAAACGTACAAGGAACGGGAACCGACATGGTAGCGAAGGCAGCATCGATAAGACACGGCATCAACTGTATAAGATACATATCCGGCGAGTCGAAGAACTTAGCTAATTTTTACGAAATGGAGAAATGTCAGTCCTAGAGATTTAACCCCTAACTAACTACTAAAGTCGCTTCATTTCTTCTTCAGCTGCAGAAGATCCTTTGTATTTGCTCTTGCGGGGTTGGAAGTTGTAAATAATATTAAGTGACACTCCCCGACGGTCATAGCTCTGGCGTTTATCAACAAAGACGCCATAGGTGTTCATCGTCCAGTTATTGTTTGCCGTATTAAATATGTCGGTGGCAGAGAGTTTAACAGTCAGAGATTTGTTCAGAAATGTTTTCCCGACAGATGCGTCCATCGTGAACCATGATGCGCCAAAGCGGTTGGTGTGCATATCTCCCTGCGAGCTGCCGCTGATATTGGCTGTAATCGTCCACCCATGTGGGAAGGAGAAAGTATTGTCGAAATAATAAGAGAATATCGGTTTGTCGTAGCCGTGATTATCAAGCTGTAACCACTGCCGATACATACCAACCGTTACATTCGGAGTCCATCGGCGCACAGGCTTACTCCATACAAGATAGAGACTCAGAGCCGAAACGTCAATATTGACCGGATGCATGATTAGCTGGAGGTAGTCGGCGGGATATAGTTGTTTGACATAAGCATAGGTGTCAAGTGCGCGGGTGTAATCAGCCTGTAGCATGAAACCTTTCCACATGCCGAAAAGTTGAATGTCGTGCATTCGCTCGTCATGCAATGCCGGATTGCCTCCTTCGATTTGGTGCAAGCCAACATAATTCAGTGAACCGGTGAGTTGTGAATATGGAGGCTTGACCGTCGCCATTTTATAACTGAGGCTTATCTGCGATTCTTCGTTAAAAGAGTAACCAACCGATACGTCAGGCGTTAACAGATAGTCGCGGCGGCTTACTTCTTCATAGCGTTTGCCGTCAACCTTGAAGTCATAATCGACATATTCATATCTTGCCCCTGCCAAAAGGGAGAACTTGCCGAATATACGTGACCATGAAGCGAACAATGCTGCTGAGGTCTGCCGTGCATCAGTCATGGAAGACGGAATATACTCGCTGACTGAGATATTAAGCATACGGTAATCAAGAGAAGTATGCGTATAGCTATCCTGAGTCCCCACTGTAAAATCACCATTCCAAAGAGAAAAATTCAGATACAATTTTCCCGCCCAAAGGGTTGATGTCCGTTCATCAGTCGAGTTTACGGCAGGAAAAGACGAAGAAGGATAAGTAGTTGCTACAGTATTGCTTTCATTTGACCGACGAAAATCGCCATCAAAGTGAAGAAGAAATTTTTCAGCAAAAGTGTTTTCATAGTAGAGAGAAGCGAGGTGGCTGTGTGCTCTTGTATGTTTGTCTATATTACTGCTGATTGCCGGATTGTAGTTAAGCCATTCGCTACCTGTGTTTTTGAAATCACCGTGTTCAGGATTGTAACGGTAGTATGCTCCAAACGATTGTGGGCCATTGGCATAGTTGAATCCTGCCTTGACAACGCCTGTTGTCGTAGGATATGTATTATTTTGGCTACTCCCTACTACCGTTTCTTTCCCTTCGTAAACAAGTGTATTGGTAGTTAATCCCTTTGCTAATGAGTTATTGTGATTTATCGTACCGTTGGCAAAGAAGTCCCAATTACCGACTCGATAGCTTAGGGCGAGATAATCCAAAACCGACCATTTGCGGCGGCGGTCAAGTATAAACTGGTCGGTAAGCGACAGCCCTTGCATGAAATTTCGGCGTGTCGTGATTTTAAGCACCGCACCCGTGGTACTTTCGTAAGCAGCTCCCGGAGCCATGAGTAATTCAACTTTCTTGAGATTTGACGAAAGGAGCTGCTGCAACTCATTTTCATCGCGCATTGGACGCCCGTCGATATATATTTCGATATTGTTCTTACCTATGACACTGACGGCGTTATCCCCAACCTTAATCATAGGCAACTGTGCAAGCACATCAAGAGCAGTGCCGAGGTCAGCAAGGTTGGTGCCCTGAATAGTTGAAACGAGCGTAGAGCCGACTAATCTAGTAGCCGGTTGTTTAGCGGTAATTATAACCTCTTGCAACTCGTGCGTTAGGCTATCGGTCGCTTCCTGATTCTGTGCATAACCACTTTCGGTGATTAGAAAGACGGTTAAGATGGAGATTAGAGTTTTAGATTTCATGCTTTGCGAATTTTTCTGCAAAGCAAGTAATAATGGTGCGAACAAGCCTAAAAATTTGTCTGACTTTTATCTGACAAATTCTGACAATACAATATATCAGCCTGTTATGTGTAGCTCATAGGAGTCGCCCCTGTTACATATAATCTCCATATTGACCTTGGAGAGTGCCGTTTTAGTACGCCTTACAAGGGTGTAAAGCGATTCTTCGGCATTGCTTTTATTGTCCCAAAGGGCCTCGCATAATGTCCGTTTATCCACTTTCATATCAGGGGCGTCGAGAAGCATCTGAGCGAACTGTCGCTGCATGGGGGTAAGCTTGATGCCGTCGAGGGTAGGCGTTGATGGAACGGCAACAACTCCGGCCTGAGACATAACGGACGTTCTTTTCCTCCATACAAACATGCCGATCAAAGAGAGGATTGAAAGCGAGAACAGAATCCCTGGCAAGGTTTGGTCAGAGGCACTGAAAACTGATGCCATAGAGCAGTCAGCAAAACCCTGAACCTTTATCACGAGTCCGTCGGTTGCACATTCCGGCACAAGCATAATAGAATCCGATGCGATTTTGTTCTCTCGGATTTTGGGTGCGATATTCTTCTTATCAACCAAGGCGAGAGTAAAATAAACCTCATCTTTAAGGGATTTGTTCCTGAAATTGACATCGGAGGCTTCATAGATAAGTGGTTTATGGGTGGCCTCGTACATTTGGCGTATGGCAGCGATGGTGTCGGGACGGGTCCATAGTTCGCTATTCTCATTAGCCAACGCCAATATCGCGTCATTGAGATCATTGGTGATGTTCTGCTTAGCCTTTGAATAGGAGAAGCAACAGGAAATCACGGATGCCAACATCAAAGCCAAAGGTATGAACATACCATAACGAAGGCCTGAGCCACTGTTATATGATGTTGTATTATCTTGTTTCATTGGAAACATTATATAAATCTGAATTTCTACTTAGAGCCAAATAAGATGCCGTTTTTAACTCTTCGGCGATAAATGAGGAATTTGTCAAAACAAATGCACCATGTCAGGAAAGTAATGCCTGCAAACTCAGACCATGCCATAATGGAAGCCGGGGTTTGCAATACATTAACCGAGCGGGCTGCCATACAAAACAAGCCCACAACAAATAACGTAAAAGAAATATTCCGTTTAACACGATTGCTTATTTTCATAATGCTCAGGAATTAGATGTCTTAATATCTCATTATGAGACAGTAATAATCGGCTGTCCGAAGAAAGTGGAAAGCATGGCGAGGGTAGATATAGTGAAATTATGCTCCCCGCTCAGCCAACGTGTTATCTCGTTGGGCCGTTTACCGAGGGCTTCGGCAAACTGTTTTTTATTCAGACCCTTTTCATGCATAAGCGCGTCCAGCCTGTTAGAGATGGCAAAAGAGAGTCGGGTTTCCTCCCGCTTCTCCTGAGGAATCTCATTGAAGATTTCCTGTAAAGAAATGTTGACGGTTCTCATAAGTCAAAGGTTTTATCGGTTAGAATCTCCTTTTCGGTTATCTCTACATTGCCGGAACGCACTTCCTGTTTGAGCAGACGCTCGAATTTTTGCAAGTCCATGACGTAGCCCTGCAACGTGTCGTTTTCTTCGTATGTCCGGCTGTCCTTCACATCGCCATTGCCGAGGACGAGAATTTTGTCGGTAAGCCGAAGACAATACAGGCGAAGTTTTGATTTCAAAACTGGCAGTGCAACAATTGAGTCGTTCATCTTACCCTCTCTGCGGAAGTACCGCTCCAAAGCGCCGTTTGAGAGAATCTGTTCAACAAATCTCATTATAGCTTGAAAGTCGGGATTCAATTCAGCGTCCTGCCTGAACTTGGCAACGAATTTTTCAAATTCGCTCATATCGTCAGAGAGGAACTGAATTGTATACATCGTGCAGCTATCGCTGCTGTTGACTAAGAGGAGTTCTACTTCGCTCATGATTCTTTGTGTTTGTAATTACAACGCAAAGTTACGAAAAATGTTTTACACAGATGTAAAAAAACGAAATTAAATTTTCTCAGAGTTTTATGCCGACACGTCAGTCAAGTTTGATGAAAGACAAGTAGATGTTTAGAAAAACGCCTTGCTGAACTTGCGCAAAATCCCACTTACAAATAAAATTCAGTTATGTTCCTTATTTGTTTCTTATAATTCCATATTCTAAATATATAACTCTGCATATTAGATAGTTATTTAGTATTACTTGGATAAGAGCCTAATTCCCGATAATGAGGGCAATCACTTAGTGGTTGTCCTCAATTTTTAGTTGTCCCGAGCTTACTGGCATCGCCTTCCGATGGGGTCTATCATATGAAGACGGAAGAACAATACAAAAATCGCAACTGACTTTCGGGTCAATTGCGATTTTTTTGATGGAATTTATATTGCCTTGGAAGGATCCGGATTATTTCTGGACAAAGCGGAAGTCGTGGAGCTCGCAGATCGACTTCCCTTTTACAGGCGATTCAAAGAGGAGATACAGAGGCTGCTTCCCTTTCACTCCGGTGAGGCCCTTCACTCCGGTGCGTATCTCAGTCATTTCGCGGGGCATGTCGGCGTCTATCGTGAAACTGCCGATCTCTTTGGCACCCTGACTCTTGTAGGGACTCCCGAGAAGGAGTGTGATCTTGCCCTCAGTTCCTTCCGGAACCACATGGCAGATGAACTCTACAGGTTGGTCGCAGGAAAGCTTGGAAAAGTCAAGATATTTGTAGCCCACTGTAGAACCGGAAGTATTGTTGACAACGGGATCAAACGGAATCTTCTGATTGAACGGGCCCTCATACGACTCAGGATTGAAATATGTCGATTTCACATAGGATCCCGAAAAATTAAAGTTGGGAAATGAGGAAGTCGCTATTTCCGGACCAACGAAATAACATGCTATCCCAGCCGGAATCTTTGCACGGGGATCAAGGCCGCCGGTCGAGAAACCTTCCGAATTATATTCTCCCTCCGATATGTATACTTTTCCTCCAGGCCCCTCCTCAACTTTCACCTCTATCGGAGCCACCATGGCCTGACGGGCATATTCCGTTGTACCGGTATGACGGTGGTAGAATACCCACCACTTCCCGTCGATTTCGCATATGCTGCCATGAGTGTTGCCACCCGGATAAGCGGTCGGTATCACATTGCCATTCTCATCCTTTCCACGTGCGCGTCCGTCAATGATTGTTCCGCCATAGGTATAGGGACCGAGCGGATTGTCGCTATAGGCGTAGGCCAAAGTATTGTTGGACGTCGGCAGCCCGAACTCGCCATCCGCAGTGAAACGGCTGTAGATGAATACGTATTTGTCTTTGATCTTACGAATGGAGGAAGCCTCAAAAAACTTATACTTATTGTCCTGATACCGCCCCGGCACCATGTATTCCACAATCTCAGTACCCGGTTTAACAGTAGCCATTGTCGACGGATCAAGCTCAGCAGCATATGAGGTCTCGAAACCCCAGTAGCCATACACCTTCCCGTCGTCATCCACGAAAACAGCCGGATCAAAGCGGAGCACACCTTCAGTCTCATCAGGATTTGTCCTGCTCCAGTTGCACACCTCGAAAGGTCCGTCAGGACGCGCGCTCTTAGCCACCATCCCCTGACGTCCGCCGGCCTGGTTGTTGGGATATAGATAATAGGTCTTACGACCCTCCTTATCGACCACTTCCGTCACATCCGGAGCGAAAAGCACATCGCCGGATCCGTCAGGATGCAGTAGTTGACCGTCGCGGTTGGTAGCCGAGCGGAAAATAATCCCGTCGTAGCGCCAGTCAGTGAGATTGTCGACCGGAGCAGACCAAACCACCTGCTCCAGACCGCAGTATTCCGTCTTGCGGGAATCGTGCGATCCGTAGATATACACACGCTGATGTCCCGGTTTGTCGGGATCCTCAAACACGTATGGCTCGCCATCGGGAATATATTCCCAAAGTGGAAGATAGGGATTCTGGGCCATGGCCGGCAGACAGGCCGAAAGCGCGATACACGCGGCCATGGCCTTGCAAGCCGCGTTTCTGAAAGAATTTCTTGTCATTTTTATTAGGTTAACTTTATGCAAAGGTAAGGTTTTCTCTCCGAATATCATATACATATTGGCATTTTTCGTCCGGAAGTTACAAGGCAGAATGTGTTTTGTGACATTTCACCACCTTTTCAGCTTCACAAAGTAATGCGGAAAGTGGTGCCATGTCCCTCCGTAGAACTTACGTCGATATCGCCGCCATGAAGCCTCACTATCTGCCGGCTCAGGCAGAGCCCGATCCCGTTACCGTCGGGACGTGTGGTAAAAAAGGGTTGAAACAGATTCTCCATCACCCGCGGGGAGATGCCGCAGCCATTATCGGAAATGGTGATGAACAGGCGTCCGCCCGGCATCGAGGCCGTGACCGTGATCCTTGGATCCTTCCCCCCTTCCACCGCGTTGAGAGCGTTGGATATAAGATTAGACACTACTCGCCGCATCATGTCAGGGTCGACAGGCATCCGCATCTCCCTTGCCACGGAGAAATCAAGCTTCACTCCCCTCTCCTCAGCCTCCATACAGAATGATTTCCGCATCCTGGAGAAGAATTCCACCGCATCTACGGGACGGATCTCCGGCTTAGGAAGATGCGTGAGTTCATAATAAGAATCAAGGAAGCGCTTTATGCTCCGGCTCTCGTCGGCAATGACGCTGATAGCCTCCGTGAGATTATCTCCGGCATAACGCTGAGGATGAATCTCCATATCTTCAGATAGCGAGACTATGGGGGTGATTCCGTTGCGCAATTCATGAGTCATGATGCGCAATATCCGGTCATAATACAGTTTGCGCGTCTCAAGTGCATTGGTTCTTTCCTTATGTAGAGCGATGATCCTGTTCATTGAGACATGAATCTCATTCAATGCCTTGTCGGCCACCATAGGAAACCTGACCGTGAAATCCTCCATCTCGATAGATTTTACAAACGTTGCGGTCTGCCGCAACGTTGCCAATGCAAGACGGTAAGCCCCGGTGCACGCCAGAAAAAGCGTAGTGACACCGACAGCGATCTGCCACACCGAAAGACTGCGGAATATGGCAAAAGCAGAGAACGCCGCCGACACCGCTATCAGCACAAGACAGAGGATAAGGTTAACTCTCAGCCTTCCCATTTCATTTTCCCGAGTTGGTTATATAAAGTCTGCCTGTTGATGCCGAGCAATGCCGATGCCTGCGAGAGATTGCCGCCACATTGGTCGACAATCCTTTTGATATGGTTCATCTTAAGCTCGTCGAGCGTCATACGGCTCTCGTCTTTCTCTCGACGAACTATGCGCTCTGCCTTATCGAGAGTGCTTCGGCGTCCCATTTCCTCGCGATTTTTATCTATGGCTTTTCTGAGGGTGGCTATAAGCTGGGCATTGTCCCATGGCTTTGTGATGAAATCCTCGGCACCATGCTTCATGGCCTCCACTGCAAGCGGAACGTCGCCGAAAGCCGTGATCATGACTACTGCGGGAGGATCAGGCAGCTCCTTTATCCGGGCGAGCCAGAAAAGGCCGTCGCTTCCGTCGAGCGAGGCCGTGTCGAAATTCATGTCGAGCAAGACAGCATCGATATCGCCGGCTGCCAGAAGCGCCGGTATCACTTTCGGATTGTTCATAGCCACGACCTGGCCGAACTCGGGAGCCAGCACAAGTTTCAGGGTACGTAGCACTGACTGGTTGTCATCGATTATCAGTATTTTCATACCCAAAGTTAAGACTAATTATCGAAAGCACCTTATTATATGTGGGAAAAAGATGCCCTGGGCCGCTGATTGTCTAATTTTTTGACAATCTCACACCCTAAAACACCTTTTAGCCGCTTTTCCTTTGCCCCGGGAGGATCCACTTAATAATTTTGCACCGTAAATCTCACACAAAAAAAGAACATGAAAAGAGTATTCACCATACTTCTCACAGCGTTTTCAGCATGGACCGCCGCATCTCCGCAGATGACTCTCCGCGACTGTCTCGTGTATGCCCGCGAACACGCCCACGACAACCGCATAAGCCGTCTGGAGACAGATAAAGGACGCGCGAACCGGGGCATGGCCCTCTCCGACGTGATGCCATACGTGCAGCTCAGCATGAACGGCAACATGAGTTTCGGGCGAAACATCGACCCGGAGACCAACACCTATGACCACCGTCAGACCCTATCCTCCGGGTTCGGCCTGAGCATGTCGCTCCCGGTGTTCGACGGACTGGTAAGGATCAACAACATCAAGGCGGCAGGCATGGAGGTGAAACGCCTCGAGAACGCTGCCAAAGCTCGTGAAGACGAGATCTCCCTGGCCGTGATACGCGCGTTCTTCAACGTGTCATATTGCAAGGCCATGGTGGCGCAGATGGAGGAGAACCTGAAGCGCGACCTCAGCACCCTGTACGCCACAGAGCGCGGAGTGGACACAGGCACAAAAAGTCAGGCCGAAGTTGCCGACATCAAGGCTCTCGTGGCATCAGACGAATATGAACTCACAAACCAGAAGAACCTTCTCCGAAAGGCTTATCTTCAACTTCGCGGGGAGATGGGCATGCAACCTGACGACTCACCTCTCGACCTTTCTGACGCAGGCGCGTCGCCAACGGCAGTGACAACGACAGACAGCGCAGCCTTCATCCATCCGGAGATTCTCGAGGCCTCTTTCGCAGAAAAAGAGAGCCTTTACAATCTACGCGCCGCCAAAGGAGCCTTCTCCCCTACAATATCATTCAATGCAGGGATATCGACATCCTATTTCAAGCTTATGGGATCTGATGTGCGCACACCGGCTTTCTCAAAGCAATGGCATGACAACATGGGACAGTATCTCGGGGTCTCCTTTTCTCTGCCGGTATTCACCGGACTCTCCACGATAAACAGGCTCAAAAAAGCGCGCATAGAGTTGCGACAGAGCCGAGAGCGTCTGGAGCAGACACGGCTGCGCATTGAGCGGCTGTCGGCTGAAGCCGCCCTCGACTATACCTCGGCTTCCGAAGAATGGCAATCGGCCGCCCGACGTATGGAGGCGGAAAGAATTGCCTTCAACGCCACAAACCGACGATACGAACTTGGCGACGCATCAGCCATCGACCTATATACCGCAAGCGCCAAGCTCTCCGTAGCCCGAGCCAACCTCGAGGGGAAACGGATCCAGGTGGCCATCAACCGTCTGATACTCGACTACTACAACGGCATACCGTTTATCAATTAGCAATTGGCAATTGATAATTAACAATTGTAATCAATGGTTTATTCCAATTATCAATTGAGTGTTTAAACGAAAATTGCAAATACCACAACAGGACATCAGTAATTTATAATATAATTAATCAGTTTCTTTCATGGATCGAGAAATAAAAAAGAAAAATCCACGCCTCAGAAAGGCGCTCCTCATAGCCGTACCTGCCCTTCTGCTCGCAGGAGTCGTGGTCTGGGCAGTGTCAAGGGCCACTTCCACAGTCTACCGTGCCGACTCCGCCGGCCTACTCTACGGAGATGTCGTGGAAAGCGAGTTCAACGACTTTATCCGTCTCTCGGGCAAAGTTGAGACAGGAACCATAGTGCAGGTATCGGCTCTCGAGACAGGAATTGTGGAATCAAAACTTGTGGAAGAGGGTGCCTATGTCAACGCGGGCGATATAATCATCACCCTGCGCAACCCCAACCTGCAGCAGCAGATACTCGACTCCGAGTCGCAACTCGCCGAGCGCCAGAACATGCTACGCGACACCGAGATCGCCATGGAGAAGGAACGCCTGCAGCTACGCCAGGACCTTCTCTCTACCAAAACCGAGACCAACAGGCTGCAGCGCGTATTCAATCAGCAGAAAACCCTCTACGACGAACATCTCACCTCGCGCGAAGACTTCCTCAAGGCCAAGGAAGACTATGAACTTGCCAAGGAGAAACTAAAACTGCTCAACGAACGTATACATCAGGACTCCCTTTACCGCTCCGTGCAGATCGGCATGATGAAGGAGAGCCTCGACAACATGCGCCGTAACTTTGAGCTCGTACGCCAGCGCGCCGACAACCTCAATATACGCGCCTCCCACTCCGGACAGCTCGGCACACTGACTGCCGAACTCGGGCAGAACATCCCCGCAGGACAGCAGGTGGGCCAGATAAACATTCTCGACAACTACAAGCTTGTGGTGAATATCGACGAGCATTACATAGACCGTGTCACCCAGGATCTGAAGGGAACGATGCAGCGCAACTCCAAGAAATATGACGTGTGCGTCAAGAAAGTATATCCTGAAGTGGCCGAGGGTCAATTCAGGGCCGATCTTATCTTCGACTCCGTTCTCCCTGAGAATATACGCGTGGGGCAGACTTTCCGCATAGATCTGCAGCTTGGATATCCGGTCAAGGCCGTCATCGTTCCCAAGGGCTCTTTCTTCCAGAACACCGGCGGCAAATGGGCCTATGTGATGGAGCCCGACGGCAAATCGGCCGTGAAACGCCCCATAAAGATCGGACGTCAGAACCCTCAGTACTACGAAGTGCTTGAAGGGCTCGCTCCGGGAGAAAAGATCATCATCAGCAGCTACTCCCAATATGGCGATGCCGACAGGATTATCATAAACGACGACAAATGACGTCACGCTAAACAGACAAAAAACAACATAACTCATACGCACCATGAACATAGAAATAAAAAACCTCGAGAAAGTGTTCCGCACGGACTCCGTGGAGACCGTAGCCCTCAACAACATATCCCTGACCATCAACGACGGCGAGTTCGTAGCCATAATGGGGCCTTCCGGTTGTGGCAAGTCTACGCTCCTCAACATCCTCGGACTCCTCGACAGCCCTACTTCCGGGAGTTATCTGCTCGACGGGCGCGAGGTGGCCTCGCTCAAAGAGAACGAACGCGCCGACTACAGGAAAGGGAAGGTAGGTTTCATATTCCAGGCCTTCAACCTGATCGACATGCTCAACGTCAGAGACAACATCATGCTTCCCCTCAATTGTCTCGGGCTCGGCAAAAGTGAGAAGGAGAAAAAAGTCGCGGCCATTCTCGACCGGATGGGTATAGCCCACCGCGCCTCCCACTATCCTTCGCAACTATCCGGCGGTCAGCAGCAGCGTGTTGCGATAGCCAGAGCCGTGGTCTCAAATCCCGGACTTATCCTTGCCGACGAGCCTACCGGAAACCTCGACTCCCGTAACGGCGCAGAGGTCATGGCCCTGCTCGACGAGCTGCATAAAGATGGAGCTACAATTATAATGGTGACGCACTCTCAGAAAGACGCCGCCCATGCCGACCGTATCATCAATCTTTTCGACGGACAGATCGTCGACAGTCTGAACAATAAAATGTGACCCGGGCCATGATAAAGACATTTACATCCGACCTGCGCCGCAACCTCATCAAGATCTTCTGCCTATCCACCGGTCTGGCGATAGGAATGTTGATCGTGGCCAAGGTCTATTTCGAACAGACTTTCGATGCATCGCTGCCTGATGCGGAACGCATCTTCCTCGCCACGCAGAGCCTCGAACATAATGGTGAATACAAGGAATATCCCCAGACTCCCGGGGCCGTAGCACCCGGTCTCAAAAGATATGTGCCACAGGTAGAGAAGTCCACGCGTATCACATGGACTCTCGGCGAGACAAAGATAATGACTCCCGACGGACGCAAACTGAAGACTGACGGGGCTATGTTCGCCGACAGCTGCTTCTTCGACGTGATACAGACTGAGATCATCCAGGGAAAAGCATCAGAGGCACTGACTCCCGAATGGAGCTGCATGATTCCTCAATCACTCGCCGAGAAAATCGGAGGCGACGTCATGGGCATGAAAGTATACTCCGTTGATTTCGGTGAAGACCGCGCCTTCACAATATCCGGAGTATATAAGGATTTTCCGCTCAATTCCTCCTTCAGCAACGTCATTTATATATCCATGTCGACACTCCCGCGTGTATCATACGACGGCCGCGAGAACTGGATGGGCAATGACCGATACAAGTCATATGTTATTCTTGCCAAAGGGACATCACCGGAAGATATCGAACCATCTATACAAAGGATGCTCGAGGACAACATCGAAGCCGAAGTGCTTGAAGCCACAAATTTCAAGTTCCGACTCAAGCCACTCCTCGGCCTACATATACAGGAAACCGACATCCGGACTATGAACTGGATTCTCTCCATCCTCGCGCTCATAATCCTGACAAGCGCGGCACTCAACTATCTCCTCATCGTCATGGCGCAGATGCAATGGCGTGCCAAGGAGATGGCCGTGCGCAAATGCTACGGCACTTCAGTCCGACAGATTTTCGGTATGGTTCTGACCGAGGGTGTGGTCTATCTTCTTGTATCGCTTCTTATAGCGTCAGTGATCGTAGCCTCTCTTTCTGCGGAATGCGAACAGCTTCTCGGAGTGAGCGCCAAGGATCTGCTCTCAACGGAAAAACTTTGGATGCTCGAACTTCTGATATGTCTCCTGATCTTAGCCATAACCGGCGTCATTCCCGCATGGCTCTATTGCCGCACTCCCGTGACGAATGCTTTCAGGAAAAACACTCATGGCAAAAGGATCTGGAAACTCGCGTTGCTTTCCGTGCAGTTCTTCGCATCCTCATTCCTTTTCTGTCTCCTGCTTATTGTGGGACGCCAGTATGACCATCTCACCGATATCGACACCGGCTATGACTACACCAATCTCGCCATGGCCGATATAAGCCGCATACCCCGGGAAGGACGTGGGAAACTTGTGCAGGAACTGCGCCGCCTGAGTAGTGTTAAAGGCGTTGCCACGGCCCAACAGGATCTTACAACCGGTTCCTCAGGCAACAATATATATAAGCCGGAAGAGCCTTTGAAACAAGTCAACATCGCTGATTTCTATGCAGCCAATCCTGAATTTTTCGAGGTCACAGGGATGAGGTTCGCGCAAGGAGTCCCATTCGAGGCCTACGCAGACTCCATGGTCTGCCAGATTGTGGTTGATCGCCCGTTCATCAACGATCTCCACAAGATTATGGATTTCGAGGGTGATGAGATAACCGGGAAAATGGTATCGATATCGGAACACAGCGACAACGGGCATCCCGAATTCGAGATCCACGGTGTGATCGACCAGCTTAAACGCAACGGATTCAATGCTTCAAGTGCCGACACACGTTCATGCGTTATTTTCCCGACAGCCGCCATGTGCGAAAACGTCTATATCAATTTCAACGACATGACCGACAATAGTCTTGAAGAGGCACGAGGTGTGATCTCCACACTTTTCCCAGATGATGATATAGTGCTCATGCCGGTCAAGGCAAAGCTCGACGCCCTCAACGCACCGGTGAAACGCTTCGGGAACTCCGTGCTTATCGCCGGCATCGTCATCATCCTCATCACCCTCATCGGGCTTATCGGATATGCGGCCGACGATGTGCAGCGTCGTGCGAAAGAGATAGCCATCCGCAAGGTCAACGGCATGAGTGTTGGCAGCATTCTACGACTTTTTTGCATGGATGTGCTGAAAGTAGCTCTCCCGGCACTGATTCTCGGAGCAGTCTTAGCCTTCATCGTAGGTCACGAATGGCTTTCACAATTCACCGAGCAACTGCCCACTTCCCCGTTGGCGTTGCTGGCAGTGATCATAGCTCTCCTCGCAGTGCTGATGATGGTAGTGGTCTGCTGTTGCCTCGGGGTGGCACGCGCCAATCCGGTGCGCTATCTCCGCGATGAATGACATGAATTCATAGATTTCTTATACTTTTGATTTCCCTGAGCCGCCCGGATCGTGATGACCCGGGCGTTTTTTAGAAGTTCCGAATATGAATGACCTACAAATTTCCATATCATTGCATTATGTCCGGTCTATGCCATCAAATCCATAATATTACAATAATTCATTAACAATCAATACACACAGGCAAAACATTAAATTAATAGTGTACAAAATACAATCTTCTGTCATTGGTTTATTACGATATTCTGCAAAAAAATTTCAAAAAAGTTACTCTTCAATAAAACTTATTTCCGTTTCAGACGTTACTATAATATAAAATCTACAATACCAATCATTTTTCTAACTTTAGCTTATGTCACCGTTATTCTTCCCGACACTAACAACCGACGATTCATTGTTCGACAACGAATCGGCCCCCGTCGTTGAATCAGAAATCAACGAAAAAATCGAACAACGTTCAGACTACTGGACATGACGATCTTGCAAGTGGACCTCCCCTCACCACGACATAACGCATTCCGGGAGCCGGACTTTCACGTGAAGTCCGGCACCCGCTCTTTTATCCCTGCCGATCTCTTAAAAAATATGGCGCGTCTCCCCTGTTTTTTCATGGATTTTTTGTAATTTTGTGCCATCATACTAATCTAAACATTGTTTCTATGGGAGGTTTTTTCGGAGCAGCATCCAAGCATGCCTGCCGGAATGAACTGTTTTATGGCGTTGACTACAACTCTCATCTCGGCACCCGCAGAGCCGGTATGGCCACCTTCGACCGGGAAGAGAACTGCTTCTGCCGCAGTATCCACAGCATCGAGAACACGTATTTCAGAACCAAGTTCGAGGATGAGCTCGACAAATTCAAGGGCGACATCGGAATAGGCGTGATCAGCGACAATGATCCTCAGCCTATAGTCTTCAACTCTCATCTCGGGAAATTCGCGATCGTCACCGTAGCGAAAATATGCAACATCGACCAACTTGAGAAAGAGCTCCTCGAGGAGGGAGCCCACTTCGGGGAACTAAGCTCAGGACGCACCAACCAGACAGAACTGATCGCCCTTCTGATCAACAGGGGGAAAACTTTCCAAGAGGGTATCATCAACATGTTCGAACGCATCGAGGGATCATGCTCCCTGCTTATCCTGACCGACCACTCCATCATCGCCGCGCGCGACCAACTCGGCCGCACACCCATCATCCTGGGGAGGAAAGACGACGGATCAGGATTCGCCGCATCGTCGGAATCGACAGCATTCCCCAACCTCGGCTACAGCCACTACCGCGACCTCGGTCCGGGAGAAATCGTGGAATTTACGGCGGACGACGTGAAAGTGCTCGAGAAAGCCGGAGATGAGATGCAGATGTGCTCTTTCCTTTGGGTATATTACGGATTCCCCACCTCCTCATATGAAGGGACTAATGTGGAAGACATGCGCTTCAAGTCAGGTTATGAGATGGGAAAGAGCGATGAGAATGAGGTTGACTGCGCCGCCGGCATTCCGGATTCCGGAGTAGGAATGGCTCTCGGTTATGCTGCCGGCAAGGGAGTGCCCTACCGACGTTGCATAGCTAAATATACCCCCACCTGGCCAAGAAGCTTCACGCCATCCGATCAGTCACGCCGCAATCTCGTGGCAAAGATGAAACTTGTGCCCAACAGCGCCATGCTCTATGGCCAGCGCGCTCTCCTTTGCGACGACTCTATCGTGCGTGGCACTCAGCTGACCGACAATGTGCAGGATCTATATGAGCTCGGAGCCAAGGAGGTGCATATACGCATAGCGTGTCCTCCTCTGATCTACAGCTGCCCGTTCATAGGATTCACCTCATCGAAAAGCGATATGGAGCTCCTCACCCGCCGCATCATCGGCTCTCTCGAGGGAGATCCCAATAAAAATCTTGACAAATACGCAACCACCGGCTCGCCGGAATACAACACGCTTGTGGAGAAAATCAGGGAACGTTTCGGGCTGACGTCCCTGAAATTCAATCCTATCGAGACTCTCGTGGAAAGTATAGGTCTGCCGAAATGCCGACTCTGCACACACTGTTTCGATGGTTCCAGCCGCTTCCATCCCTGTAAGAAGAAGAACGACTGATGTAAATAAGAATAATCACAACCGGCTCTAAAGTGTCAGGCAAAAAGTTATCCCTGAATGACTTCGGTCATTCAGGGATAACTTTTTGTCTGACGGCTTTCGCGACCGTCTATTCCTATGGAATATCAATACTTCGAGTAGTCCACATTCCTCATGTCGCCGCTCTCGAGGAATTCCGTATGGAACGAGAGTGCCGCCTTAAGTGTATGGGGTGTCTGTCCGTTGTTGCCTCCAAGACGCAGATAGTCGGTGAGGAGATCCTTGTACATGGGATGTGCGCAATTTTTAATAATCTCCTCGGCTCTCTGGATAGGATCCTTTCCGCGCAGGTCGGCGATGCCCTGATCGGTGACAAGGATATCGACGGAATGCTCAGAATGGTCGAGATGCGACACCATGGGGACGATATTAGAGATCTTGCCCTCCTTCGTGATCGAGGGGCAGGAGAATATCGAAATGTAGGCATTACGCGCGAAATCGCCCGAGCCGCCGATACCGTTCATCATTCTTGTGCCAGTCACGTGTGTGGAGTTGATATTGCCGAAGATGTCAGCCTCGAGGGCAGTGTTCATTGCGATCACGCCAAGACGACGGATCACCTCGGGGTTATTCGATATCTCTACCGGACGGATAACTACTTTCTCCTTGAAGAAATCTATATTGTCGATCACGTCTGCCTCAACCTCGTTCGATACAGTAAGCGAACTTGTGCTGCCGAATTTGCACCGTCCCTTCTTCATGAGATCGATCACAGCATCCTGGATAACCTCCGTGTACATGGCAAACGGCGGAATCTCCTGGGCGTCGGCAAGGCCGTAGAGCACTGCGTTGGCAACGTTGCCCACACCACTCTGTATCGGAAGGAATGTGGAGGGGATGCCCCCTCTCCTCATCTCGCCGATCAGGAAATCGCAGACATTTGCCCCGATCTTGTTGGTTGTCTCGTCGGGAGTGGTGAAAGCCTTCACACCATCATAGGAGTCGCTCATCACCACGCCCACAATCTTCTCCGGATCGATGCGGAGCACCGGCTCGCCTATGCGGTCGTTGGCATGGAAAACAGGAATCTCGCTGCGGTATGGGGGATCCTTCGGCATATAGATGTCGTGAAGGCCATATAAAGCATGGTGAAGCTTTTCATTAAGCTCAAGCACGATTTTCTTCGCGAATTTGGCATATGTGGGGACATTGCCGACTCCCATACCGACCACGCATGTGCCGTCGTCGTGGATCTCGCTCACCTCGATGATGGCTATGTCAAGATCTCCGTAAAAGCCATAACGGAACTGCTGGGCAAGCTCCGAAAGGTGCTGGTCGAAATAGTGTGTGTCGTGCGAATTGATACGCTTACGCAGGTCGGGGAGATTCTGATAAGGCGTACGCTTGCCTATGGCATTGGCGCGGGCAAGCATACCATCGCATTTATCGCTCGTGGAGGCACCCGAGAAGATGTTGATCTTGAAGGGCTTCCCTTCGGCATGGAGTTTCTCCGCCTTTTCGGCTATAGCTCCGGGAATCACTTTGGGGGCTCCGGGGGCCGTAAAGCCCGAAAGTCCTACGTTGTCGCCGTCATGGAAAAGTTCGGCGGCTTCCTGGGGGGTCAGAATAGGAAATCTCATCTATTGTTTCGAGTTATCGTTGTTTGAAAATCACCTTTTATGCGGGCGAAAAAGACCACTGGGGTCTTTCGCTTCGCGAATTTAGCCATTATTTTCAACATCCACAAATAATTGTGGGTCGATTTAGCGTTTTGGAGCGAAGCCGTCGGTTCAGTACAGTTATGGAGCCCCGTAAACAACCCTTCAAGGAATATGAAATCAATTGCCCTCTCTCGATTGTTATATCTTCATAAAAAAGTGTAAGCTATGAAAATCGATTCCTCCCAGAAGTCTTGCGCACGCGGTGTGGCGCGCGGCGGTTTCATCCGAAAATATGTCGGCACAGGCCTCAAATACATCATTCCGCTTGCTGTCTCCGTAGCTTTGATCTATTGGCTGTTCAAGAAGGTTAACTTCCACGAGGTGATGCAGACAATCCATGATGGCTGCGATTTCTTCTGGATAGGGGTAATGATGCTTATCACCATGGGCTCGCATATGATCAGGGGAGTGAGATGGGGCATGCAATTGCGATCTGTGGGAGTGCACCGTATGCCCGCGGTATGCGAATGGTGCACGATTTGGGGAGCTTACGCTCTCAATCTGCTGTTCCCTCAGCTCGGCGAGGGGTGGAGATGCGTCTACGTAAGCCGGCGTGAGAAGGCTCCGCTATCCACGGTCATTGGCACAGACGTCGGCGACCGCGGGTCTGACTTCGTTGTCATCGTGATCCTTTTCGCTGTGGCTCTTGTCGTGGCACACCCTCAGATCATGGACTTCGTGACGCGTTATTCCTTCGGACGCGACATTGATGAGGCCGCCCACTCTTTCTGGCTCTGGGTGACGGTCGGTGCGCTGCTCGCTGTGTTCTGGGCAGTATGCCACTACCTTAAATACTATCGGTGGGTGTCGCGACTCGACAAAAACCTCGACAACGTATGGCAAGGCATAAAGGTGATATTCACGATGAAACAACGTTACGCCTATCTTGTGCTGACCCTATGTATATGGACCTGCTATTTTCTCGAGACCTACTGTTGCTTCCTCGCTTTCCCGTTCACACGCCGCCTCATGGAGGAACCCGACATGGCCTATGGTCTTCTTCCGGGACTCGTGGTCTTCGTATTCGGATCATGTTCCATGGCTGTGCCATCCAACGGCGGGCTGGGCCCCTGGAATATCGCGGTGATCTTCGCATTGTCTCTTTTCGGCATCTCCAACACGGAAGGCACAGCGTATTCCATGGTGATGTGGAGCATGCAGTCTCTCACCTACATAGTGCTCGGCATCTTCTCGGCGATATATTTCTCGATAACATCGAAGAAAGACGCCGTCAATATCCGCCCGACATCGGGAAATGCAACGGAAGGTGTTTGATCATGATGAATTGAGAGTGTTATGCCGCCTCTCTTACACAGCGCATTCATAAACCTTGGAAGCCGCGGATTTGTTCTATTACAAAGGCCAAAAGATCAAACAGCCATGCAAATGCAGGCCGTTGACCGTCAGGCTTAAGGCTAAATTTCAGAATTATGAAAAACAATGTTCTTAAAAATAGAAAGGGAAACAACCTGCTTCCGCGCATCGCTTTCACAGTAATGGCAGTGATCGCCGCAGTATTCGGCATGTCAGCTCAGAACAGTCTGCCTGCCCCGGGCACGGGAGGCAGTTTCAACCCGGCTCCCATCGGCGGAGGGAATCCCGGATGGGGAGGGGAACCCGGATGGGGCGGACCTGGTCCCGGATGGGGAGGTCCCGGGCCGGGATGGAACAACGGCTGGGGACCCGGATGGGGATACTCCCCCTCGATCATAATCAACACACCGTCCTATGTGAACCGAGGCACCGTCAACGTAGCTGCATGCGGATACGACGCTCAGGGCATTTGGCGAACAATCCCGATGCATGTCGCCTACTACTATAACGGCGTAGATTATGACGTGACCGTAATAAACGCATGGAATCCCTGGACTCAGAGCTGGATGCGCAATATCGACCAGCCGGCCTACAACACCGACTATTATCTTCGGGGCAACACTTATGATTTCTACGCTCCTCTATCAATCGGCACTTTCTATTTCAATCTATAAACGCAGGGCATGATGACTTAAAGACTAAGAAGTTGTACATTTGTACGACTTCTAAATAAATTCTTTCTGAAAACACCGCGGGAGACCGATTTCCATCAGTCTCCCGCGGTGCTTTTATACGACGTATTGCGATTCTTCATATAATGTATCACTGCATGCCGGCTTCACCGTAGCCGCCGCCACCCTCTCCCATAGGATCGCCTTCTCCATCCCTGCCGGGTTTGGCCTTCATGTTGCCGAAGGAAAACTTCACAGTCAGACGCACGGTGCGGCCATTGCGCCAGCGTTCGTTATATTGCGTATAGTCAGGCCCGACAGTCGTGCTCTTGAATCTGCGCGAGTCGAAAAGGTCACGGCAGTTGAGCGACACAGACCACGGCCCGAAATTGCGGCGCATGCCGAGATCAACACTCCAGCCACCCTGGCGAGAACCCTGGGCAGAGAGTTGCTTCGAATTATAGCTGCCCGTGGCTTGAAGCGAGACTGACCATGGCAGACGCACATTGGCCATCATGCGGGCATCCCACGCAAAACTGTTCTGCTTGTCGCCGTGAAGAGGGATAAGGTTTCCGCTTTCGGCCAGGAAATTGTAATCCCACGCGCTGATATGATTGTTGTAGAGATTGACGGTGGTTGTAAGGTCGAGGCGGCTTTTGAATAGAGAGTTCTTCATCACTATCTCACACCCCGAGTTCACCTGGTCGGAGATATTGGCCCATGTGGAATACATGATGCCTCCATCGAGATAGCTTATGCGGTTCATCATGTCGGTGCTGGTGCGCAGGTAGGCCGAAAGGCTGATCATATGGTATGTCCAACTCTTTATATAATTGAGTTCGAATGCGTTTGAATAGGTAGGCTGAAGTTCGGGATTACCATACGACACATTCGTAGGATCGGAAATGTCGTGAAACGAGTTAAGCTGTCCACCCCACGGGCGCCTCAAGCGGCGTGTGAAATTCACCTGCATCTCATTGTCGTGGGGAAGAGACCACGACAGGAACGCACTCGGGAACAACGCGAAATTGTTTTTGTGGAACTCCGGCACATCACACTCCGCCTGGCCGAATGCGAGCGAACGCGTGCGCACCTGCCATGACTCTGCGCGGAGACCGGCCGAGAAACTGAAAGCATTCACCTTTCCCCCGAGCGTAGCGTAGAAGGCTGATATGTTGTTTCTGTATATGAAACGGTTGTAGAGGGCCTCATTCTGGATCATGTCGGTCGAAGTGGTGCCGGTATAGGTATCGGTCGGAGTGTTCTCCTTACTATAATTACCCTTGTAGCCGGCCTCAACCTTCAGCCATTCGGCCACCTGGTTTGTATAGTCTACCTTGGCCTCCCAAGAATCAGTGCCCATGTCCATCTTTTGCTCCTGATACAGATCCTCTTCCCTGTCGGGATAAGTGATCTCCTGCGCATACGACCTTGTGTTTGGTCCTCCCCAGTGGTTGAATGCTCCGTTGATGTCGAGGGTGTGAGTCTCGCTCCATTTATGAAGATAACCGAATTCGGCGTGCATTCCGCGGTGGTCGCCGCGGCTGTGAGAGATGTCGCTGTTTCTCGTCCAGTTTCCGGGCACGTCGGAGGTATACAGCGTGGTGGAATTGCTACGGTTGTGGCCGAACATTCCGAAGCCGCTCGCGTAGATATCGTCATTGTCGGTGAGATGGTAGGTGGCTCCGAGACGCATGAAAAGACCGTTGCCCCGGCTCGGGCTCTCCCCGTCAGACCGTGTGGCCGTGCCGTCGGTGAACTCACGGTCCATCTTCGAGCCACCTCTCGCGCGGCGCATCCTGAATCCGACACCTGCGAATACATCCCATTTCGAGGAATTGAGGTTGACGTTGAATCCGGCATTCCCTCCTCCACGGGTATTGGCGCTCAATTCGGCACTTCCGTAATAGCCTGCCTTACGGTTTTTCTTAAGCACGATGTTTATGATTCCCGCGGTGCCTTCAGGACTGTATTTCGCCGACGGATTGGTTATCACCTCTATCCTGTCGATAGTCTCTGCCGGTATCTGTTCCAGGATCTGCGCACGGTTGTCGGCCGTAAGACCCGACTCCTTCCCGTTGATCCATACCGTCACCGACGAGTTGCCGCGCAGCGACACCTCGCCGTCCTGATCGACCTCCACTGAAGGTATCGATTCAAGAAGCTCCGAAGCCGACTGCCCCGCGGCCGTAACATTGGCATCTACGGTGAAGACCTTGCGGTCGAGCTCGAACCTCATCTGGCTCCTCACCCCTTCCACAACCACTTCCTGCAGAAGTTTCGAATCTTCCGAAAGGCTGACGGTGCCTATTGTCACAGTCCCCCCTTTTATCTCTACCGGACGTTCCTGAGCCACGCTTCCTATATTGGAAATCCTGACGATATAATTTCCGTCTTTGATATTCTTTAATGTGAACTGGCCCTCCTCGTCGGTGTTTGTGCCGATCGGGAGAGGCTTTTTTGTATTTGCGTTCAGGAGCTGCACTGTCGCGAAGTCCAAGGGCTCCCCTGTCTCTTTGTTGATGACCTTTCCGGTGACGTCACCGACAGCGTAGGCCATAAGTGGAAGAATGAGGGTGTATCAAAATTCAGTTTTTGGTACACCCTCCAATTTTTAAGCCGC
>CAJUQP010000012.1 GCA_910588245.1 uncultured Muribaculaceae bacterium | reverse complement strand
ATGACTCCGTGGCTCAGTTGGTAGAGCAAATGACTCTTAATCATTGGGTCGTGGGTTCGAGCCCCACCGGGGTCACTCTAATTAAACCTCAACTCTTTAAAATTCAGAGAGTTGAGGTTTTTCTTTTGCTCCATTTGCACCACCGTTGCACCACAAAGGGAGGATCACAAAAGGTAAAAAATCTAAGCAGTCTGCGGTGTCCCTTTCAAAGACTCCTGTTAGTTTGATTTAACACATAGACGCTTGACAGACTGAAAATTATTTATTAATTTTGTTCTCGTCATCCAGTATGGCGAAGAAAGAAACCGGTTTGTCGAAGGTGAAAACAGATAGGCAATCCACGCTCTTAAAGTTTTATGCCACCCCGACACATCCCTTTAACCATATAAAGATCAACACTATGACATATCTACCTACATTCCGCGCGACAGCCGCGATAATGGCCTCCCTGCTCATCCTTTCCGCATGTAAGGGCGGGGCTCGAAACGCCTCTGAGAGCGACTCCATAATCGAGATGACATCGACAGAGACAGATTTCGGCGATCAGGAGATAATGATCGGACGCCCGCTGTCAATGAACAGAGTGGGCGACTTCCTTCTTATACTCGACAACAAGACCGACTCTCTGTTCCACATTGTCGATATCGCAACTCCGCGCTACATCGGCCAGTTCGGCACACGGGGAGGCGGACCCTCCGACTTCAGCAATATCATACTCCTTTCCGGGATACCGGGCGCCAACGACAGATTCGGAATCCTGGATACCGACAAAAACAGATATTACACATGCACCCTATCCGGAGATCTCTCGCATCCCTATACGCGCGACGGTGGCATAGAGCTCAAGAACGTCTGGTTTGTCAGCCCCCTCGCCAATGGCATGTATGTCTCCTCCAAGGGATATGTCGACTGGCCTGAGATCTTTACCTTATACACCCCGCAGGGAAAGGAAGCCGGACACTTTGGCGACAGGATGGTGCCGGAAGACTACCGTAAATATCCTCCCGTAAGCCAGACCGCTGCCTATCAGTATAGCCTTGAGGTGGCGCCCGACGGAAAGAGGGTGGCGGCTATCGGAAGCATGGCCGATGCCGCCGGTTTCTATCGCCTTGACGGCGAATCCCTGAAGCTCGTGTCGCAATACTGCGAATACCAGGGGGAGCAAAAATTCGATCCCGAGAAGGGTGACTACCTGGGAGTGGCGGAAGACTGCGCGGTAGGCATCATCGACTCCGCATCCGACAAAGACCACGTCTACCTCCTCCTCTCAGACCTCCGCATGAATGACTCCGACAAAGGGAAAAACCCCTGGTCGGCCAATGTGGTGAAAGTCTACGACTGGGAGGGCAACAAGAAGATGGAATACCGTCTCGACAGACGCGTGCGGCTAATCACGGCGCCCGACAAAGACGGCGTCATGTATGCCGTCACTTCCGAAGGCTGCGACCCCACTATCATCTCCTTCCGGCAGAAAAACTGATTAATAGACTGATTAATTTGATATTATGAAGCTTAAAACCACAAGAATCCTCTCATCCCTGGTCCTTCTCGCCCTCATGGCGCTCGGAGCATGCTCGAATCGTCAGAAATCATCCCAAGCAGATACTGCGGCAACCGACAGCGTGGCCCCCAAAGCCATAGTATGCTATTTCTCAGCCACCGGCACCACCGCCAAGGCTGCCGAAAGGATAGCGGCCCTCGCGGGAGCCGACATCCATGAGATCGCACCCCGGCAGAAATACACCGATGCCGACCTCGACTGGCGCGACTCCCTCAGCCGGAGCAGCGTGGAGATGCGCAACCGCGACTTCCGTCCGCAGCTCGCCGACACCACGACCGATCTCAAGGCCTACAGCATTGTCTTCCTCGGATTCCCCAACTGGTGGAACACCGCCCCGACAATCATCAACACTTTCATCGAAAGCAACGACCTCGCAGGAAAGACCGTTGTCCCCTTCATGACATCCGGAGGAAGCACCATCGACCAGAGCGAGACCGACCTCAAGGCCGCCTACCCCTCTATCACATGGGCTCCCGGTCTGCTGATGAACTCCGCGACCGACGATGAGGTGAAGGCATGGATCGAGTCATCAACGAAAAAATAACCATTTCTTTCACTCAATCGACACGGCGCCGCCTCCCGATCGGGGGCGGCGCCGTGTCGATTGAGTGTCAGGAATTGGAGCGCGAAGCCGGTTTGTCGAAGGTGTAACCGGTTTGTCGAAGGTGTAGCCGGTTTGTCGAAGGTGTAACCGGTTTGTCGAAGGTGTAACCGGTTTGTCGAAGGTGTAACCGGTTTGTCGAAGGTGTAAGAAGTTGTGCGTTAAATTCAAGAGCTCTCCGAAATCCATCCGGATTCAACCAAACACGCTGCCGCAATGTTATCTTGAAAAAACCTGCGGACATACCCCTCAGTAAAAAAGAATCTCCATGCGACAGATAATCACACATTTCACCGACGACGACCTCTATAAATTCACTATGTGCTGCGCCGTGATCGACAATTTTCCGCGCACACAGGTGAGATACCGCTTCATCGACCGCAACAACACAATCTATCCCCCGGGGTTCGCCGAAGCCCTGCGCGGGCAGATAGCCATGCTTGAGAACGTGACGATAACCGACCAAGAGATCGCCTTCATGAAGAGACGCTGTCCCTACATCCCCTCCTGGTTCTACAGCTTCCTGAAAGGGTTCCGTTATGACAGCCGTTGGGTAAAGGTGGATCAAGACAGCGCCGGACATCTCAACATGGAGTTCAGCGGCTGTTGGAGCGACACCATACTGCTTGAGGTGAAGGTTCTCGCCATAATTTCCGAGCTTTACTACATGATGACAGGGCTCGACAGCAAGCTCGACTACAATGCCTATTACCGGGCCTCGCAACGGAAAGCATCGAGGCTAATAGGGGAGGGGTGCATGTTCAGCGATTTCGGCACACGGCGTCGCGCCTCCTTCCTCGCGCAGGACACGGCCGTGAGGGCAATGAAGGAATGCGTGGCGGAAGGGGATGGGCGGCTGATCGGCACGAGCAACGTCTACCTCGCCATGAAATATGACCTCGTGCCTATGGGAACCATGGCCCATGAACTGGTATGCGCGATCGCCGGGATGTTTGGCCCACAGATGGCCAACCATCTGGCCATGGAGACCTGGGCACGCACATTCCGGGGCGCCCTCGGCACATTCCTCTACGACACTTATGGCTGGCGGATATTCTCACTGAATTTCTCGGAAGACTACGCAAATCTATTCAAGGGACTCCGAGTGGACAGCGGCGACAATTTCCGTCAGCTCGACCTGATCTGCGATAAATACCGTTCGCTCAACATCGACCCTGCCACGAAACAGGTCGTGTTCAGCAACGGTCTCGATGTCGACGAAGCCATCGCCATACAGCGTTACGCCGCCGGTAAATGCCTTCCCTCATTCGGCATCGGCACCCATTTCACCAACGACTTCCCCGGTGTCATTCCGATGAACATCGTGATAAAGCTTCTGGAAGTGAAGATCACCGAATCCTGGCCATTCTACTTCAAGACCTGCAAACTCAGCGAAGACCACGGCAAATACACCGGCGACGAAGACACCGTCCGCCGCTTCATGGAGATCCTCCACCTCCGCTAATTCCCTGATATACACTGTCAAGCACCCCTGCACGTCTACACCCAATCCAGGATTTCAACTACCAATAATCCGGCCATTATCCCTGCATAACATTGATTTTCAATATATGATTCCGTGATTTAACTACTTTTTAGGCCCGTATAGTTGATAATGACAAATGTTGTATATAACTTTGCGATATGACTTCATATCAAACAAACAGTATACACAACATGAAAAGAATATCCGGCCCCTGGAAAAGCTTTGTGTCAGTCTTTCTTCCGGCCATCTTCCTCACCCTACCGACATCCGTGTCGGCCGACAATCCTCTGGCCAGACCGGAAGCTGTGGTGACCTCCGGCAACGCCCGGTTTACAATCCTCACTCCCGAGATGATACGAATCGAATACAGCGATAGAGGAGTATTCGAAGACCGCGCCACATTCACTGTCCAGAACCGTGAGATGGAATGTGTCCCCGCGTTCACCACGAAAGAAGATCAAGATTTCCTCTACATAGTGACCGACAGCCTCCGGCTCAGATACCGGAAAGGCACGGATCCCCGCACATCACCCTCATCCCCTTCCAATTTGTCGATAACACTCCGGCCTTCGGGTAAGGAAGAAATATGGTATCCGGGCAAACAGGATCCGCTTAACTTGAAAGGCACGTGCCGCACGCTCGACAGCAGCAATGGCGACAACAAGCGTTCCGAGCTTGAGAACGGTCTCATCTCCCGCTCAGGATGGGCCGTCATCGACGACTCCTGGTCTGCCACGCGCCCTGACGGAAGCAGATCGTTCGCTCTGGAGCCTAATGCTCTGACCGGCTACGGATGGTGGGCGGAAAGACATGACCCGGCAGCCCTCGACCTCTATTTCCTTGGCTACGGCCATGATTATAAAGAGGCATTGTCTGATTACACCGCAATCGCGGGCAAAATACCGTTGCCGCCAGATTACGTGTTCGGTTACTGGTATAGCCGCTACGCCTCTTATTCCGACGAGGACTATCGAAAAATAATGGCCGACCTCGATACAAACGGCATCCCGACAGATGTCCTGATCCTTGATATGGACTGGCACTGGAACGGTAACGCCGACTGTGAATCGGAAGGACGAGGAGGATGGACCGGATGGTCATGGAATACGAATCTGATTCCGGAGCCGGAGAAATTACTCGGCGACATACACGGCAACCGCCTCCGCGCTGCGCTCAATCTGCATCCGGCTGACGGTATAGACAGCATAGAGTCGCCCTCATTCTACAAGGCCATGAATGCCGAACTTGGCAGGAAATATACCGCCGACGGCAAAATAGCATGGAGTCTCGATTATCCTGATTTCACAGAGTCATTCTTCAAAAACGTCATCCGCACCCGCGAGAAGGAGGGGGTCGATTTCTGGTGGCTCGATTGGCAGCAGTATCTCACAAGTCCGCTCACCCCGGGTCTTGGAGAGACCTTCTGGTGCAATCATGTCTTTTTCAATGACATGAAACGCAACCGTCCGGAGAGGCGCCCCGTGATCTTCCATCGCTGGGGTGGCCTTGGCAACCACCGCTATCAGATCGGCTTCTCCGGAGATGCCTTGATCAATTTCCCGACCCTGGCGTTCCAGCCATACTTCACTGCCACCGCGTCTAACGTAGGCTACACATACTGGGGACACGATCTCGGAGGGCATGCCTTTACCGACGAGAAAACGGTCAACGATCCGGAGTTGGTGCTCAGGTGGATACAGTTTGGCATATTCACACCGATATTCCGAAGCCATGCCACAAAAGACGACAGGATAGAACGCAGGATGTGGAAATTCAGCAATTTCCCCCTTATGCGCGAAGCTGTCAGACTCCGTTATTCCCTATTCCCATATATCTACACTATGGCACGCAAGACCTATGACACCGGCATAGGAATCTGCCGACCTCTCTATTATGATTATCCCGAAACTGAGGAGGCATATTCCCATGAGGGAGAATATTTCTTCGGCGACGATATTCTTGTGGCACCTGTCACCGAGCCCGCTCCCGATGGAGGTAAAAGCCTTAAAAAGATATGGTTCCCTCAAGGTAAATGGTGGAGTGTGGACAAAGGCCGTATGATCGAAGGTCCATGTGAGATCACCATGGAATTTTCCGACAGTGAGATCCCGTATTTCTATCGCGCCGGCTCCATGATTCCGCTCAATCCTTCTGCCGTGAAAAGAGTCACTGAGCGTCCGCGCCAGATCATTCTCGACATCGTGGCCGGGGAAGAGGGGGAAGGCTCACTCTATGAAGACCAGGGCGACAACAGCGACTACCAGACAAGATACGCACGCACCGGCTTAGTCCATAATGTCGACGGTGATACGGAATACTATACGATTGAACCAAGACAAGGTGACGCTACGGGCCTCCCGGAAAAGCGCGCATGGGTGCTGAATATCCTGAATGCCGGAAATCCGAAAGAGATAAAGATGAATGGGAATAAGGCTAAGAAAAACACCTGGACCTACGATCCGGCTAAAAAGATACTCAGAATATCGCTTCCCGAGACTGATTGCGACACACGTTCAGCCGTTTCGGTCAGATACAAGTCATGACATAACACAGCGCAGACAGCACAGACGTATCTCCTCCCGGACATCACGTATGCCGGGAGGAGATTCTGAAATATAAGTATGCGACGCCAAGATTTAATATTCCCTCTATTTCTTCCCTCTGTTTCATTACCATGAAAAAAATTATTAATTTTGTATCCCGAATGCCGATACGTGTGAAATCTCTCATTCTGTTTATAAGCTTCTTCACCTCCTGCTTTTTATGCGCTTACGGAGAATTCACAGCCGATTCACTGATGAAGCGGCTGGATGCCGTCATCGCCGACCGCCCCCTCTACCTTGCCCGGAAAGAGAAACGTCTCGCCGAGCTGACCGAACAGTTTGACAAGACATCCGACGCCAGAGAAAGATTCGATGTGCTGATTCATCTTTATGACGAATATCATTCCTTCAACGCCGACTCCGCCTATAGCATCAGTCTGCGCCAGGAAACATTGGCGCGGAGCATAGGTGATCCCGTATTGATAGCACATGCCCTTATGAACAGAGCCAACATAATGAGCGCCACGGGCATGTATCATGAGACACTCGAGATTATCGACTCCATTCCTTTCGGGTCTCTGCCTGAATATCTGCATCCGTATTATTACCATATAAAGCGCACCGTTTACGGTCGTCTGGCAGATTTCGCGGCATTCGGCCCTGAAAAACAGAGATACAGCGACCTTACCAATATGTATCGCGACTCGATAATCGAAGCTAATGAACCCGGCTCTCTGGCCCATGTGATCACTAAAGCCGACATGCTGAACGTGAAGGGAGATCCCGAAGGTGCCGTCAGGATCCTCAACGCGTTTATATCAGCCAATAATCTCTCGGAACATGAACGTGCCATATGCGCCTGGACTCTTTCCGAATCCTACGGACGAATGGGCGACAAGGGTAAGCAGAAGGAACAGCTTCTGATTTCATCAATTTCCGATATGAAATCGTCCGTACGCGAGTATATGTCGCTCAGGCAGCTCGCCCTGCTTCTATATGAGGAGGGCGACCTCAACCGCGCGTATGAATTCATGACGATAGCAGGTGAAGACGCCACCTTGTGCAACGCACGCCAACGCATAGTGGAGCTCAACGACTCCTATCCGAAAATCAATGCCATATATGTCAACACTGTCCACGCCCAGAAGGAGTCCCTCGAGAGAACGATTTTTATAATCACAGTCCTCTCGCTGGTGCTGATAGTCACTCTCGTGTATATGCGTAAGCAGATGTGCAAGATAGCCAAGGCTCGGAAAGAGATTGAAGAAGCCTACGCACGCCTGAACGAGGTCACGGAAAAACTGAGAGAATCAAACGAACGGCTGAGTGAGGCCAATAATGCCATCGCTGAGATTTCCGAACTGAAAGAAGTCTACATAGGAAGATACATGGATCAATGCCTCATCTACATAGAGAAGCTCGACTCATATCGCAAGACAGCAGGAAAGCTGTTGGGCGCCGGCAAACTGGACGACCTCAGGAAACTTTTTAAATCATCTTCCCTTATCGACGAGGAGCTGAAGATGTTCTACGACCAGTTTGATAAGACTTTCCTCACCCTTTTCCCGACATTTGTCGATGATTTCAACAGGCTGCTCCTCCCTCATGAAGCCATAGTGCCGAAGAAAGAGGGCTCGCTCAACACTGAGCTACGCATATTCGCGCTCATACGGCTCGGCATCTCCGACAGCGACCGCATAGCCAAATTCCTGCGATATTCCCTTACCACCATCTACAACTATCGCACAAAGGTCAGAAACAAATCTCTTGGCGACCGCAATCTTCTGGAAAAAGAGGTCATGAAGATCGGCCGGTCTGGACATGCCCAGGATCATAAAGAGAAGGGAAAAGTGCAGGGGGAATAAAAGACTATTTTTATGTCGCCAATGTGGCATTAACCTCCACCTTCAGGCCCCAATGGCTCCATATCCACTACTTAATCCGGCGTCTTCACACAAGTTATATATTTGATTTGCAACACCATCACCTCTTAAAACCACTACATTTTCAGTATATGCTATTGACACGCCCTGTTGCCATCTATAACTTTGCGTCATAAATCAATTAACCAAAAATCTAAACAACAGACAAATGGCAAAAAGCGAAACTAACCTAAAGCTTCTGTTCTTGACGCTTATGCTCCTTATCGGCATCCCGTATATGCGGGCCGAGCTGGCAAGCGTAACCGGAACAGTGACCGACATCGCAGGCGAACCCCTCATAGGGGTGACGGTGACAGTACCCGGAACCGCCGCTGGCGTCTCGACCGATATCGATGGGAAATATACCATCCGGGTCGATTCCAAAGGGAAGCTCAGATTCTCTTATGTGGGCTATCAGACAGTGGAGGAGGCTGTCGGAGGCCGCAACGTGATCGACATCAAGATGAAAGAAGATTCGGAAGTGCTCAACGAAGTGGTCGTGATCGGCTACGGCACCATGGATAAAAAGGAACTCACATCCGCTATCTCCCATATCGGAGAGAAAGACTTCCTTTCTGTGAGCTCTCTCGATCCATCCATGATGATCCAGGGCAAGGTCCCCGGTGTCTCGATCACCAATACCGGTGCAGGCGACCCCAACAATCAGGCGAGCATCCAGATCCGCGGTGTGTCGTCGCGTTCAGCCGGTCTTGGCCCGTTGATCGTGATTGACGGTGTGCCCGGTGGCAACCTCACCAACATCAACCCCAACGACATCGCCTCCTTCGACATCCTGAAAGACGGGGCGGCATCAGCCATCTACGGCACACGCGGCTCCAACGGCGTCATTCTTGTCACAACCAAGAAAGGAAGCAAGGACGGCAACACCCATACTACATACTCGGCCACACTCGCCTGGGACAAGATCATCAAGGAACTCGATATGATGAACGCTCAGGACTACCGCGACGTACGCCTGGGATGGGGCGACCGCGGAGTGGATCTTGGCGGTAATCTCGACTGGCTCGATGCCGTGAGCCGCACTGGATTCACAATGCAGCACACACTGACTGTCAGCGGAGGCAATGAGCGTAGCAACTACCGCGTCAGCGCTGACTACCGCGACGCAAACGGTGTGGATCTCCGTTCCAACCGTGAGGAATACGGCGCTCGCGCTTCTGTGATGCACACTACCAAAGGCGGACTTTTCACCATAAACATGAATGTGGCTCCGCGCATAATCTACCGCGACAACGCCGACTGGGGAGTGTTCCGCAACGCTATCGAGGCAAATCCCACTACTCCACTGATGGATCCGGAAAATCCGAGCCTGTATTATAATTTCCAGGGACAGGTGGTGGGCAGCAACCCCGTCGAGCTCCAGAAGCTTGAGAAAAACCACGCCGACACGAAACTTCTCGACTGGGACGGCACCCTGAAACTCAACCTTCTTCCTCTCCTCGCGAAAGACGGCGCAGGCAACCACAACCTCTCTACACAGATAATGTTCGCCGACCATCAGTACAGCAACAACGATTCATGGTTCCGACCCTCTACAAGCACTCTGGCCATCAACAGCGGCTATGACGGTGAGGCAAGCCGTGCCTACTCGAAAGAACGCCAGTATGTGGTGGAATGGCTCACCAACTACAGCACCCGCTTAGCCGACAGACACAACATAAAGGCGATGGTCGGCTACTCCTACCAGTATTCGCAGTATCAGGGTTTCAGCGCATGGAACAAAGATTTCCCCAACGATGGGCTCGGATCCGACAATATCGGCTCGGGCGAACTCGCCAAGGAGGAAGGGGAGGTGCTTATGAGCAGCTACAAGAACGACGCGAAACTCATATCCTTCTTCGGCCGTGTCAGCTATGACTACGAAGGGAAATACCTTCTCACCGCATCTCTTCGCCACGAAGGATCATCTAAATTCGGAGCCAACCATAAGTGGGGAGACTTCCCGGCCGTATCAGCCGGCTGGCGCATATCGCAGGAACCTTTCATGGAGGATTTCAGCTGGATCAACGACCTTAAGATCCGCGGCGACTACGGTGTGACAGGCAACCAGGATTTCGGCAGCTACAACTCTCTCAGCACCATGACCGGCTTCGGCTATTATTTCTACAACGGCAAATACTATCAGGTGTGGGGGCCGTCAAAGAATGTGAATCCCGACCTGCGTTGGGAAAAGGGTAAGAACTGGAATGTCGGTATCGACTTCTCCCTCTTCGACAACCGCTTCTACGGTTCGCTCAACTATTTCAACCGCCGCCAGCAGGATCTGCTCGGCAATTACAAGGTGTCGGTACCCCCTTATCTGTTTGACGAGACTTTCGTCAACGTCGGCACTATGAAAAACACCGGTTTCGAGTTCGACCTTGGCTTCAAGGCCGTCGACACAAAAGACCTCACCTACGACTTCTCGGTGATCGGCACCGTGATGAGCAACAAATTCGTGGATTTCAGCAACTCTGAATACGTAGGACAGGATTTCTATAATATGTGTGGCACTGAAGATCCCTATCCTTTCTACAATCTTCAGCGCATCCAGAAAGGCGAATCGCTCGGCAACTTCTATATGTGGAAATACGCCGGAATAACCGAGGGGGGAGATTGGCTCGTGTATGACAAGGACGGCGACATAATCCGTGCGTCGCAGGCGACAGATGCCGACCGCAGGATAGTTGGCAACGGCATGCCGAAGTTCACCATGTCGACAAGCCATAATTTCCGCTACCGCAACTTCGACCTCGCCCTCTTCTTCCGCGGAGCATTCGGATTCGATCTCTTCAACATCCATGACTTCTACTACGGCACCCGCAATTTCACCGGCAACGTTCTCAAGAAGGCATACGGCAAGAATTTCGACATCAATCCCGACGCCAACCCTGTGGTCAGCGACTACTTCCTCGAGAGAGGCGACTATTTCAAGCTCGACATGCTCACTCTGGGCTACACACTCCCCACTCCGAGCTGCCGCTTCCTCGACCGCCTCAGGATATACGGTACCGTAAAGAACGTGTTCACCATCACGAAATTCAGCGGTGTCGATCCCTCTACCTACCAGATCAACGGCCTGACTCCGGGCGGACAAGGCTCCCGCACATATTATCCCTCTACCCGACAGTTCATAGTCGGTGTGCAACTTGACTTCTAAACCCTGCAAAACAGACACAAATGAAATTCCTTAGATATATAGCGCCCGCAGTCCTCTGCACAATCGCCCTGACAGGCTGCACCAACCTGGACGAGACGCTCTACGACCAGGTGGGCACTCAAAACTACTACAACACGAAGAGCGACGTGATCCGCGCCGTGTTCCGTCCTTTCGAGCACGCTTACTGGAGCATCTGCAGCCGCCATGTGCTCAACGAACTCACAGCCGACCAACTCATCACCCCGACCCGCGACGGATGGTGGGACGACGGCGGCCAGTGGCGCCGCCTCCACTACCATCAGTGGAACGTGGAAGACGGCGGCGACGCCCAGACTGAATGGAACGGCTGCTTCCAGGGCATCATGCAGTGCAACTATGTGATTGAAGACCTCGCCAAGCTCGATCCCTCGCGTTTCGGCTTCCCGCAGAGTGAGTTCGACAATCTCAAGGCTCAGTGCCGCGCGCTCCGCGCCTGGTTCTACCTTCGTCTTCTCGACGCTTTCCGCCATGTGCCTTTGGCCGTAAGCTACAACGACGTATCACTCAACACCGAGAAACAGGTTGAGCCTGAAGTCATATTCGACTTCATCGAAAGCGAGCTTAAAGACTGCACCACACTCCTTTCCAAAAAAGACGCTCTTGGCTCAGGATCGAATCTTCAGGGACAATGGACCCAGGCAGGGGCAGCCGCCCTTCTCGTGCGTCTATACCTTAATGCCGAGGTGTATATAGGCGAAAACAGATATGCTGACTGTGAAAAAACAGCACAGGATATTCTCGACGGAGTCTATGGTCAATATGCCGTGGCCGACCGGTGGGATGCACCCTTTGACTGGGACAACGACCAATGTGATGAGGTAATCTTCGGGTTCCCAAGCTCGCAGGGTTATTCCTACTGGCTGTATCAGGGCGACACATACTGGTGGACCGTGCCGGCACGCGCCCGCTACTACTTCAACGACCGTAAGGCTAAAGGTGGCGACCACAACACAAAATATGCCGCGTCCCCGTCGTATGACCTCGACGGCAACCTCTACAACTATGAACTCGGCATGCCCATACAGAACTTCCGCAAGTATCCCGGCGATGAGCGCATGAAGCTCTACCGCAATCTCGGCGACAGCCGACGCGAGGGAATGTTCCTCTTCGGCTATCTTGAATATACTGACGAGAACGGAAAGAAAGCCCGTGTACGCGCTCCCGAACAGCCTTACGATCTCTACATCCGCGACGCGGTGGGCAACTTCCAGGGGATGGCTCCCGACAAGTGGCCTTCCGACAAGACAAGTACGCTCAGGAACGGCGACCACAACTCTGGCTGGCATTTCGCGAAATATCCTTTCTACAGCGACGATGACGCCCACCAGATGGAAAGCGACTATACCGAGATCCGTCTCCCGGAGATAATCTATTCGCTCGCGGAGTGCAAATTGCGCGGAGGCGACAAGACAGCAGCCGCCAGACTGCTCAACAGTGTGCGCAAGCGCAATTATCCCGTTGAGAATCATGACGACGTGCTTTATTCTCCGGAAGGCAAGGCATTCCTCGATGAGTCGGAACTCCTCGCGGAATGGGGACGCGAATTTTTTGCCGAGAGCCGGCGCAGGATCGACCTCATACGGTTCGGCCGCTTCAGCAGCGGCACATGGTGGGACAAGACTCCCGATGCTGACCGTCATACCGAGATATTCCCGATAATGCGTCCGATCCTGAACGCCAATCCTAATCTTGAGCAGAATCCGGGCTACAACAAGTAAAGGCCATTCAAAAACTTTCACACATGAAATTAAAATCTATCATATATACCCTGACCGGACTGGCCATGGCTACGGCCTTTTCGGGATGCGATGGTGAGAAAGACCTGATCATCATCGACGGCAATCTGCCGATCAAGACATCAACCCTCTATATGGTGGGCGACGCTACGCCAAACGGTTGGAGCATCGACGCTCCCACACCTTTCCAGCCCACGGAAGAGGATCCTCTGGTCTTTGAGTGGGAAGGCAACCTGAATGCCGGGGAGATGAAGCTCTGTCTCACTCCGGGCAGCTGGGACGCCCCCTTCATTCGCCCTGTGAATAATGGTGAGGAGATAGGGAAGACCGCCATATCCGGAGCCGTATTCACAATGCATGCCGGAGATCCCGACAACAAATGGCGTGTGGCGGAAGCTGGCGTCTATCAGCTCTCATTCAACCTCCGCGACTGGACAATGGACGCATCATATCTCCGCGAACAGGACGGCCCGCAGATTGAGCCGATCGAGACTGAGACGCTCTATCTTGTCGGCGATGCCTCTCCGCTCAACGAATGGAACATCGACAATCCGACTCCTGTGGAGAAGAGATCGCAGTATGAGTTTGTCTATGAAGGTGTTCTCTATGCCGGCGAACTGAAAGCTTGCCTCAAACCCGGCGACTGGAACGCTTCGTTCATACGCCCGGCTACACCCGACGTGAAAATATCGGAAAACGGAATTGAAGACAACTCTTTTATTTTCACAGCAGGGCCCGACAACAAGTGGAAAGTAGAGACTCCGGGCATCTATCGTCTGACATTCAATCTTAAGGACTGGACAGTCGCTGCCGAATATACCGGTGAATTCAAACCGGCATCAAAATTGTATATGATTGGCGAAGCTACAAAAGGTGGCTGGAGCTGGGATGCCGCTACTGAAATTGTAGCCGATGCTGCCAATGACAATCTTTTTGTCTGGGAAGGTGAACTTGCAAGAGGAACGTTCAAGGCTGCCCGTGAAAAAGATTTCGGAGCGCCGTTCTATCGTCCAGCCTCATCAGGTGTAACTGTATCCAAATCGGGCGTAAGTGCAAACAACATGGTATTTACAACCGAACCCGATGATCAATGGGAAGTGACCGAAGCCGGTAATTACCGTTTGACTTTCAATACTGAATCCATGACATTTGAAGCCGTCTATCTTGACGGTGAGGAACAGGCTAAACCGCTATACATGATTGGAAGCGCAACCGCAGGAGGCTGGAGTCTGGATGATGCGACAGTCCTGACCGCAGTCAGCGGAAAAGACGGAGTCTATATTTGGACCGGCACTTTGAAACAAGGAGAGTTCAAGTGCAGTTTTGAGAAAGATTTCGGAGCCGCATTCTATCGGCCGTCGGCAGAAAACTGCACGGTGTCAAAATCCGGAGTATCCGCTGCCGATATGATATATCGCGCCGGCGACCCTGACTATAAGTGGAATGTAGTGGATGAGGGTAAGTATGAGATTACCCTCGACACAAAAGGGTTGACGATATCCGTCAAATACATAGACTGACCTTAACAATCAAGAGATATGAGAAAAATGAGCATGATTGCGTCTGTACTGGCACTGTCGGCACTCGCGAGTTGTTCCGACAATATAGAGATGCGTTATCCCCCGAAATATGAGCTTCCGGAACTCCCGGAGGTGGGTGAGATACATACCTATAAGGCGCCGCTTTACTGGAGCGTGTATGAATACTGCTACGAACAATCGCAACAGGGCGTGGCGGAGGCGGATATGGATATATCTGCCGAGGAATGGGACAGAATCATCGATTGGGTGGCAACAGACCTCAAGCCTTTCGGCTATGACATGATCTGCACCGACGGTTTCATCCCGATGCTGGCAAACGACGGCTCCGGCTACATGACACACTATGGCACGATGGCCCTGAAGGATCTCGTGGCCAAATGTAAGGAGAAAGGCCTCAAAGTCGGAGTCTATGATAATCCGCTATGGATTCACGGTCCGCGCGAAACCATGATAGAAGGAACAGACTACAATTTCGGATCTCTCTATTACGACGGTTCGACATCCGTGATGAATCCCGACGCCGAAGACCGTTGGTTCCATTGGGCCGTCGCCGAAAATCCCGGCACACGGGAATTTATAGATGGTTTCTTCAAGCATTACAAGGAGCTTGGAATTGATTATATCCGTATGGATTTTCTATCATGGTACGAGGATGGCAAGGATCGCGGCATGGGTATCGTCGGTCGTGGTTACGGCCGTGATTCCTATGCGAGGGCACTCTCTTATATAGCGGAGTCGGCGAAGAAATATGGCATTTTCACTTCGCTCGTGATGCCACACCTCTATAATGATGCCGAAGTGGAGGCCAAGTACGGCAATATGGTAAGGATCGTATGTGATACCGGTGGCGGAGGATGGTGGCATTGCTCCGCGCAAGACAAAGGGAAATCCTATGCGACATGGCCCAACTGCATGAATATGTTCGACGGATTCACCTACTGGTCGCATATCTCCGGACGCGACAAAGTCATCATGGACGGAGACTTCATACGCCTCAATAAATTTGAGACAGACGCCGAGCGTGAGACCGTGGTTTCCCTCCAGCTCATGGCGGGCGGACCTGTGACAGTGGCCGACCAACATAACACGATCGGCGATAATCTCCGGTTCTATACCAATTCCGAACTCCTTGAGCTTAATAGCGACAAGTTTGTGGGCAAGCCTTTGAGCGACAAGCTCAACGACAGGAACAATGAGGTGTGGTACGGACAGATGTCTGACGGCGACTACATCGTGGGCCTCTTCAACCGCGACGACAGCCCGCGCGCCTATTCGTTGCCTCTCCAGGATCTCGGCATAAACGGAGAATGGAAGCTGCGTGATCTCTGGCGCCATGCCGACGAAGGAGTGGCTTCAACCATAACCGCCACCGTCGCTCCGCACGGATGCAAGATAATCAGATTGTCAAAGTAATTACTAAAAAACAATGAGATTCAACAATATCCAGGCCATAGTATCAGTCATGGCCGCGGCCGCCATTGCCTCTACGGAAGCCTCGGCTGCCGACCTCAGCTCTCCCGGAGGTATAGTAACTGTCCACGCGGATGTGGTAGGGGGAGTGCCTGTCTACAGCATCGACTACAAAGGTAAACCTGTGGTGAAAACATCAGCACTCGGACTGGAACTCGCCGACGGTCCCGACATGACAGGAGGGTTCAAACTGATCGAGACAACAACATCATCGACCGATGAGACATGGCATCCCGTATGGGGCGAGAACAGTTCGATACGCAACAACTACAACGAACTGCTCATGCGTCTCGACCAGCCGGAACACTACCGGAAGATGAACATCCGTTTCCGTGTATACGACGACGGAGTGGGATTCCGCTATGAGTTTCCGGCGGAAGGGGTGCTGACATACTTCATCATCAAGGAGGAGAAAACCCAGTTCGCCATGACAGGCGACCACACCGCCTGGTGGATCGCCGGAGACTACGACACGCAGGAGTATGACTACACCGAGTGCCGCCTCTCCGAGATACGCGGCAAGATGAAAGACGCCATATGCAGTAATGCCTCGCAGACTCAGTTCTCCCCGACAGGGGTGCAGACATCGCTCCAGATGAAGACTGACGACGGACTCTATATAAACATCCATGAGGCTGCGCTGGTCGATTACTCCTGCATGCACCTCAACCTCGATGACAAGAACTTCGTATTCACTTCATGGCTGACTCCTGACGCACAGGGAAACAAGGGACATCTACAGTCGCCGTGCCATACTCCGTGGCGCACGGTGATGGTGAGCGACGACGCACGCGACATACTCGCCTCCAACCTTATCCTAAACCTTAACGATCCATGCGCCTACGACGATACTTCATGGATAAAGCCGGTGAAATATATCGGCGTGTGGTGGGAGATGATCGGAGGTGGCAAGCAGTGGTCATACACCAACGATCTTCCCTCTGTAAAACTCGGGCAGCTTGACTACACCTCCACAAAACCACACGGACAGCATCCGGCCAACAACGAGAATGTGAAAAAATATATCGATTTCGCGGCCCGGCACGGCTTCGACCAGGTGCTGGTGGAAGGCTGGAATGTGGGATGGGAAGACTGGTTCGGCCATTCCAAGGATTATGTATTCGACTTCGTGACCCCTTATCCGGATTTCGACATCAAGATGCTCAACGAATATGCCCACTCCAAGGGGGTGAGGCTGATGATGCACCATGAGACCTCCGGGTCGGTGCGCAACTACGAACGCCATATGCAGAAGGCCTATGACTTGATGGACAAATACGGGTATAATGCCGTCAAGAGCGGATATGTGGGCAACATGATCCCCCGTGGAGAGCATCACTACGGCCAGTGGCTAAACAACCATTATCTCTATGCTGTGACAGAGGCTGCCAAACATCATATCATGGTGAATGCCCACGAGGCTGTGCGTCCCACTGGACTGTGCAGAACATATCCCAACCTCATTGGCAATGAGAGCGCGCGTGGCACGGAATACGAGTCGTTCGCGGGCAACAAGCCGTCGCACACCACCGTGCTCCCCTTCACTCGTCTCCAGGGAGGCCCCATGGACTACACGCCCGGCATCTTCGAGATGGATATGAAGAAAGTCAATCCTCAGAGTCAGGGACATGTCAACAGCACTCTCGCACGCCAGCTCGCTCTGTATGTGACGATGTACAGTCCTCTGCAGATGGCGGCCGATGTGCCTGAGGTATACAACCGTTTCATGGATGCCTTCCAGTTTATCAAGGATGTTCCCGTCGACTGGGATGAGAGCCGTTATCTCGAGGCCGAACCCGGACGCTACATAGTGGCTGCCCGCAAAGCAAAAGGGGGAGACGACTGGTATGTGGGTTGTACGGCAAATGAAGACGGATATGAATCCGCACTTTCGCTTGATTTCCTTGACCCCGGTAAAAAATACGAGGCAACTATCTATGCAGATGCCAAGGATGCCGACTATCTGACCAACCCCCAGGCATATACCATCACCACCAAAAAAGTAAATGCCAAAACAAAGCTCAAAATGAAGGCAGCACCCGGAGGGGGCTATGCCATCTCCATAAAGCCTCTCTGAAAAATCGCAAGGTAAGAAAGATTGTATGTAACCACACGGGGAGTCCCTCACCACAGGGCCTCCCCGTTTTTCGTAATCAATCCTTATGTCCTTGCGAAAACCCGCGGAAGTGCTGCCTGATCGTTATGACAGCGAACAGCGGCAGTTTTTCATCGAAGTTGGTGACCGCCTTGGACTGCTTGCTATAAAGGTCATCGTCAATCTCGGCTTCCAGTTCCGACCGGCTCCAACCGTTTTCTATCGTCTTATCAATATAGAACAGAGCTTCCGGAATAGATTTGCAGTGTGTGAAGATATACACATGATGTTTCCAGGGCACTCTGCCAAATTCCAAAGGCATCTCTAAATCTTCACCAACTTGGGGACGATTTGAGTCGTTGAAATCTTCACCAACTTGGTGAAGATTTGGATCGTCGAATTCTTCAATGAGTCGTTGAAGATTTGTATTGTCTTGATTATAAAATTCATACCAACGTTTGGTATAACGAATGTTGGCTGACGAGAAACCGGTCTGATTGGGAAATTCAGCTCTTAAATCGAGGCTAAGACAGTCGAAGAATGCTGTGCCATATTTTGCGTTGGCATACAGACGCGAAATGTCACGCCCCATTTCCCAATAGAACTCGAGCATCTCGGTATTGACCTTGACAGCTGCCTTGATCTGTGAACGGCGGAAGCGTTCTTTCAACTTGCCAAGCAGCTACGCATATTCTTTTCCACTGATGATGCTGTCGCGTTTCACGAAAGCCGGTTTATTATCTTTATTAGCCATGGTATGAATTCCGATTAAATTACTTTTCGTTTGCCGGCAACGACTTCTGAAATGATTGACAGGCGCAGTTCCGTCAACGTCTCACGCTTCTTGGTGAGTTTTGCCTTAAACCCGTCAATCTCAGCACACTTCTTGTCCAGATAGTCTGCGATTTCCTGCTGCTCGGAAAGAGGAAAAACAGTAGGCGTATGTTTTATTTCTGCCACATTTGTTTTCAATAATATGAACATCGGGATAAGTGTTCTCAATATATCGCAAATCATTCCTGATTGTGTTCAATGCTGTTACTGGTTCATAACCTTGAGATTCTAACTCTTCACCAACTGCTGCCATTAGCTTGCGCGTGGAATAACCGCCCCTGCCCAGACAGCGGTCGAGTACCTTGTAGCGGATATATGAACTTTTTGTATTGGGCATATGAAACAAATAATATGATTGGCACCCACAAATTTAGCAATTATTCTTGATATGTTCAAATAGGATGAGTCCTTATAATTTAATTTTCAGCACGAGGACTAAATCCCCTCGTCGAAAATTATGAAAAAAGTATTCTCATTAATGTTGCTACTTGCGACATTAATGGTGTTTCTTCCGGCTTGCTCCGATGATAAGGACAAATCGGACGACATTAAGTCTCGAATCATCGGCACGTGGGATGCCACGTCAGTAAAGGTCAGCGACACGGACTGGGTTGACATCTCAGATTATCCCAACATGGCACTCTCCATCACCTCTAATAAAAAATGCGGAGCTGTCACTGACGATGGGATAGTCCAGCATGGAGATTCGTGCGGTGAAACGATAAAACACAGAGAAATATGAAAAAGATCTTACTTGCCTTATTTATGTCCGTATTGATCGTTAGCATCAGTGCAACGGCATCGGCAGAAGAACCGACCCAAAGAGTCTATGCGGAGTTACTGGGTACTGGTACAAACTTCCTTAACCTCAACAAGAATGTGAAGGTTTCAGTCGATCTGGGCCAATTCCAATCTGCTACCAAAGCCTACACGCTCCTTGATGAGAATGGTAAGGACATCAAGTTCAACAGCGGCGTAATACAGCAATTCCCACTCTCCCCTCACCTCAGCCCCGGTAATGCTGGGCTCACTATGCCGCCGCCGAATGCCGCAGTTCCCTAAATTCTAAACCAAAAGTTGCGGAATAAAAAACTCTCCGCCAAATCCCGTATTAACTTTGCCTCCGGAAACAGGAAAGAAGAGTCTTTCCTTGGCATAGAAGCCCTCACCGGCTTCACCGCCCACGGTCCGGACGCCCTCCCCAAAAGGGTCGGCATCCACAGTCCGGCGTCTGAAGGAAACATCACCGATGGACCGCCGATAAGACAGGACACGATGGGTTGAGGTATTAAATTGTTGTACAGCCTGGATCCCCCTCCGGAAGGATCCTCATGGCCCGGAAGCATATGGCACCTCCGGAAGCATCCCGCTCCCGCAGCCTAAGGCCGCTCGCGACCACTGTACCCCGGCGCACAGAACATCCTACCAAGTTGGCCGCGTCCGTTTGTCCCCACCGGCGTCACCTCACCCCTCCGCCCCGACAGGCTACTGTCTCATCCCCGATCCGGCACAGCACGAAAAGATCCGAAGGCGAATGCCGCCATGATGGCCCTGAGAAGCCACCATTACGAGAACATTGACATTCTGCAACACCCGTCAGAGGAGAATCTCTCTCAGCCCTGCATTGCCGGGCCTCGCGTGCCGCGGCCGGATGCCGCGGTTCCTGCCAGCCCCGCAGTCAAATCTGCTCAGAGCCGTAGGCTACGGGCAAAGCGAAGAGAATCGCAAACGGTCAACAAAAGCCTGACCGCCGGATGGCACCGCCGTGTCGAGGCTGAAAGCCTCGATCCTGGTCCCCTTCACTCTTCACCCTTGACTCTTGACTCTTTGCGCAGAGCGCATCCCCTGACGGAAGCCATCCGGCGAGACCGAAGCAAAAGCGGAGAGTCCGTCTGCATCCAGACCCTCTCCGAGCTTTTGTTGGCAGTGATGCCCCACGACAGGCAGTCAAACTTTAATGAACAATTAGAAATTGCGAATTAGAATATGAATTAATTACCTTACCCTCAACTAATTCAAAATTCAACATTCCAAATTCAAAATTGCAGCAAGCTTCGCTGCTTTCGGTCGCTTCATAAAGGTCTCGCACATCTGGTAATTAGGTTTAGCTGCGACTGAGTCCTGCTCCCGGAAGCACCGTCCCCAGTCGCCAACGATGCCTTATAAGTCCTGCTAAATCATGATAAATCTTAACTATAGCATTATAACTGCATAGCAAGTTGCTTTTGCTTGAGTGTGTCTGATTATGAATTAACAAGGTAATCGCAATTACTGACTGCAAATTTATAATTGCTTATTGTCGTTAGCCGTCATAACGATCAGGCGGCACTTCCGCGGATGGCTCTCAGTGTCGGTAGGCCGGCACTGACAAAGAAATTACAGTAAAGGGTCATGAAACCGATCTGACAGTCATAGACAGATCGGTTTCATGACCCTTTTTTATTTTTCTCCTAACTGATATGACTTCTGAAAAATTGATTATGAAAAAACGTGGGAGGCCCCGTCTATAAATAGGGGCTCCCCGTTTTACAATATCAGTCTGTGTGTCGGTATTCGCGTATCTGTATAGGTGTGTCTCCGTATATGGTTCAGTCTATGTGACAGCGGATTGGGGCGCCGGAGGGGAGGATGGTCAGGAGGAGGGAGTCGCCGGTGTTTATGGGCTTGATTTTCTTGCCGCCTTGCCGCGCCTTGACTTTTTTCCCTTTCCAGTCTCCTTTCAGGCATATGGTGACGGGCTCAGTGAAAAGGGTCGGGTCAAGGTTCATCTCTGTCATTATGTCGAAACCGTAGTCGGTAGGTTTGACGCTCACGGTTGTATTGTCGCGTATCTTCCTGTAGGCGGCACATTCCCTGAAAGTGGCCACCCAGATCTCATCCTCATGGCTTTTCACATAATCAAACATATCCCACAGGTCTTGTGGAGTGTGCCATTTATCATAACCGGTGGTGATACCATGCATCATGGTCACTCCCCACATGCCGTCGCTTATGACACCATCCACCCATTTCTTTATTTTTTCAGGTGTCGATTTATGGTTCTGCTGTCCGATGCCGGTCTGGTGCATGCGTGTGCCCACACGTCCTTCCTCCGCGATATCAATGAGCCAGGGGCGTGTGGCATTGAAAGGATAGCAGAATGTGACGGGCTTCTTTCCTACATTGCGGGCGATGGCGCTGTCGTTCATCTCTATATTTCTGCGGGCCTCTTCCGGCGACATAAGCACCAGTTTTCCGTGGCTCCATGAATGATTGGAAATCTCATGCCCCCTCTCCGACATTTCCTTGAGCTGCCGCCATGACATACGCGGCCTTACGGCATCTCCTTCGTCTATCTTCTTGCCGATTATCCAGAAAGTGCCCCTGAAGCCACGTTTCTCAAGTTCGGGAGCGGCAAGTAGGTAATGATCGAGGTCGCCATCATCAAAGGTGAAACTTATAGCCGACCTCTTTCCATCTCTGAAGGAAGTTATATAGGCTGATTCAACCAAGGGGATCATCGCGTCGGCGTAACGTCGTCCAAGCTCGATCTGAGCCTTGCGGCTTAAGTGGGGGTCCTGTGGTTTGTCCTTAAAAAGGCGTCCGAGTCCGTCGCTTGTCACGTAGGAACAGTTCTCCACTTCATCGCATATTGCGGGCACGACGGAATCGTTGAAACTGCGGATCTCTTCTTCGGGCGCCCATTCCCATTGGCCTAACTGCCCTATCACGACGGGGATATTGCCTTGACCGATGGAATCGCGGAGAGCGGTTATCATGTTGCGGAATCTGTCGACATAATCCGGAGTCTTTTTCTGTACGTCGGTCTCTCCCTGATGCCAGAGTATCCCTTTCAGTCTTCCGAGACGCATGGCCTGACGAGCGCGACGCACTGCCTCGTTGAGATAACTATCCTTTTGTCCGGGTTGCCAGCTTTTTATCGATGAACCACCTTTGGCATTGACCACAAGCAGGATCTTTCTTCCGGTGCGACTGTGCATCAACCGTGAAAAGTTGTCGGCGAGGGAATAACCCTGCAGTCTGAGGTCTTTACGGATAGAGGAATATTTGTTGAACGGTGGCCTGGCTTCTTCCGGTATTCCATCCTGATTCAGGAGCCAGACTCCATCTATCGTGTTGATTGTGTCTTCCGGCTCGAAAGCACCGCGGCCAGCCATGTTAGACTGTCCGATAAGAAGATATACGTCATAGTCATCGTTGTTGGCGTAGCTGTCTGCCCCAAAGAGGCAAACAGCCATGGCAGTGAGAATGTATTTTAAGATTTTCATGCCTTATAAGTTATTGTACAGCTGATTATTCTCTATATTCCGCTTGTGGCTGCAAATTTAATGATTTTATTTCATAGGTTGCTATTAAAAATTAGTTTAATTGCCAGACACAGTCATCCAAGATTATCTTTGCAGTATAGCAATTCTGAAAATCGTCAGAAGGAAGAGGCTAAATTGTTAAATAAATTTAATAAGGATACCATTCCGGTTGCGTTTTGTTATATTTGCAAGAAATTAAAATATTGACTATGTTAGTTGTAAGCGCACGTGATTTCAGAGCCAGCCAGTCGGCTGTTCTGGCAAAAGCATTGAAAGGAGAGTCAGTACTGTTGACTTCCCGCATCGGTACTTTCAAAATAACACCTGTCACCGAAGAAGACACTCTCACAAGCCCTATCTGTGAGGGTTTAAGAGAAGTGCAATTGATTGAGTCCGGAAAACTTCCGGCAAAATCAGCAAGATCATTCCTCGATGAGCTTTGAGATCAGAACCACCTCCCGTTTTGAGAGATCAGCAAAAGTTCTTATAAAAAGGCACCGTTCGCTGAAAGCTGATCTTGGAGAGCTGATATCCTCTTTGGAGAAAAATCCACTTCAAGGAGACGAATTAAGTCCGGGCATACGCAAAGTCCGTATGGCCATATCATCCAAAGGACGTGGCAAGTCCGGAGGGGAGAGAGTAATCACATATACTATTGTAGTTGCAGAAAATGAAGGGCATGTATATCTCATTGACATATATGACAAATCAGATTATTCAACCGTAGACATATCCATTATTCAGAGGATAGTGGATGATATGGATTTGTCGGAATGAGCAGACACATAGAGATTGAGGAGAGTGGGGATCAGTAGGCATGGAGGGAGTCGAGGAGGTTGACTCCGAAGTAGGTCATGCCGACCGTGGCGAGGGCAAGGAGGAGATAGGCGTGGAAGGCACCGGGCCGACGCATGAAGGCCACCGAGGGATGGAGAGGCAGCGCGTAGATGAGGAACGTCACAAGCGCCCAGGTCTCCTTGGGATCCCACGACCAGTATTCTCCCCACGATTCATTGGCCCACACCGAACCTGTGATGATCCCCAGTCCGAGAAGCCATTCGGCAGGATAAAGGAGCGACAAAGAGAAGACACGCAGCCTCGGTGCGCTCCCCTTGCTGAGAAGGGCCACCAAAGCGGCGGCGAATGTCAGGGCAAACAGCGAGTAGGAGGTCATGACCAGCGAGACATGAAATGAGAGCCATGGGGAATGGAGCACGGGCATGAGAGGCGTGACCACCGGATTCACCTCCACAAGGAAGGCCACAAGGGCGAGCGCACCGGCAAGAAGCAGGACTACTGACCGTATGAGCCGCCTCTGACGCCGCATCATGAGCACAGCGACTGTCAGGATGATGACTGCGAAACGGAGGGTGTCGAATGTATTGGAGAGGGGTATATGGCGCGATATGACCCATTCAAGTGCGGCGGACACGACTGACAGGGCAAGCGCAGCCCACACCAATGCCACAGTTATTCTCCAGAGGAAGCCGATTCGGCCGATCGACACGAAACCCAACAGAGAAGCCGCGAAAAGAATTATGAACGACAGCCGGGAGAAAGGGATTGAATTGTAGAGAAGCTCAGCATCCACACGCCATCGCGAGAGTTCCTCCCCGGCGGGAGCCGCCACTATCAGATCGCCGGAATGAAGAGTCAGCACTATCCCTACTTTTTCATCAAGCTCGGCTATGGCACGGCTGTCGACACCCGACGGCAATCTCATAAGGGAATCCACCCGATAACTGCCCTCGTTGTCGAAAAGGTCGGTGAGCGAGGCATAACGGCCCTCAACGCCGAGAGCCCGGGCAAGATCATTGTCGTCGATCCTGAGGATCGGAAGCGATTTCCATTCATCGGGATACAGGCGCATCGATATCAGAGTCTGCTCCGGAGAGAGTCCTCGATAGGATTCTTGGCCGTAGAGCTTTTTCAGCACATCGCGCGAGAGCGTGTTGAAAGTGACTATCCTCCCCTGATATACCACACTCATGCGACCCAGGCTGTCGGCAGTCTCCGCCGGTATTCCAGCAACCGCCGCGGCCGCTCCCTGAGCTCCGCATAACAGAGCCGCCACGCATAAAGACCGCAACAGCCTCCGGAATCTCCCTCTCGGAGACAAAAGCAACCACAGCCCGGCTACGGAAAAAAGCACGTAGCCCGCATAGGTGAGGGGTATGCCCCACGGATCATGATTGACCGAAAGCACCGACGCACCGGAAGAATCATAGCCCGACTGACAGAGGCGGTAGCCGCGCACATCCGCGATCCTTTTGACCGACACCTCCACAGGTTCACCTCCGGCAAGGATGCGCGAGGTGTAGCCACGCGCTATCTCTCCGCCCGGATACCAGTCGATGTCGAAACTCTCGAGAGAAAGCTCCACCGGCAAAGGATATGTCTCCCCGTCGCGCGACACAAACTCACTGACCGCCTTCCCCTTCACGAGCCTCACGGCTCCCTTTTCAGCGGTAAGCCACGTGGCGATCCCTCCGGCTATGACCAGAATGAACGACAGATGCAGCAACAGGCACGCCGGGGAACGGAACATCCGGCGCCACACGCCGCGATATGACGGGTCATGACTCTTCATAATACAAATGGCTGATACGGCTTAAAGGGGCTTCATGGCCATACATTCCATCTCCACGAGCCATCCGCTGCGGCACACAGGGGCATGCACAATCACGTAAGGCATGCCGGGGAAACGCTCCGCGAACATGGCGCTCACCACTCCATAGTCGGCCGGATCGCGGAGATACACTATGATCTGTCCCACATTATCCCAACCGCATCCGGCCGCCGCGAGAAGTGACTCGACATTCTCCCACATCCTCAGAGTCTGACGGCGTATGTCGCCGGCCCAGACCACCTGGCCGCGGTTGTCGATGCTCGCCGTGCCGGAGATGAACAGGTGGCGCCGGTCGGCATAATCCACCGACGTGGCCCTCTCAAAGGCAACGCCATATTCATATGTGGGATTGAGATGGTCGGGAGCGTTGATCTGGCGCATCTGTCCCTCACTCAAGCCGAGCACTGAATAGGAATCCATCACCACCGCCGATGTGCGGTCGGCATGGCGTCCGCCGATGCCGGTGCTTGCTATGAACCGGGTGGAAGGTGTCAGTCCGAGCGCTCCGAATGCCTGATTGCGGCCCTTCACCACCTCGGCATAATCCACATCGACATTCTGCACGAAGAGCCACGTACGCACGCAGCTGTCGAGAAGACTTCCCTTCTCTTCGCGAAGCATGTCTTCAGTGGCGGTAAGCATGAAGAGCATGGCATGGTATGGATCCATGCCGGGGCGGCGCGAACCACCCTCAAATATATGTGTGTGGCCCAGTGCCTTCACGGCATATCTGCCGTCGTCGCGGCGTGTCACCTCGGCATCCTCAATCATCCACACCCATAGGGCGAGCTTCGTGAGGCTCAGAGGGGGCTGCTCCACCACCGAAGTCGCGCAGGCGCCGTCGTCGGGAAGATACGGCGACTGATTGACAGCATCGCTGAGGAACCAGCGGCGGAAAACGGGACGCATGGCGGCATCGCTGCGTGTGAGCCGGTTGTATTCATCGGTCACGGCGCGGAGCTGCCCTTCGAAAGGAAGCGACGCGTCGTCGACAGTTATCATGGCGTGGCATTCCCGTTTACCTTCGGGGGCCACAAGAGTCTTTATAGTTGTCATCTCTCTGCTCCTGAATTGATCCAGTCCTTTATGAAATCCTTATCCCTGTCTGTAAGAAGTGCGGCATGGTTGAAAGCCCATCCGGAGGAAACGCCTGTGGCCACAGCCTGCCACAGCGTGGAGGCGTCGGCATCGTAGGGTACGACCCTCGAGGCACCGTCGACCACTGCCGAGGGAACGCCTACCAGAGAGTCCCAGCTGGAATCCGACACAAGATCAAGCCCTGCGGCGCTGTGACCGGTAGCTCCGTGGCACTGCGCGCAACGGGCCGCGAATATCCCGGAAGCCACAGTCGCATACATGCCGACATCAATACTCCCGGCATCGAACGACATATCGGCAGCGGCCACCTCATCCATATCAACCGACGCGAAGGTATAGAGGCGTTCGCGCAGACGGCTTATCAGACACACCTCGACAGTGCGGGCAGCGGAAGGGAGTCCGGACAGCGTCACCTCCACCTCACCGTCGCCCACGGGTTTTGAGACCAGAGCGTAATCATCGTCGCCAAAGGCGGCGAGCGCCACGGAATAGCCGGAGAGATAAGCGTAGTCGACGCTTCCGTCGATTGTCGCCTTCATGGTGACAGATCTCCCCGTCGAAGCCGAGGGAGCCTCCTCATCGTAGATACGGCCGTCGTCGCATGATGCGAACGCCGCGGCGACCAGAAAGGCCAGAACATACTTCTTCATATGTAACTCTTAAAAACAATTTATATTATACACGGCCCGGGACGATCAGAACGTGTACTGTATCTGCACCGTGGCGTTGTGGGTGGCGAGTCCGAGGTCGTCGTTATCACGGTCAAACTGCGTCTTGTGGCCGGTGCGCCCCATGTAGCGATACATGGCCTGCAGCTTCAGGTTCATACCCTTGAAATAATAGTTGACCCCTACGGCCGGCATGTTGAGGCAGCCACCTCTGTCGAGACCGTTGCGGTCGAGGAAGTCATAGCGGAGAGCCGGCTGCACCCTGTCAGTGACAAAATAACCGGCTTGCACGTAGCCTCCGAGATAGTCGAACCCCTTGTCAATCTTCTGACGCTTCGTGAAGCCCACGTGTATGTAGTATGCCTCACCGGCGAGATAAAGGCGGTCGTGCAGCCACGCGGCCTCGAGGCCGGCACGGAAGTCGTTTGTGCTCTCGTTCTCACTCTCCACGTTGATCGAGGCGGAGGCTCCTATGAGCACGCGGTCGAGTCCCAGCTGGTTGGGATTGCCCTGAGAGGCGGGCATGATCCCTTTGGGCTGGAAAGTGATGCGTCCCGCATAGAGGAGAGAGGGTATGTGCCAGTCGTCGCTGAATGTCTTGGTGGCAGTGTTGACGGATGAACCGGTGCCGTTGAAAATGCCCACCTGATATCCCCACTTATCCTTTATCATGCCGTGGAACTCCACTCCAAGGTCGAACCCCATCATCATGGATGGCGTCACGGCATTCAGAGAGTAAGGCATGATCACAGGAGCCGTGAGCGAGACAGGCAGGGTAGGGAAGAGAGTCTCGCCAAGAGTGGTGAGGGTGGCATGGGTGAAGGGTGTCTTGAACTTGCCTATCCTGACATGGAAAGCGTCAGATACCCTCATGTCGGCCCAGGCCTGCTGAAGGAGTCCGCCTCCTGAGGCGGCCGCATTGATCGAGAGATTATAAGTCACGAAGCCGAATGCCCGCCCCGTGAACCCGAGCACAGCGTAGGGGATCGAGAAACCGGAGTTGTGCACGTTGTCCTGGTTGTAAGCCGGATCGAGGCCCTCCGAGTCATAGTAGTTGAAATCGGCGGCCGTCTGCACCATCAGATAAGGCTTGAATTCAAATTTATGGTCGGCGCTCTCCCATACGAAGCCTTTGCGGCCCGCGAAAGAGACCACCCCGTTCTCGGTGTCGGCGTCATACTGAGCGGAGGCCGACATGGCAAGAAGCGACGTGAGTATAGTCAGAATTGTCTTATGCATTTCGGTTATATTGTTTGATGTGTGATTGTGGAAGATCTGAGTCAGAGCCAAAACCCTAAACTCTCAACCCTAAACCCTTTACAAAGATTCGAGGAAACGGACCAGAGCCTTCCGCTCCGTGCGCGACATGCGGCTGAAGATCTGGCGGGAGGCCTCACCCTCACCTCCATGCCACATGATGGCTTCGGTGAAGTTGCGTGCCCGTCCGTCGTGGAGGAAGTATGTGTGGCCGTTCACCCTCTCCTGCAGACCTATCCCCCATAGCGGAGTCGTGCGCCATTCGTTGCCCATGGCCAGACCGGAGACATAGTTGTCGTTGAGCCCGACGCCCATGATCTCCGATCCCATGTCGTGGATAAGGAAATCGCTGTAAGGATGGATGGTCTGCGAGCCAAGCCAGGGGAGACGTGTGCCGTTGAGCAGGGTGCTCCCTCCGGGGCGTGTGTGCAGGGTCGTCACATGGCAAAGGTGGCACTTGGCCTCGAAAAATTTCTGCTCGCCGAGCTTCACCTCAGGATCATTGACATCGCGGCGCGCGGGCACTCCGAGCGACTGCATATACAGGTCGACATCCTCCATATCTTCCGTGGAGATATCGAGCTTGTCATAAAGGAGACCCATCATCGAACCCTGGTTTATCTGCAGCTGGCCCTCGCATATCTCCTCGGGATAACGGCTGTTGGTCACTCCCATATCGGATGAGAAGCCAAGCTCCACGGTGAGGTCAGCGTGCTGCGCCTTATTTCCGGAGAGACCGAGCTGACGCACCCCGCGCTCCACTATATAGTTGCATCGACCCGAGATGCCATATTCGGGATAGTTGCTCTTCTTGGCAAGGGCCTCTATCTCATTGGGATCGAGAGCCATCATCTGCCCCATGCCAACGTGGCGGAGCGGTATCCTGACAGTGCAGAATAGGTCTTCTGGCGCGATCTCCCCCTTATACCAGTCGGTTATGGTATACGTAGGTCGTGCAAGCTCATAGGTGTCGCCATCGGGAAACGAGAATGTCTCATAATGCCAGTCAACCTTCACCTTCCCTTCCGGTTCCACTCCATATATCGCCTGATCGTGGATCACGCGTCCATAATCCTGGAAGAAAGCACCGTTCTTGCGTGTCACGTAGACGAGCATAGCCGAGAATCCGTAAGGTCCGGAGCCATGGTCGGCCCAGCCGGCCGGTTTCGTACGTCCGGCATTGCTGTGGCAGCTTCCGCAAGAATATCCTGCATATACGGGCCCCAGGCCTCCTCCGAGGCCATTGGAACTCGTGCGCATATCATCATAGAGTTTGTCGCCGCTATTGAACCGCGAGACATATGAGCCGGCGACCCAATCGGCCGGACTGTCGTATGCCTTCGATGAATTCATGAAGATGGAGGATGTGCCGGCCGATAGCTCATATCCTGCCGGCACCTCCACATCAAGCACATCGAGACCTTCCTCGTCGCACGACACGAGGAAGGAACCGATGCATAAAACTGTCAAATAACTAAATCTCATTAAAACGAATAACTATGTTTTCAGCGGGAATTTCCCCGGGCGAATGGAAACCGGGAAACTCCACCGTGTGCGTCATTTTACAGTACGGGCTTTACCGTCTTTGAAGAGGAGGAACTCAAGGGTATGGAATCCGCGCACATTCTGCGCCGCCTCCACTTTGTCGTCGTCATCGCCGTCGCTCCAGGTGAGATCGTCGAAATTACCGGATTTGAGGTGGTTGACGATGGCATCCTGGTCGAGAGGCCAGCTGTCCATGTTGGGATCCAGGCCAAGGGCGTCGACAGGGCCGAAGAGGAAGGCCTCGCTCTTCTCCCATAGTTCGCGGGCAGCCAGCCATGCATCGGCAGCCTTGCGGAAATTAGCATCGGAAGGGGTTGAGGCGAGTGTCTTCACAGCCTGTTCGAGTGCGGAATTGCGCTCTTTGAGGAGCCTGTAGGTGGGGAGAACCACATTGTCGGCATAGTTCACCACGATGTCGTGGAGATCGCCGTCATGACCGGCGTCAAGATTACTGAAGAACGGCTTCAGACGACGGTCGATAAGCTGCTCGAGAGTCTCACAGGCAGCCATAGCGTCTTCCGCTTCCTTTGAGACAATATTATTGCGGAAAGGCTGCGGGATATTGAGGATGGCGTTGTAGGCGTTCTCTATGGCGTCGACCGTGGCTTTGTGGAGATCGACATCAAGGCCGCTCACAAGGGTAGCCATAGAGGCCTGCGCCGTCTTTCCGTCGGTGCTTCCGTTGTAGGAATTGCGGATGGAGAGGATATTGTTGGAGTAGTCGTCGCGGGAATGCCAGCTGTACCAGCTCTCCACAGCATAAAGGGCCTCCTCGGTGCGACCACTCTTATATTTCTGGTAGGGGTCGCCAATCTTCTGCTCGCCCACCTCGTTGGCGATATCGGCGCATCCGTCGAGAATCTCCTCGATGCATTCGAGAGCGCTCTTATAATTGGAGTTGTTGTGGTCGCAGAAAATGTCGCGGTATGACCGGCCACCGTCGTAGGATACGGCCCAGGAATCATATAGGCTCTCTGAATCTTTGGTAAGGAGCCCGGCTACATTGACCGAGTAGTTGTGCCAGCCCTTGGCGTTATCTGCGGAATAGTCGAGATTCTTGGAGTCGACAGGTGTCTCATCGTCGGATTTCGGCGAATCGGAATCGCCACACGATGTCATTACGGCGGGAGCGGCGATGACAGCCAGAGAGAGGAGTGATTTAATGAAAATGTTTGATTTCATGATCTATCTGTTTTTATTATTTCCTGAAAAACCAGCCGATATAGGCTATGCCGAGGGAAAATTCGTTTTCACTGTTGTAGCTTCCTTTGCCAAACACTTTCGATGTGCCGACCTGGCGTGTCGACCAGTCGGCCTTAACCACGAGGTTGGGAAGGGGAAACCAGTCAGCACCAACAGTCCATTTGCTGACCTCGAGACGGTTATCGGCCGCATAGGGCTTAGCCACGGATTTCTGCGGATTTGAATAGTCGTAGCGGCAGAATGGCATCAGCATGGGGCAGCCTGTTATGGAGAATGTGCGGCCGAGGTCAAAACCGATCTCCGCTCCGTAGCTCAGGGCGTTCTTGGCCACGGGAGTAAGTCGGCTGTAGGGGGAGGCGCCGGGGAGACGGCCGTTGCGCTGGTTTACGGCAGCCGTGTTGCCGAGATGGCCGTAGGTTAGGTCGGCACGTGCCGTGAGATAGCTGTTGCGGTATTGGGCATCCCAGGTCACGATCTGGAGGGGTATGCGGCCGAAGGAGGCGTAGGTCTCGGATTTATCGGAATTGGAGCCTGTGTCGCGGCAATAGTAGAATGACACACCCGTGCGGAGTCCCTTCACGCCGCGCCAGTCAAGACGCGCCACATATCCCGGAGAAGTGAAATTATCGTTCTCAAAAAATCCCTGTTTTCCGGATGCCACCCATGTGTCGCGGTCGAAACCATTGGCATTGAGTCCGGCCACCACCATCAGCTGATAGTCGAAAAGCGCGTGGCCGCGGCCAAAAGTGCCGAAAAGCTCTATGCCCGTCTCATGCCATGTGGAGGGGATCATGACTGTCTGACTCTCCGGACGTGTGGTGCCGAAGAAATTGATAGGTTCGTGGTGAGCGTTCGTCAGACCCACGGGTATGACCATGTGTCCGGCGCGCATGTTTAACCCGGGCACTATGAGGCGTGTGATGTGGAGCTGCTCGAGAGCCACCTCGCCCCCTTTCTCTATCTCCGTCTCATACTCGCCGTTCTCATTTCCTTCGAGTTCGACGGCGGTGCCTGTTCCCCCGGCCTCGAATTCTATCTCGGCGCCGAGTATCCATTTCGGGGTGAACTTATAGTCGAATCCGAGAGTGAAGCGCGGTATGGCTATAGTGTTTCGGTGGTCTTTCGTGCTTCCCTCCTTCTGGAAACGGTTGATGCCATAGTCCTTGAACGAGGCCACTATCTCTCCGTAGCTTCCGAAGCGGAACCTGCCGTAGCCCGCTGTGTCGGCCAATTCCTGACCGGATGCGGATATCGCCAGCATCAGGGCAGAGGATGAAAAGGATTCTTGTATTTCCGGTATTTTTCAGTATCATTTCCTTGATGTTTTTTGACACCGCAAAATTACAACCGCCCAAAAAATCGCGAAATACCCTGATTTTGGATAAATTCATCCTCAAAAGTCACGCTCCATACCTAAAAATAGTTACTCCGGCCAAAAGATTTTGGAAAATCTATCCATATGATGTATTTTTGCAATTGAATCTTAGATTCAATGCATAATCCATAATGCACAATGCATAATCGGGTTCACGAAAGCCATGACATTGCATAAGGATTATAAAATATTATGAATCATGCATTCACTCTCAACCCTCAACCATAAACCCTCAACCGTAAACCCTCAACCGTAAACCATAAACCATAAACCCTCAACCATAAACCATAAACATAATGAAACAAATCCTTCTCATCGGATGTCTGGCACTTGCAGGAGCAGGAGCCGATGCGGAGACCCTGACGGTGAAGACCTTCGACTATTACGGGCCCTATGCACTGACCGCCCCGCTGATGGTGGACAGTGTCGACGTCGATGGCTCCGCGTTTTCCGAGGCACTCCTATCGGGAGCTCCGGCCACACTGCGTCTAAAAGGCACACCGTCAAAATTCTCCGGCATCGCCGCACCCGGCAGCGAGACCCCGGCACTCCACACCCTATCGTTCAACTTCGAAAACACGGCATACGCCACCCCTACCGTGACGGTGAAAGGTATCAAGGATTACACCTTATATATCGACGGAAGGAAGAGCGATGGAAACAAGCTTACGCTCCGGCCAGCCACCCACCGCATAGACCTGCGCTACATCACCAATACCGGCGCACCATCCGACTCCCTTAAAGTGGAGCTCACGGCCGACAACAACGCAGGCCTTTCACTGCGCAGCGACGGCAAGAGACGCTATACATTGATGGACGTGCTCCACGGCACATCCATCGGGCGATCATCCATATCGCCCGATGGAAAATATATCATCACTTCCTACACCACCACACGCGAGGGAGGCTCATCATCGACCCTCTACCGTCTGACCTCGCTCGCCGACAACCGAATAATAGCGGAAACTCCGACCTACATGGCATGGATGCCTAAGGGATCGGCCTACTACACCACCCGCCAGGGCATGGCAGGGAAAGAGATCGTGGCCACCGACGCCGCCACAGGCACAAGAAGCGTGGTGGCACAGGGTATTCCGGAAGACTGCAGCTTCACGTTCACCCCGGACATGCACTCCCTCATACTCACCACCTGGAAAGAGGGGAGGAAGGAAGACCCGAAAGTGTATCAGATCCTTGAGCCGGAAGACCGTCAGCCGGGCTGGCGCACCCGCGCTCAGCTCGCCATCTACGACCTTGAAAGCGGAGTGACGCGACCGCTCACGTTCGGCAACCGCAACTCCTTCCTCAACGACATCTCCGATGACTCGCGCTATCTGCTGATCTCCACCTCCGAGAGCCGGCTGGAGAAACGGCCCACAACAGTCTTCTCTATCTACCGCCTCGACCTCACCACGATGAAGGCGGACACACTCGTAAGCCGAGACGGATTCATAGGCAGGGCCTCCTTCTCGCCCGACGGGCGCAAAGTGTTGCTCACGGGTTATCCGGAAGCACTGGGGGGGATAGGCAAGGATGTGCCTGATGGAAGAATCCCCAGCATGGTCGACAATCAACTATTCCTCATAGATATCGCAAGCCGCGAGGTGACACCACTCACCAAAAACTTCGACCCCTGCGTGACCGACGCACTATGGAGCCGCGCCGACGGAAAGATCTATCTCTCAGCTGAAGACCGCGACCGGGTAGCGCTCTTCCGTATCGACCCGGCAACAGGTAAGACGGAGTCGATAGCTATCCCGGAAGAAGTGGTGAAAGGGATCTCAGTCGCCGATGCAGGCCGCAACATCATCTGGTATGGTGAGAGTGCCTCTTCCCCTTGCTCACTCTATTCGCTCGACACCAAGACCCTCCGCTCCACCCGACTCGCTACCCCGAAAGAGGATATGCTCGCCGATGTGCAACTCGGCCGCTGCGAGGCCTGGGAGTTCGTCAACTCCAATGGCGACACTATAAACGGACGCTTCTATCTGCCGCCGGATTTCGATCCTTCAAAGAAATATCCGATGATCGTGAACTACTATGGAGGCTGCAGTCCGACGAGCCGTAATTTCGAAAGCCGCTATCCCCACAACGCTTATGCGGCGCAAGGCTACGTGGTCTACGTCATCAATCCGAGCGGCACCACCGGTTTCGGGCAGGAGTTCTCCTCTCGCCATGTCAACACGGCCGGGGAGGGTGTGGCCCGCGATATAATCGAGGGCACCAAGAAATTCTGCGCCGAGCATTCATTCGTCGATGAAAAGAAGATAGGATGTATAGGGGCGTCCTACGGAGGCTTCATGACACAGTATCTTCAGACTGTCACCGACATTTTCGCGGCAGCAATATCCCACGCCGGCATCAGCGACCACACAAGCTACTGGGGCGAGGGCTACTGGGGATATTCCTACAGTGAGGTATCGATGGCCGAGTCATATCCCTGGAGCAATCCCGACCTCTACGTGAAGCAGAGCCCGCTCTACAACGCCCACAAAATCCACACGCCACTCCTTTTCCTCCATGGCGACAAAGACAATAATGTGCCGGTAGGGGAGAGCATCCAGATGTTCACGGCCCTCAAGCTGCTCGGTAGGCCGACGGCGTTCGTGGCCGTAGCCGACCAGGATCACCACATCATCGACTACGACAAGCGCATCAAATGGCAGGATACGATCTTCGCCTGGTTTGACCGCTATCTCAAGGATGACCCTACATGGTGGGAGGCGCTTTATCCGTCAACGCCTCTATGACACAGAAAGACACAGCAGGAGCCGGATTCCACTTGGAGTCCGGCTCCTTTTATTTTTAGCCTTCGGTAGCGACAGATTGCCAACTTTATTGACTTGCTGCCAATGAGTCTGAATATGTTAATGTTAAAAAACGGGGATATCCTTAAAAATATCTGAAGAATTTTGAACCAAGGCAGGAAAGGGGATGTTTTAGAGGCATAACAAACGCTAAAAATCAAAGATTATGAAAAAGTTATTCCTTTCCTTAATTGCCATTCTGGCCACAAGTCTTTCGGGATTGGCCCAGATCACTCTCGATGACGCGTATTCAAGTCTCGTCAACCTCCCGGGCATGACGGAGAAATCAGTCGACGATGTGCAGATAAGCCCTAATGTGGCTATCACGAATCTCCAGAGCGTGACTTGCAAGAGCCCGCGCTACCTTCAGGAATTCATCTACACCTATGAGAGTCTTCCCGTAGTGAACCAGATCATCGGAGCGAACAACCAGAATGAGATGGCCTGCGCGTTCACCGAACCTTCCGACAACGGCGTATACAATGTGCTTTTCCTCGTGGGTGAGAAAGGGGGCCCCTATGTAGCAGCCTACGGACAGACGACAGCCGAGGGTATCGAGGCCATACGTAACTGCGACGTAGCCATGGACGGCAACGACCTGGTAATGGCGGCGGCCCCGCAAATCGACGTGGTGGAATTCATAACCATGACCGTGGTTGAATAAGCCACCCCGCGCCCTCACTCCTCCATAATGACACCGGACATTACGCCGGCAATCAATCCAACCCATAAACAAGCAAAAAATTACAGGATTATGAAAAAGTTATTTCTCGCTATCATCGCTATAATGGCCACAAGTCTGGTCGGCTTCTCACAGACCACACTGTCAGAGGCATACAAATCGCTCGCAGGCATGAAGGGGATGTCGGAAAAGACAGTCGACAAAGCCCAGGTGGGTCAGAACGCCTACATACAGGATCTCAAGATCTCGCGTCTCTCGGCAGCCGAGGGCGACGTGCAGGGATGTCGCGACAGTTTCATCTACATGATGGAGAATCTCCCGGTGCGCAATATGGTGATAGGCGCCAACAATCAGCGTGAGCTCGCCGCGGTATATGCCGTGCCTGCCGGAGGGGGCCTCTACAATGTGCTCATCATCCAGGGGAATGCTCTCGACGGAAACTTCACCGCATCCTACGGCAAGACCACGAAGGCCGGGATCAGCGCCATGAAGAACTGCACCGTCACAATGGACGCCGATGGCCTCGTGATGACCACGACTCCGGATTCAGGCTCCGCCACTTTCATCAGCATGACCGACTGACCATCCGGACAGTCGACACAACTGCCGACCACGCTGCCACCAGCCGACTGACTTACAGCCGGGAACCGATCAACAGTTTTTATACATACTTTATTATCGAAGATCTCAAGCGGGCATCCATCCGGGTACCCGCTTTTGTATGCCTTAACTAAGAAGTCGTTAAAATAAACCAGCTATTTTTTATTTCAGGATGCCTGAAGATGCCGAACCGGAAATCTGAGGTTCATTGTCGCGTCCCACCTTCTTGCCAAAACCTAATGTATAAGTAGCTGTGATCTTCACCAGTGCGTGAGAATTTCCGTTTACAAGGGTTTCGTCTGTACTGTAATACTCGCTGTTCATCACTCGCTTCGCGTCCATCCAATTCCATCTGCCGATATTCATAATCAATGCAGATATGTTCAAATTGGATTTTGACCAGCCTACCTGCAGATAATAATCTTCTTTATCACGTTGCCAGATACCATTCATCATGCCATCCCATGTTCCGATGGGAGAAATGTATGTCAAACCAAAGTTCCAGTTTTTTAGATAATATGCCATCCTGATAGTATAGTAAATATGGATAACTCAAAATACAAAGAAGCGGAAGACAGCGAAAATCCTCGCACAGTCGCATTCCGGGAAAAGATTGAAGAGCTGATAGAGAACTTTGACGAACTCGCCAAAGCCTCTTGATACAGTCTGAGCAAAATGACATCGGCAAATTAGTGAATTACGCTGTAAATCGCTGACTTGCCGATTATTTTTCGTAATTTTGCATTTGAAATCAAGACACCAATGAACGAAATAGACAATAACAATGGCAACTTGCAGTCTGATAAAGAGAATGAAATAATCCTTTATCAGCCTGATTCTACTCTGTCATTGGATGTCAGAGTGGAGAATGAGACCGTATGGCTGACACAGGCGCAGATGACGGAGTTGTTCCAAACCACAAGAAACAACATTACTCTACATATCCGCAATATATTCAAGGAAGGAGAATTAGAGGAATCTTCAGTTAGTAAGGAATCCTTACTAACTGCCGCCGACGGCAAACGATACAAGACGAAGTTCTATTCGCTTGATGTTATAATATCAGTCGGTTATAGGGTAAAATCCATCCGTGGCACCCAGTTCCGCATATGGGCCAATAAAATTCTGAAAGATTATCTATTGCGGGGTTACAGCGTCAATCAACGACTGTCATATATGGAGAGCCGCATTGACCGACGCTTGCTGGAACATGATAAAAGGCTCGATGATTTGACTAATAAGGTTGATTTCTTCATCCGCACATCTCTCCCTCCAAAAGAAGGTGTATTCTTCAATGGGCAGATATTTGATGCGCATGAATTTATCTGCCGTCTTATCAAGAGCGCGAATAATAGAATTATTCTTATTGACAACTATGTCGATGAAACAGTGTTAGTACAGCTTGATAATCGTAATGCAAATGTGTCGGCGTTGATATATACCGCAGAGATAAGCCGCACATTCCGTCAAAGCGTCAACAGGCATAACCGTCAGTATGCGCCCATAGATGTAAGGAGGGCAGACAGAATCCATGACCGATTTCTGATTATTGACGATACGCTTTATCACATAGGGGCATCCATAAAGGATCTTGGCAAGAAACTTTTTGCTTTCTCGAAACTGGGAATTTCCCCGGATTACATTCTCGCTAATATTTGAAGTCGCAAATTGCGACTTCAAGACATATTATAAAGCTCTGCTTCGGCAGGGCTTTTTCTGTTTTAAGGCTTAGTTGTTTAAAAATTGCCACCCCTAATATAACGTTCTTTTTAAATAACTTCTTAAAATCAGAGAGGGTGAGAATAACCGCGTCTATTACTTCATCAATGTCGCAGGCAACCTTGTCCAGGCCGATCTCAAGCTCAACCGGCGGAAAAACATCTGCCATCACCTCGGACTGAGACATAAAACATATAACTCAAAATACAAGGAGGCAGAAGACAGCGAGAATCCGCGAACCGTGGCATTCCGGGAAAAGATAGAAGAGCTGATAGAGAACTTCGACTAACTCGCCAAAGCATCTTAATACAGATACTAAATTTGCCCGTTGACAACGGGCAAATTGTTTACTAAACAGCTGATTTATTGAATATTTTTGGTAATTTTGCAACCGTAAAGCGATCTCTATGGAAGAAAACGAAAATAAAAACATATTAGAGCCAATTGGCAATAGCGATAATGCTACTCTGATGCCAATTGAAAATCTGATTCATGTGATTCGCGGTCAACAGGTAATGATTGACAGCGACTTGGCTCGCCTATATGGTGTAGAAACACGACGCTTAAATGAGCAAGTCAAGAGAAACATTGAACGCTTTCCGGATGATTTCATGATTCAGCTCACAAAGGACGAGATACAAAACTTGATGTCGCAAATTGCGACATCAAATTCAAGATCACAAAATGTGATATCAAGTTGAGGATGAAACCGTAAGCCTCCTTATGCGTTCACTGGAAATGGGGTCGCCATGCTAAATAGTGTGCTCCGCTCCAAGACAGCTATTGAGGTAAATATCCGCATTATGAGGGCCTTTACTGCCATGCGCAGTTTCCTGATGAATAATGCGCATATGTTCAAAAGGCTTGAAACCATAGAGCATAATTACTTACTTGTCAATCGCCATCTATCTGAACATGATAGAAAATTTGAAGAGGTGCTATCGCGCCTTGTGACTTTGACTAAAAAAATCGACATGTTTACTCAAAAGTAAAACATTTTTCGTAACTTTGCAGTTATTAAGACAAAGAGACAATACAGATATGAGCGAGGCAGAACTTGTACAGCTAAACAAAGACCATAACTGCACCCTTTACACCATTCAGTTCATCACTGAGGATAAAGGAGAATATCTTCGTTTCTATAACCGTTTCAAAGACGACGCTACGTATAATGAAGATTTGGCCCGTATAGCCAAGTTTGTTGAAAGCATAGCTGATCTTGGAGCTTTGGAGCGTTTCTTCCGACCGGAAGGAAAGATGAATGATCGAGTATGTGCGCTCCCGATCGTTAAATCAAAGTTACGCCTGTATTGCCTGCGACTCTCAGACAGCATTCTTATTCTCGGCAACGGTGGAGTCAAGAAAACGCGCACCTATGATGAAGATGATGAGCTGCGCGGGTTTGTGGTCACCCTGCAAAACTTTGATAAACTTATCAAAGAAGGTGTGAATGAGGGAACCATTAGCATTACCGAGAATGAAATTGAAACCGACAAAACATTTGATATATGAAGACAGCCTTTGATGAATACAATAGTATATTGTCATCTATACCTGACAATATCCACAAAGAGGTGGACATAGAAATGGCTGTGTCCAACAGAATCTATGACCTCATGACACAAAAAGGTTTGACAAAGGCCGAATTTGCCCGTTCGATTGGCAAGCGTCCGTGTGAAATAACCAAGTGGCTGAGTGGACAGCATAATTTCACCCTTTCAACCCTCGCTATGCTCTCCTCATTTTTCGGTCAGCCGATAATAACAGTTGGCTGAGATTGACTCCTTGACATAATATTTTAGTAATTTTGTGATAATTTATATATTACATGAATTTTGGTAACTACTCAGCTATGCAAAGTTATTGAGTATCAGCACTATTGCACGAGGTCAATCTTGCGTAATGCCCGATTTTCATCGAAATATAGTAAATCAACAAGTTTGCTACTGTTGATAATCAAGCATTTGGGCACATTTAGATACCTGAGTAGTTACGAATTTTGTATGTGTTTTTGTATGTATATAAAATCAAAATCGCTGCAAGTCGTTGACTTGCAGCGATTTCACTTTGTGGTTTTGCGGAGAGGACGAGATTATAAACTTATTGGTCGGCAATACTCATATAGTATCTAAAACTATCAGTATTACAGCATTATACGCCGACACGCTAAAACTAAAAATCTTTTGAAATATTTGGATATGTCAAAAATCGTGCGTAATTTCGTGCGTAGTTTTATAAGCTGATACGATATGATACTTAAACGAAATATCAACTTTTGGCTGGATTCTCGGAAGAAAGACGGCGTACCTGTTACCGAAAATCTGGTTATACGCATGCGCCTTTCCTACGGTGGCAAAGCTTTCGATTATTCTACCGGATACAGAATAGATGCGTCAAAATGGGATGCTAAGAAGCAGCGTGTCAAAAACGGTTGTACCAACAAACGAAAAGAGACGGCTATTCAGATTAACACTGAGCTGAATCGTCTTGAGAATCTGCTTCAAGACATTTTTCGTGAATTTGAATATGCCGAGCAAAAGCCTTCGATGGATGATATAAAAACTGTTTTCAAGCAACAGATCTCCGATGTGGCGTCAACTGCAAGCGATGAGCCTACTCAAGAAAAAATTCCAGAGAAAACCTTTTGGGAGATCTACGATGAATTCGTGAAGGAGTGTGGCCGAAAGAACGACTGGACACATTCTACCTTTGAAAAATTTGCGGCTTTCAAGAATCATCTTATGGCCTTTAAGAAATTTGCGAAGAATCCGTCATTTGACTTCTTCTCTGAGAAGGGTTTGAACGATCTCGTTGATTTTTTCCGTAAGGATTGCGATATGCTCAACAGTACCATAGGAAAACAGATGGGATACCTCAAATGGTTTCTGAAGTGGGCGGCTGCAAAAGGGTATCACAACAATCTGGAATGTAACACATTCAAGCCAAAGCTGAAAACCACACAATCAAAAGTTATATTTCTGACTGACGAAGAGGTTAAGAAGATAATGGATTTTGAGATTCCTGAAACAAAGAAATATCTGGAACGTGTTCGGGATGTTCTGATATTCTGTTGTTATACCGGTCTTCGTTATTCAGATGTAGAAAACTTGCGACGAAGCGACATCAAGGAAGATCATATCGAAATAACCACTGTAAAAACTGCTGATAGCCTTGTTATTGAGTTAAACAAGCACAGTAAAGCTATTCTTGATAAATACAAAGATGTTGCTTTTGAAGGAAACAAAGCCCTTCCGGTCATCAGTAATCAGAAGATGAATAAGAATATCAAGGAACTTGGGCGGCTGGTAGGAATTGACACCCCGGTAAGAATTACCCAGTATAGAGGTAACGAGCGCATCGACCATGTGTATCCGAAGTATGAGCTGCTTTGCACCCACACCGGGCGAAAGACATTTATATGTAAGGCGCTGTCGCTTGGCATCGCGCCTAATGTGGTAATGAAGTGGACCGGACATAGCGACTACAAGGCTATGAAACCGTATATAGACATCGCCGACAGCGTAAGGGCAAATGCCATGAGTCTCTTCGATTGAGAGAGGACAGGAAATTTTACAAGTCGGGGCTGCACAATTTCGTGCGGCCTCGATTAATTTTTAGGGTAAATTAAGTCATAAATACTCAGAAATGTGTTTCCACTCGTTTTTATCCACAATGTATCCACCTATTCCACTCAAATAATTTTTTAATCTCATTTCTAATCATTGGTATTCAGACATATATAACAGAGAGGTTTCTCAATTTTACACCTACACTCCACTCATCACACATAGTAACTTTGCATCATAGGACATCCCTACGAATCACCCTGATATATGGACATCAAAAATTATATAATATGAATATCAATGAACTCATGAACAAACCCCTGTGGCAAATGACTGGCGAGGAATTTCTTGCCATCATCAACGAAAAGAAGCCGGCGGAATCCGCTCCGGCTCCTACCTACCGTGAAATTAATCCGTCCAAGTATTATGTGTATGGTCTGGCCGGAATAGCGCGCCTGTTCGGATGCAGCATACCGACTGCCAACCGAATCAAGAAGAGCGGCGTAATCGACAAGGCTATCACCCAGTGTGGCCGCAAGATTATCGTTGACTCGGAACTTGCGCTTCAACTTGCCGGTCGTCAACCACGATGTTAAGACATTATGACTGAAGCAATCGGAATGAGCATAGTCTATAACATGACTTATGCTGACAGTTGTAAACACCAAAATCCATGGAAGTATGGCAAAGGGAGTCAACATTTACGAACTGATGCACGCCTTCTGGCAGGAGAATGAATATGAGCCGTTCTCAACCGCCGAGATCGCTCTGTTCTTCTTCTTGCTGGAGCGTGCCAACTGCCGACGGTGGAAGATGCCTTTCAAGTGCTCGACGGCGCTTGTCTGCCGGTCTATCAAGGTAGCCAAGCAGACATTCCTCACGGCTCGTCTCAAACTGAGCGAGCGAGGTTTGATTACCTTCATACAAGGTAAGGGTAATGCCATGGCACCCGCTTATACGGTCATTTCAGAACCCGACAAATGGACTAACGGCAAGTCCGATGAACAGACTGAAAACGAGACTGAAGAACTTACGGATAGCCAGACCGATAGCAAGACTGACAGCCTGCCCACTTATAATATTAAAGATAATAATATTCAAGATAAAGATATAATACCCCTTAATAATAAAGGACGGGCAGATGAAATTTTAAGTTTTGATGAATTGGAGAAACTATTCTTAGCCGACGCCACATGGCATGATGAGATTCTTCGTGAGTTTCCGGCTGTAAGCCGTCTGGAACTTGAAAATCAGATTCACGGTTTCTTCTCCCGTCTCCGCGATAAAGGAGAAAAAGGAAGGGAAGAGAAAGACTGTAGGAACTATTTTATCAACTCTGTCCGAAAATTTTTCAAGCACAATCAAAATGGAAGAATTGAAAGAGAATTTAGCCAATGCTCAAGTGCGTTCAGGCGTCGGGGAGTTGATGTCGTTGCGCGAACCGCCAAAGATTATGAGGAACCATTCCCTTCGCCACCTTGGGACAAAGACTATTAACAATAGCTGATTTACGGCATGTGTTACAGAGTGAAGCGTTCCCGGCAAGATGGACGAATGGCTTGACGGCTACATCGCCGATTCCGAGCTTGTAGAGACAATCGAAGAAACGCTCGAATCCTTTGACAAGGAAGACCATGATACTTATTCGCACAAGATTTCCTCCTTGCAGTATTTACTGATTCGGCAGATGATTGGGAAATGGCACAACCACCCGGCAGAGCTTCCCGAGACGGCAGACTCTTATAGCAACGAGTGCCTTGGACGCATCTTCAATGTGTGTCTATTCGGCAACTGGTCGAACTGGCTCCAGCCCTTAAGGGCTACAGCCCCGGTCTCGACCATGAGTCTCACGCTGTCAGGAACAGCAAGGAGCCAGAGCGTCTATTACAGATGCCCGGTAAGCGCTCGACGGATTCTTCAACCATTTGAAAGTCGATTTCACCAAGAACAGCCGCTAAAACGTGCCGTAGCTTGCTTCCGGTAATAGCGGGTACCACACCGTTGCAGGAGGCCATTCCGAGCCTCTCTGACGTGCGCTGTGCGCCTCTCCGGGTATATGCCTGACCGATTCCCGTGGTCATCGTCCAGGTCGGCTTATAGACAACGCGCTTGCGCGAAGTTGCCACATAGTATCTATGTAGGGGAGCCTACTTCCCCCCTTTGATTGAAAATCACCGGGGAGTTGCCGTATCCGGCAGGCCATTCAGGAGCAAGCTCCGGTCCTTTTAACAATACCTTTAACCTCTAATTGTCAGTTATATGGCAAAGCAAGTAATAGACTGTAGCCCGTCTGCGGGCATAACAACCAACCAATCAAACGAGCATCAGAGAAGGTGGTCGGAAAAGAACTGGCAGCGTGCCGCCAAGACCGGCAACTATGATATAACCCGTGCCGGACTCAACTTCGAGATAGCCAAGGGTTGCATCGTCCAACCGATTGACACCTCCAAAAGTATCCCGCAACGTATGCGCGAGACCCTGAAAGAACGGGGCATCCAGGACCCTAATGCGGAACTTGAACGCAAAGGCAAGGAGGGCAACCGCCGTACTGTTGTCAACATCATCTTCGGAGGAAGCCGGGAGCAGATGCACCGTCTGGCTTTCGGCAATCAGACAGTTGATTTGGAACATGGCGCGGACAATTCATCCATCACCCGGTGTAAAGACATCGAAAATTGGGCGAAAGACATTTACAGGTTCGCGTGCGACAAGTGGGGCGAAGATAACATCATCGGCTTCTATGTCCACCTCGATGAGCGAAATCCGCATATCCACTGCACCTTATTACCGATTACACCGAGAAATAAGTTTTCGTATAAGGAACTGTTTGCCGGTTCTGATAAAAACGCTTTTCGTGAACGGACCATTCAGCTCCACAATGAACTTGCCCTGGTCAATGACCGATGGGGTCTCTGCCGGGGACAGAGCAAGACCGAGACAGGTGCCCGCCATCGTTCAACCGAGGAATACCGGGCAGAGCTGCATCGTGAGTGTAACGACCTGGAACTTCAGATAAGCGACAGGCACGAGACCTTGAAGGAGCTGTATGCGGATATCCTTAAGGCGGAGAAACGCTGCAAGGGTCTCAATACGATGATCGGGAATCTTGAGACACGCGAGGCAGACCTCAATGACCAGATTGACCGACTGGAGTCGGAATTCGAATCGGGGAACGGCGATGCGGAAGACCTACGTAGCCGAATCGCAGACCTTGAGGAACAGTTGCAGGCCACCGCATCGTCACTCGCTGACAAACGCCAGAAACTCAAGACCGCCGACCGGCAGCTTGCGCAGCTTCAGGATGAATTGAAGTCTGTCAACGAGAAACGCTCCAATGCGCTGAGAGAATTCCACAATTTCACGGAAAAGAATCAGGAGCAGATGCGTATGAGACTGACAGATGCCGTGTTCGGAAGGTCTGTTGTCGATATGCGCTCTCTACTGGCGGCAATGACGCCGGAACAGAAAGCCGGCTTCGACGGGGAATTTCTCATGGCAATGGTGGAGAAGCCTAACGAGATTCTGAAATGTGCGATGTATCTGTTCGCGGGTTATCTCGACGGGGCAATTCAGTTCGCTAAGGGAAGCGGCGGCGGAGGCTCCGCATCCGACCTCCCGTGGGGCCGCGATCCGAATGAGGACGACCGTCGCTTCGCCTACCGCTGCATGATGCAGGCGCACAAGATGCTGAAACCCATTTGTCCCAAACGAGGTGTTTGTGGCAAACGTTAGGTTGATACCGAGAACTGTTGAGGCAGGTTGCGCTGCCTTTGTCATATACGTGTTTCTGTACCAATTACCTCCCTGTTGATATAAGATATTCTGTCTTTTTTATTTCATAAGTGGAATATGCCTCAGAATATCGGTCTTTACTCTGTTGAAAAAGTGTCTGGGCTTCGAGCAAATCACTCATGGTGGAAATGCCCGCTTTGTAGTAGTTTTCATTAAGACGGAGATTCTCGGCTGCCTGTTCAATTGATTTTTTTGCAAGTATAGCCTGTTGGTAGGCATTGCATAGATCATTTTGAGATTTACGCATCCTGATTACCAACTGTTCCTGCCCGTCGTTGAGTTGCGTTATGGCATTTTCACAGGCAAGTTTCTGTTTTTTCATCGTATGCGGAGCTTTCCATGAAATAGGGATTGAAACCGTTACAAGACCCATGAGTGAATTTTGCGACGGGCCCATGATATTCTGGAACATATATCCGCCACTTATGGACACAGTAGGCAAAAATTCTCCGAGCGTTATTTTCTTCTGCAAGCGTGCAGCCTCAACGCTTTTGTCAAGCAGTCTGTATTCTGTCGTAGCCAAAACCGCATCACCATGATTGACAAAAAGTGATTCCGGCGATTCAAGGGGATGTTCAGTATCGATTGCCAGTTCTAAAGAATCGGCTTCCAATCCCATACACTGTGCCAAAAGCATCTTAAGGACATCGATATTATTCTCAACATTCATATAGGAACTCCTATTGTCGTTAAGACGAAGATTGACTTGCAGCAAGTCATTCGGTTTTGTCACACCGGCTTTCACAGCGTTGGCAACATCTCGCTGTATGGTGTCAAGCAGGCAACGGGCACTTTCAAGCGTACGAACTTTTTCAGTAAGCGACACAATCTGCCAATAATACTGATCGACAGTCAATCGGACTTCATTTGCAGTCTGGCAACACTGGATCTCGCTTATCTCCACTCCGAGCTTAGCCATCTTATAGCCGTTATATATCCTTCCGCCTGCATATATAGGTAAGGATGCCATTGCGTTGGCATACCAGCCCCCGTCAAGCATCTCCATTGTTTGAGGCCCCATATCCATCTTGATCATATAATCATTGGATTTCATGCCCCCGCCGCCGACAGACAGCGAAGGAAAGAAATTTGTCAAGGCTTCTTTTCGCCCCTGTGAGGCTGACATGACATCATTATCCGCCATTTTAAGACGGGCATTGTGCGCCAATGCCTGGTTCCGGCATTGGTCAAGCGTGTATCTTTGTTGCGCTGACGCCGTTACCGACAGCATCAGTGCTATTATCAAAATTATATGTTTCATTTCTGTCTATGTATTTTCCAATAAATTACCGGAAGAACGGTTACTACAAGTATCAGTGCGCCAAGACCGCCAAAGAGTATCGTTATACCTACCGGCTTCCACATTGCAGATCCGGAGATAATCATTGGCACTACTCCCACAGCTGTTGTTACAGTAGTGAGGAAAATCGGTACCATTCGGCGTTTGCCTGCTTCCAAAGCGGCCTCGCGTGGTGACTTGCCATTCTTGAGACCGGCTTCGGCGTGCTCGAATATCAATATCTCGTTACGCATTATAAGCCCCATAAGGGTTATGAAACCAAATATTGTAGTAAGCCCCATAGTTGTTTGTGTGGAGAACAGGCCGAACATAGCTCCGGGAATAAACAGCAGAACGGCAAACATACATACCAAAGTCAGCGCGTACCTCTTGAAATTGAACAGCAAAAAGAAGAAGATTATAATCATTGCAATACCAAGTCCGGCACCGAGTTGCGGCAGACTTTCGTTGTCATTTTCAATCTCACCGCCTATTTCTGTAGTCACACCCTGCGGCAAACGTATGTTGTCGCTGACATACTTCTGTAGATCCGGCACTATTTCTTCCGCCATCATATTGCGCGGAAGTTCCGCTGTTACAGTCAGACACCTCACGCCGTTGCGATGGACGATTTTTGACTCACTCCATTTCGGCGTCACCTTAGCGACCTGTCTTAACGGAACTGTTTTCTGTGAGGTCATCGGAGCAACCGGCATATTGCCGAATTTGTCATAATCAGCATTGTCCCAGCTATTGTCTCTGAGAATTACGGGCAACCCGTAATCGTCCTCCCAAAGTGTCGTCACGAGTCTGTCATTTGTTTGCGCCATAAGTTGCAGGGAGGTAGTCTGTCGGTTCAGTCCGAGGCGGGATGCGGCCTTTTCATCAAGAGTCACCTCGACCACCGGTTCAGGCTGCTCGAAGTCGGTGCGAACCCAAAGTAAATCCGGGTTCTGACGCATATACTGCATCAGATTGTCTGCGGCATAGTGCAAGGAATCAAGATCCTCACCGTAAAAGCGAAATTCCAATGCCCGAAATACCTGTGAATCAAGTTGCTTGAACTTGACGAAAGCATTAGGAAAAGCCTCCGACAATCGTTCCGTATATTCATCCACCAATTCCACAGTCGCATCATTTGATGTAGTGTTGACAATGAACTGCGCAAAATTCTTTCCACCCTGTTTAGGCGTATATGAAGCCTGAAAACGTGGTGAGGCACATCCCTTGAATGATGTGATGGCTTTGACGCGTTCATCTTTACTTAGTACATTATATACTGAATCTGTGACGGCAACCGTTTCCGACAGGCCCGTACCCTTAGGAAGGTAGATTTCGACCGCAAACTGGTCACGCTCCGAACATGACATCATCCTTTTTTTAATTCCACCGGCGAAGAATAGCGTCGAGAGCATCAGCGCGGCAGCGATACCGAGTGTGAGCCATGCGTGGGCAAAGACCCATTCCAAGAGTCTGTCGTATGCCTGCTGCACATAGTCCGTGATTGTTTTCTTTCCCTCCTTGCGGCTCTTTTTCTTAATGAGGATAACCGCGAGTATAGGCACGACAACCATTGCCACAAATAACGATGTCATCAGGTTGATGGCTATCGTTATCGGGAAATCATGTAGAAAATCGCCTTTCTGACCTGTGCAAGTGATCAGAAGTGGGAAGAAAATAGCACTGATGCAGGCAGTGGCGAGTAGCATGGCAAGAAAATACTCCGACACACTCTTGCAGGCCGCGTGCCAGCGGCTGTAGCCTTTGTTTAGATATTCCAGATAACCGTCAATCACAATCACTGAATCATCCACCACCATGCCAAGAACCACTATCATTGCGGCGAGCGTTATGGTATTCAACGGTATGCCCACAAGATACATGATGCCCAGCGATATGAAGGTGGTGACCGGTATTGCTGTTGATGCTACGAGGGCTGAACTGATAGGGAACAGAATCATCATCATAAGGATGATAACCGCCATTGAGATGAACAGGTCACGTAGAAATGAGTTGACGCTGGCATTTACGACTCCGGCCTGATCGCTTATGCAATCTATCACAACATCATCGGGCAACGATGTTTCCTTGATTTCTTCAAGCATCTTTTCAACATCCTTGCCATACTGCACTATGTTGTTGCCGGCAAGCATCTCCATAGAGATTATGACACAGCGGTTGCCGTTGTATTCGATATAGCCGCCGGTCTGGTCATATCTGCGGGAAACATCTGCAATATCCTTTATTCTTACTACATGGCCGTTAGCATCGCTATATATTATCTGATTGGCTATTTCATCTTCGCTCTTCAACGAGGGACTGACATGAATAGGTGTGTCGTTGTTCCACCCTCCGAGACTGCCGCTGACAGTAGTAATACCCTGACCGGAAAGCACATCTATTATAACTTGAGGACTTATGCCGTAACTCGAAAGGCGGTCATAATCCACATTTATCACAATCTGCTCCTTGAGATTGCCCAATACACGCACGTTGGAAACCGAAGGCAGCTGTCTTAATCTGTCGCCTATGAGCTCACAGTATTTGTCAAGCTCACGATAACTCCGACTGTCACTTTCCACGGCAACGAGGAGTGCCGATGTATCGCCGAACTCATCATTGACAACTACATCCACAACTCCCTTAGGTAATGAAGCCTTGAAACTGTTGAGTCCGTGTTTTATCTTGCTCCATACTTCATCTTTGTTGGATACATCGTCGTTCAGTTCAACCATTACACTGCAAAGTCCGTTCTGACTTGTGCTTACTGTCTTAGCCCTGTTCACTTCCTTAAACGTGAACAGGTATCTTTCAAGGGGTTTTACCAATTGAGACTCTACTTCCTCGCTTGTGGCTCCCGGATATATCCCGACAACAACGCCTGTGCGCAGAGTGAAATCCGGAAATTCCGCTTTCGGCATCTTGTCAAGCCCGTAAATGCCCAGAAGCACCATCAGGCCGACAATCAAAAGGGTTATGCGGTAGTTGTGCATCAGCCACGCCACCCACCGTGTATTTTTCTCATTTTTCATAATGCGCTGACTTTGCTTCCCTCACTTAATTTCTGCATTCCGCGTATTATCACTGAGTCATTCTCATTGATGCCGGAAATTATTTCAATTCTCGAACCGTATGTATTGCCGGTTGCGACAGTGCGTCTGTGAGCCTTGCCCTCTTTTTTTACCCATAGAAAAAGGGAATCTCCCGTACCTCTCATTACTGCTGAAACAGGAACAGTCATGATTTCACGATTCAAGCCCTTGAACACAACATCACACACCATTCCGGGGAGAAGTTCATGAGAGGGATTACTGACATCAATGCTCACGACGTATGTGTGGGTCATGGGATCGCTTTGCACATTCTTGGTTATTTTGCCCCCGATAAATTCCTTTCCGCCGAGGGCATCAACGGTTATGAATGTAGGTGTGTCGGAATAAATGTCGCCGATTTCCTTTTCCGGAACGGATACATTGATTTTTACACTATTTATATCTACTATTGTAACTATAGGTTGTCCGGGCATGACCGTCTCGCCGGGGCGGACTAACTTTTGTCCTATAGTGCCATTTACAGGTGCATAGAGACGGCAGTCATTCAGGTTCTTTCTTGCAATATCGTATGCCGCCTGAGCCTGTGACAGTTTACTTTGAACCTCAACCCATTGGATTTCAGGAAGACTATTAGTGTCATGGAGAAATTTCATACGGTCGTATGCGTCACGTGCTTGCGAGAGCACTGCTTCGGCTGATTGAAGTGCCCTTTGCATTGTCGAGGCATCTATTTCAGCCAGTAGCTGTCCTTTGCGGACTTCCTGTCCTTCGGTTACCGGAACTCTCAGCACGGTGCCTGCTGTCGGGAAACTTGCCGATGATGTACTCTCCGCCTCAACCTGACCTACAAACATTGTCGAAGAACTGCCTTCATCTTTTGACAATATCTCTGTCACCACCTTCATTGAAGGAGCCTCCTTCATTTCTTTCTTCTCGGCGCATGAAACAAGCAGTGTAGCAGTCATGAGCCATGTGATAATATTCGTATGTTTCATTGTTACAGTTTTTGGGCGCAAAATTCTGTATTTTCAGACATACTCAAGTGTCCTGAATTGACTAAATAGTAATAAAAAGAGGTATATGTGGCAATATAGGACAGTCAGATGGCGTTTCAAGACAGTGAAAAGCTGTAAATTTGCAGTCATAATACAGACACATATGGAAGACCATAAAATCATACACTACTCCGATGGTGACATATCTCTTATGACCGACATCAATGACTTGTCGGAACTCAACGGAATAAAATCGGATTCATATCTGTTCCTTGCCTCTCGCAAAGGTCGGCTTCAGATAGACATAAACGGCAATACCCACACCATAAAAGAGGGTGAGCGGCTTACAGTATTGCCCCAGAATTTCACGGACAACATTCTTGTCAGCGTGGATGCCGACATTGTGATGCTGCGGCTGTCCGTACGAATTGTTTCCGATCTCATTCGTGAGCATATAGACAAATGGAACAGGATGATCTATATCTGTAAGGCGTATCGAATGTCGGCTGTAAAAAATCTGGAAGAACAGATGCAGTTCTATTATCGCCTTATCCTGTCTAAGACGATGAATCCGGATCAGAAATACCACAAGGAGATAATCCGTACAATCATAAAAGCCATATTGCTTGAAATGCTGTCGAATATGGAAACAGACCAATGTCAGTCGGCTGAAGGGGAAAACAAGACACAGTTTCAGTTTAACAGATTTCTCCAGATACTATCAAGCGAGGATGTCAAGCACCGACCCATCGACTTCTATGCCGACAGATTATGTATCTCATCGAAATATCTTTCTGTGATATGTTCAAAGGTCAGTGGCAAGTCAGCTCGCCAATGGATAGATGAATATACGGTCGAGGATATCCGGTATCACTTGTTAAACACTGATTATTCAATAAAAGAGATTGCATATAGGTTAGGCTTTGAGAACCTCTCGTTCTTTGGCAAATACGTAAAGCGACATTTCGGTAAATCACCCTCGGAACTTCGATCTATAAGAAACAAGAGAAATGAATAAAAACATAAAAGCTATATTTTTAGATATAGACGGAACTTTGGTGCCGTTTGGCTCACATAGTATTCCCGAAGAGGTAAAAAATGCATTAGGATTGCCCGCGAGAAAGGTATTAAAATAATTTTCCAACCTGAAGGTGAGAAAGATAATATTTGCATTCAGTTTGTGAATTAGTATAATTCTATGGATGCAAAAATTCCCGAAAGTTCTCTGTAGAAAATATTTGAGACCTTACTACGTTCGTATTCACGAGGCGATATGCTATACTTTGAATTATAAAACTTGCGGCTTATGCCGAGTGAGTTAAGAATCTGCGATAGCCACTTATCTCTGACTTCTTTCTGTAGCTGACGCCACAACTGGTTAATGAGATAGCATACACGCACTTTCTCCCTCTCTTTAATCTTCAGGACAGAACCGGTTGTGCGCAGATTGAGGGCCTCTATAAACCTTGTGCTATTGCAATCCTCAAATTGTTGACCGTTACACAATTCGTAAATCCGGATAATTAGGCTGGGACTGAAGTAATCATGTTGTGAGTTGTCATTCGTCTGAATTTGGTAATTCAGACACTCGTCCCATGACGATTTGGCACTACACGGTTTCTCTTCCGGTGGATTGGCAGACATCCATTCTTTATAGAATTTTCCAACAATCGGAAGCAGGGCACGGCATTGTCCAGCGATACGGTCTAATGCTGGCTTATAGCATGTATCAAGAATGTTCAGATACACGTTGAGTTTACTCTGACGGATATACAGTTCATTAAGCTTTTCTCGCTCAATGCCAAGTCGTTCACGCCTGTTGTTCAGCCGAGGAAAGAATAAGCCATCGTCTGAGGTTTTCTGTTCTAACACTGCGATTTGGGAATCAAGAGAATCTACGATACCTTCCTGGGCTGTTATCATCTTTTCATACTCATCCCGTTGAGACTGATAGCCACTCCGTAACGAAAACTCATTATAGAAGTAGATTCCGCTATTGAAACCGTACAGGTATTCATTCGATTCCTGAGCGATGAAAGCGAAACAAGAATAGAGCGATTGTAAGTTAGTGCCCATGTCTGGCATAGTCACTGATTCCGAGAGCTCTTTCTCCAGAGATCCCTTGTCTGCCAGAATATCTATGTTCTCCTTAGCCCATAGCAAACTCACTATGCGCTCCGGATGGTCATAATGGTCGTATGAGAGGGCATCGCTCACGGGCCGCAGATAATCAATAAGAAATCTGATTTGGGGCATATTTTGTTGGTTCTTCATCATCGTATTGCAAATATACCCTTATAAACGTTCATAAAGTATTAATTCACAGACCAATTAATAATCTTTATGTAATGCGCCGATATTTATAATTGGGTATCACACTGCAGTTTATATGGTTAAAGATTATTTAGGACACCATATCGATATGTTAAATCACAATTTTTAAGAATTGTCCCCGACTGTATCACCGTATCCGGCACATCTTCCCTTACATCAACCATATCAGCCCTCAAAATCCAAAGTACCCAATATCGAGTGCGTCCGCGTTTACTTAAAAATATTGTCATGAATACGCACAAAAAATTACGCACGATCATCAGAAATCGTGCGTAATTTCGTGCGTAAATTTTGTAAATCGCTGATTACCAGCGTTGATTGCGGAGAGGACGAGATTCGAACTCGTGGATAGGATTGCTCCCATCGTCGGTTTAGCAAACCGGTGGTTTCAGCCACTCACCCACCTCTCCTTGCTGTGGCGGGTATGTTGCCTTAGCGACTGCAAAGTTAATACTATTTTCTTTCCCTGCAAAATTTTTACCGGATTTTTTTAAATTGTTTTTTAAATGTTAAAGGAGAAAGTTGTAATATATACGCGAAAACACATAAGAGCAGGCAAATTCCTCCAGGCACATGGAAATATTACGCCTATACGCTTATATGGAATGATATCAACCAGGAAAAAAGAGGCTTGTCGATCTCTATTTCGACAAGCCTACTTTCTATACAACCTTTTTTACCTTTGAACTTATTACTTATTGGGCGTATTCCACTTATATGTTTCATTACACTTTATATTCAGTATCTCGGTCCCGGCTTGCATACGGAAATCTCCTTTTTCAAGGATCCATTTACCATCTGAGTCAACAAAAGCCAAGTCTCCAGCCTTAATGGTCAATGTGACTGTTTTGGTTTCGCCGGGTTGCAATTCAACCTTTTGAAAACCACGTAACCTTCTGTTCTCAGGGGTAAGTGAAGCCACCATATCCCTACTGAAAAGCATTACCACTTCTTTACCGGCTTTATTACCGATGTTTGTTACGTCAACAGTGAATATCAGATTGTCATTGGCATCGAATTCGGTCTGGGCGCATTTGAAATTATCATATTTGAAAGTCGTATAGCTCAACCCGTAACCAAAAGGCCATTGAACGGATACCACTGCGTCATAATCATAGGCACCTTCCATTTTATCCATTTCCTCACTCACCCTATAATCGTAAGTAGTCAGTTCAGCTTGATTCTTAGGATAAGTATAAGGCATTCTGGCACTTGGATTTGTATCCCCAGCCAGGATATTCGCAAGCGCATCGCCTCCAAAATTACCTGGAAGAAGCACATTGACAATGCCATCCGCAAGCGGCTCTATATCATTAATGATTCGTGGGCGTCCGCCATTTATTATAAGGATAACGGGCTTGCCTGTATTGGCGAGGGCTTTTACCAGATTACGCTGATTCACAGAAAGTACAAGGTCAGACAGGTTTCCGGGGGTCTCACAATATGAATTTTCGCCAATGCAAGCCAAGACAATATCGGCATCACCAGCGGCTGCTACGGCTTTATCAATCTTAGGATCGTTCTCTTGATAGTATGCTCCTTCGGGGAGATAGGTAACGCCCTGTTCAAGCACAATATTCTCCTTACCGAACTTATCGCATACAGCTTCATATATCGTATTATACTTCGAGGCAAAACGATCGGTAAGATGACCTTGCCACGAATAGCTCCATCCACCGTTAAGACAACGCATGGAATTTGCATTCGGGCCTGTAACCAGTATCTTCATCCCTTTTTTCAACGGGAGTATGTCATTGCGGTTTTTAAGAAGGACTATTGATTCCTCTGCCGACTTCAAGGCAATGTTCTCATGTTTCGCAGACGCAAATTCCGGATAATCCTTCTTGAATGTATTTGGGTTTTCAAACAGCCCGAGGCGATATTTCAAGCGGAGGATACGACGGGTAGCATCGTCAATACGTTCCATGGTAACACGACCTTCATTGACAAGCTCTTTCAACAGAGTGCAGAATTTCAGATCATACGGTTCCATTGACATATCAATTCCTGCATTTATCGCCATTTCTATAGCTTCTTTCTTATCCGCCGCCACACATTCGCGGGTGTACAGATTGTTTATATCCGCCCAGTCTGTCACAATCATGCCATCCCAGTTCAAATCTTCTTTCAACCACTTTGTCAGAAGCTCATTGTTGGCATGAACCGGACGCCCGTTAATTGAACCGCTATTGACCATAACCGTCAATGCGCCAGCCTCGATGCAGGCACGGAAAGGTTCAAAAAATTTTTCACGCAAATCGGAGGTCGATATATATGCGGGAGTCCGGTCTTTACCTGTACGTGGCGCTCCATAGCCGAGATAATGCTTTACAGATGTGGCAACTTTGTATGGGCCAATCTGATTGGGATCATCTCCTTGGAATCCTATTATCTGATTAGCCCCCATAACTGCATTAACAAGAGGATCTTCTCCGAAATTTTCCCATACACGACTCCAGCGGGGATCTCTTGTCAGGTCAACCGTTGGCGAATATGTCCAGGGACAATTAGCAGATCTGGTTTCATAGGCGGTAATCTCAGCAGATTGCCGTGCTATTTCAGGATTAAAAGATGCTCCTACATTGATGTTTTGTGGAAACAATACACCACCAAGTGTGTAAGTAGTGCCATGATTCTGGTCAAGTCCATAGATACAGGGTATACCGATTTCTTTCATTGAAATGTCTTGTATCTGACTGATAAGCTGCTCCCACTTTTCCGGAGTCTGTGCCGTCGGACCTCCGGGAGCATTGAGTATCGAACCGACTTTATAGATAGCAATGGCTTCGTGAAGTTTCTCCGGATCAAGGAAAAACTCATTATTCTTCCAGCTTCCAAGCACATCGATTGAAAGCTCGGTCATCTGACCGATTTTTTCATCAAGCGTCATTCTTGAAAGCGTCTCCTCAACTTTCACCTCTAACCCGGCGTCTTTTGGCAATGCCGTCCCGGAGGCCTGCAAAAAGCAGACCGCCGAAACAAACATTGATACTGTCACAATATATTTTCTCATTATTTTATCGTAAAGTTACAAGATCCACATAGTAACCATGTCCCACGCAGAGGAAGCCTCCCTGCTCTGCGATTGCAGCCAAAACATCAGCCGACATCACAACATCTTTACTTCCATCTTCCTGAAATTCGATAACGGATGTACCGGGGAGGTCGCTCCACCAGCCTGTCACTGTTCGTAGTTGATGATATTCTGCCGAAGGTTCAACAGAATAATGAATCGTCATTATGCTTCCAGGTTTCATTGAAGAGAACACATCCGAAGGAATAAGATTGAAAGTCTTGTTCGGATTATCATCAGGTAAATCCCATGACACATAATGATGTCCAGTCCAGATTGTTTGTTCCGAGGTCACAACCACAATGGCTTCATCCTTCACAGCTCCATCGGTGAAGAACCGCACTGTTCCCTGATTGGATACGCCGGTAAGTTTATACTCACCATCTTCAAGCTCAGGACATCCAACGGTTATTTCCGATCCTGAACGCTCAACTATTTCAAGTTCCTGACTGCCGATAGTCAATTTGGAAATCTGGTCAAGATTAATTCCAGTGAGGCTACATATTGTTCCGGAAGTCATACGGTCAGCTCCGGATGTCACAAGCGGTGAAGAGCTAACAGTTACGGTATCGGCACCATACTCCATACCGTCGGCATCGATGAGAATCACACGCATTGTACCATTTTCCAATGAAGCCGGTACAGAATATGACAGAGAACCGTCTTCGGTGTTGTAAGTCACGTAAGGCACTTCAGTATTACCGATTCGTATGGATTTAACTTTCTGAAGATTGTCCCCGTAAAGATTTGCGTTACTGCCAGGGGCTATTATGCGCTCGAAGTTTACAGTCGTCGCCCAGGGATCACCCTCAAGGGTAGAGACATTGACAATTCCTTCACGGTACGTTGACTTACCGGCGGTAGTTGTCGCCGTCACTTTCATTTGATATGAACCGGCCAGAAGAGGAATATCAATGGTTGTACCGGTTGCAACCTTTTCGCCATCGATAAACCAATCGACTTCGGTGCTTTGTGAAGGAGTGACTGTGAGAGACATCTTGAAATTTGCGTCTCTGGTGATATTTGCCACAATTGGGAGCTGTCCGTTCACCTTGTCGGGAAATGTCGGATCCAGGATGTGAGGTTCGTCAGTTTCTGTTGCGACAGAGAAAGGCTCATCGCTGCTGCAAGCGGCCAGTACAAATGCAAGTACCGGCAAAAGAAGCAAACTTTTATATATTGATTTCATTACGTTTTGTATTATTGGTTATTATCAGTTGACATCCCACCATAAGGGTATATTCCAGCTATTGCTTCCCCCCATACGATCAAGAGCCTCGTCATATCCCTGCTTATTATAGGATGATTCAAGAACAGGATAGCATAGACGGACCGGGATTTCCACTCCACCGGTCAGATAGGCGCCTTGTCCGTATGCCTCCGGTGATTTAAGTCTGGGGAAACCGGAGCGTCTGAGATTGGCCCAACACTCGTTAGGATTGGTGAAATGATGAATCCATGCCTGAGTGTTGATGTTGACTCTCTTCTGTTCGGTGGTATATCCAAAAGGATTTGCCGCCATATAGTTTTCAAATTCTTCTGTCGACACTTTTTCCGTATCATAGTTGTCCGAGAGGAAATCCATTGCAGCCCTGACACCTTTTTTATAATAACTTTCCGCATTGTCGTTGGTAACCCAACCATTTAAGGTCGCTTCCGCAAGCAGGAAACTTACTTCGGCATACGTCATGACCACTCCGGGGCAATCCCCTTTAAGGAATGCGGACGCTAATTTCGGGCGCACTTCGCGAGCCATATTTGGGTCAATGGAAGGATTGTTCGCAGCCATCTCTGAGAGGATGTCACTTTTATAACCTGCAGGCCAATTGTCCCAAGAGTAAGTGCCCGGATCGCAAGGTTCCATTTTAATCCCTTTAGAAAGAATCTCATCGGTCAGGTCAATTCTTCCGTCAGGCTTGGTGGCAGACATAAGTCCATCATAGTAAAATCTGCATACCTGATAGCAACGTGGATCGTTGGTGTCTTTAAGCTGATTGAAGAAAGTAGAACAGATATACGACGGATTGTTTGCCGGGTCATTGCCAAACCAAAGCTGGCTCATGGCGTTCCCGCGATAATCACTGTAGGATTCCTGTCCGAAACTGAAAGCGATATCCATATATTTGATAAGGGCATCATCTCCGGCAGATGTCATTATTCCTCCGTCAGAATTCAGCGCGTCCTCAAATTCAATACGCGCCTTGTCAGGAGCGACGTTAGATATACGCATGGCATATCGCATACGGAGAGAGTTGGCAAGCTTTTTCCATTTGTTGATATCGCCTCCGAAAATTATATCTCCAGTCAGACGATCTCCCGCACTTGACAACTGAGACGCCGCGGCCTTCAATTCCACAAAGAAATCTGAATATATCTCTTCCTGGGTGTCATAACGAGGATTATACTTCTCATCAAGGAATCCAAGACCAGCCTCAGAATAGGGACAATCGCCATATACATCGGTAATCAGCGACATCATATATACACGGTATATGCGAAGTGCCGCGTTTATGTTGTTCTTGGATGCGTCTTCTGAAGTACGATAAATGCCGTCAACAAGATTCTTAACCGCATTAGGATAGAATGAAGTCCATATGCGGCACATTTCATTGTTGTCGATGGTATGATGTCCACCATAATTAGTGGTGTTCCAGCATCCCATGAGCTGTTGAGTAAAACCATAGTGATAGTTACGGTATATCTCTACTTCTCCGAGATCCCCGTAGGTCTGTAACTGAGCAGTGGTGAGCTGAGCATTAGGGTCGATAGACGGGGCCTTGGATGGATCGGTATTGAGATCTTCCATGTAGTCATCGCTGCAACTGCTGAACAGACAGCCAACGAAGAGTGTAGACAAGGCCAATATTCTGACTATATATTTTTTCATGATGTTTCGAAATTAGAATTTAACATAGATATTAAATCCGTAGCTGCGGCGTGAAGGAAGAGAACCATATTCCAGACCCATACCGGTGGTGTTGTTATAGTTGGAGTCTGGATCAATATCCGGGATATTTTTCCATACAATGAAGGGGTTGCGTGTCACAAACGACAGGCTTACATCTTTCACGACCTTACCATTTCCAAGCCAGGATTTCGGGAATTGATATGTGAGCGTTATCTCACGGCATTTTATGTAAGAGTTGTCATAAATAAACATTGAAGGAGCATTGCGGCAGACACTCATCCAATAATCCTCAGGATTGATTATGACATCATTGGGACGATATGTGCCATCACCGTTATCAATCACACCCGGCGCTATGAAACCGCCTGTCGGTTTCCAGTCGGGAGAACCTTTCGGGAATCCTAACGCCATACGTTCTTCTTCTGATTTATACCATGCGTCTCGACCCTCAAGAGTAGCCATAGCCTTTCCCGACTCATGTGATGCACGTGCCGACATGGAATATAAATCAGCGCCCCATTTAACATCAAATACAGCTGATAAGCCAATATTTTTATAGCGGAACGTGGTGTTGAGTCCACCAGTCCAGTCCCAAGAGGCATTTCCAAGCACATGATTGCCCTTATCATACATAGGGAGCCCAGTTGACGGATCAATCAGTATATCGCCCTTATCGTTGCGTTTAAAGTCCGGCCCCACTATGGAACCAAAGTTCTCACCGACTTTGGCTGCAACTTGAACATCAAGCCATGAAGCCTTTTCCAGTTCAAACATATCCATGTCGTCTACAAGCTTTCTGACTTTATTACTGTTCTTGGAGAAATTGACATTCAAATCCCATGAGAAATCACCAATCTGTAATGGGCGTGTGTTCAATACTATCTCAATACCCTGATTCTGTATTTCTCCCGCATTGATCAGACGATAGGGATATCCTGTCGCCCAACTTGAAGCCATCCCCATAATCTGATCTTTGGATATCTGATTGTAATATGTGAAATCAAGACCTAAACGGCTGTTAAGAAACTTGGTCTCAAAACCAATCTCAAATGAATTTGTACGGGTAGGTTTGAGGTTCTTGTTCGGAATGGTAGTGTTGTCTATATATCCTATGGTGTATCCCGGATAAGTATATTTTGATTTAGTATATACAAGCCCAAGCTGATAGGGATCAGTATCTGAACCAACCTGTGCCCATGATGCACGTAGCTTGCCATAGGGCAATATGTCGCCTCGTTTGATAAGCTGAGAGAAAACAAAACTTCCGGAGAAAGATGGATAAACATAGGTATTGTTACCTTTCGGAAGTGTTGATGATTTATCGCCTCGGAGCGTAGCGTCCAGATACAGAAGACCCTTCCATCCGAGATTGGCAGCGGCAAAGAGAGAGTTAATCTGTTTGCGATAGCTATTCTCCTGATTGGATGTCTCATTGAAGCTCATCAATGCAATCACATCGCGTATCTGCATATCCTGCGCGCTGATCAGCGAGATGGAATTGTCGACCTTGTATATATTGCCGCCGGCAGTTCCTGTGAAATCAAAATCGCCCCAACTGTTATTGTATGTAGCAATCAGTTCAAAATTATACATCTGATTATGAAATTTGCTGAGCTGCATGAACCCGGCTTCATATCCCGGCGTTGACGGTGCTTTGAAGTCCTGGAAATTAAACCAGTTTAGTTCCGCGCCGGCAGTACCTTTCACTTTAAGATGTTTCGTGATATTGTATATGACAGACCCATGTAGGCGGAAAAGGTCTTTTTTCGATTCATTGCTGTTCTTATATACATCCCAATATGGATTGACATTATATGGATCCATGCCATTCCAGTTGGAATATTCACCATTCTCATCCTGATATGTACGCAACCAGTCTTGGTTATAGGTTGTAGCAAGAGTCATGAGGTTCTTCCCTATATTTGATTTGCTGTCTCCGAGAGCCGGACGGTTCTTCACATATTCATGTGTGTAATTGGCTGTGAAATCAAGATCTACCTGGCCAAGCGATGAATTTGCACGAAGATTGAAAATATCACGGCTCATATTAGTATTTGGAACAATATCATTATTCCTCATATCTGTCAGAGTGAAGCGCAGGCCCGTAGTGCCAGTATTGGAGGAGACAGTCACTGTATTGTTGGCAGTCAAACCTGTACGGAAAAAGTTAGATGTATTATCCGGGATGATTAAATAGGGCCGCTCAACTCCATCGAAGTATTTGAGCATATTGCCACCGTCCGCTTTAGGGCCCCATGACTTATTGGTATTACTCACAGCATCAATAGAATATGTTCCATTCGACCCCATGCCATAAATCTGCTGGACATTGTCCCATTTAGACAATTGCTTGTCTACTGTAAATGTTCCGTTATATTCAACTGAATAACGTGTGTCTCCTTGCGCTTTTTTTGTTGTAATGAGAATCACACCATGGCTGGCACGACTACCATAAAGCGCGGAAGCCGCCGGACCCTTTAACACCGACATACTTTCTATGTCATCTGGATTGATCGACGAGATACCATCGCCAAGGTCATAACCTCCGTTTGTACCGGCCGAACCGAAGCTGGTGTTATCCAAAGGCACACCGTCCACAACATACAAGGGCTGGTTGTTGCCGGTCATTTCGGTAGAGCCACGAAGTATGACACGTGTCGAACCAGAAGGCCCTCCTGCTGTCTGAGAGACTACCAGACCTGCGACACGACCTGCCATAGAGTTGATCACGTTGGTTTCCTTTGCCTTGTCGAGTGCGTCTCCTTTTACCTCTTCAAGTCCGTATCCCAGGGCTTTCCGGTCACGCTTTATACCTAAGGCTGTGACAACCACTTCACTGAGGAGCTGGGAGTTTTGTTGCATCATGATTTTCAACGGGCTCGTTGAAGCCTTAACCTCAACGGTCTCGCATCCGACATAACTTACAACTAATGTCGCATTAGGTGCAACACTGATTGTGAAATTGCCATCTATATCGGTAACAGTACCGTTAGATGTTCCTTTTTCCAAAATGGAAGCACCTATTACAGGTCCTTCAGCATCTTCAACCACTCCTGTCACTGTTATTTTCTGTGACGAAGAAGCGTGTGCAGTGGCAGATTCAGCTAAAATCCGCGTAGGTGCAGCCGATAAGGTTATCCCAATCAGCAACACACTGCATAGCACTTTACTTGAGAAAATTCTCGTTTTCATGTATCCAGATTATTTGAGATTTGAAACTTTTACCCAGTCAATAAACATTTTCACTTGTTCGTTCTCTTGAATAGCCGTAATACTATTTGGGTCGGTTATACCGGTAAAGGAGCCTCCTACCGCGAGGTTGAACAATATGAAGAATCTATCATGGAAATATGGATTATCGGTTATGTCAAAAGAATGAAAGTGTTTTCCATCTACCGATATTTCAATAATTTCTTTATTCCAAACAAGTGTATACAAATGGTATTCTCCATCTTGCAAATTGATTCCCGTATTTGCCGCGAAATATTCCTGCTGATGAGTTGACGCAGTGGTTCCATAATGTATCGCGGTGTTCACACGGCTTTTAGATGTGCCGTCGGCGATGCCAGTCGCATCTCCCATTTCCATTATGTCAATCTCGCCGCAAGCCGGCCATTCTTTTGTATTATCTCCCATCATCCAGAACGCCGGCCATAAACCATTGGCTGTCGGCGCCAGCTTTATGCTTGCCTCAATTTTTCCATATTTGAAACTCTTTTTCCCTTTGGAATTGATACGCCCGGATATAATTTTGCCATTCGAGCGACATGCTGTAAGAATCAGAACAGTCTTGCTTCCATCCTTCCCTACAGAAACCTGACTTGGCGAATAGGATTGAAGCTCCTGATTCGTCCATCCTTCCTCGTGAGTCTCTTTTGTCCATACAGAGCCATCAAAAGTATTGAAATCATCATAGAAAACAATTTCTTCCTCCGGTTCATTATTCGGAATATTCGGCTCCTTACCCGAATTGCAACCGGATAATAGCAGTGCTAAAAATAGCGATAATGTCACTGGTTTATTTTTCATTATAAGGTTAATATTACACCCGCATATTATTCTGCGGGAATCAGTGACACAAAATTAGTACAGGGTATGGCAAACCCTGGTTTGATTACTGACATTTTGAGGTTTGATTGCTGACGTAAAAACCAACGCACTGATAATCAATCGTGATAATACGCCGCAAATAAGCAAGGAATGTCAATGTCCGTAGCAGTTAACCCATAGGTTGATTATTCTCATTCGTTATATTTACTGGGAGAAACCCCAAAATACTTTTTAAAAACAGTGCTGAAATATTTGGAATTTGCAAATCCTGTTTTCTCACACGCCTCGCTTACAGAAATGCCACTCTTAAGTAATTCCGATGCCTTCTCCAGCCTGAGAATTCTGATAAACTCTTGCGGCCCTTTGCCAGTCAAAGATTTCAGCCTGCTGAAAAACAGAGTTCGGCTCATAGCCATTTCCCGGCACAGCGCTTCTATATCAAATTCGGCATCACTTATATTGGAGAGGATGATATTTGTGGCTTTATCCACAAACGCGCAATCAGATTCAGACATGGTGATATCAGGCGTCTGAGAGAGACTGTCTTCGGCCGGATGCACTGTGGTGAAGTCCGGCTGCGATATACTTTCCTGCGTCTCTACTTTTTTTACAGCCTGATTCAACAAGAAATCCCGTATCCTCTTGCGGTTATTGAGCATACCTTTGATTTTCGTCTTAAGAATATCAAGGCTGAACGGTTTTGAGATATAATCGTCAGCACCTTTTTCAATTCCTTCAACGATGGCATCATGATTGGTTTTGGCAGTTAACAATATCACAGGAATACCGGCTGTGGCTGGATTGCCTTTTACAATCTTACAAAACTCATCACCCTGAATGCCCGGCATCATGACATCTGACAATATTATATCGGAATAATGGTTTTCAAGAAATTTTAAAGCATCATCGGCAGAGGAGGTTGTGACGACATTATACTCTGCCTTAAATGTTGAGGCAAGATAATTCCTAAGATCATCATTGTCTTCCACAATCAGCAGTGTCTCATTCTTATCAGTCGGCAAACAGGATGCAGGCACAGAGTATGTCCGTATTTCATCAACGGAAGAAGTCATATTCCCTGAATTCCATTGAATGGCCGGTGCATCATATATTCGCTTGAATGAAATAGTAAAAACGGTGCCCTGACCTTCCTTGGATTTGAAAGAAATACGTCCTTTAAGAAGATCTACGATACGCTTCACCTGAAGCAGTCCGAATCCGTTGCCTGCCTCTTGGGTGGCACGGGCATTTTCAGCCCTATAAACATTGGTAAAGATATTCCTTTGTTCTTTCGCGGGGATGCCAATGCCATCGTCGCTGACTGAGATATGCACTTTGTTTTTATTAGCATACAAACAAATATCAACATTCCCGCCGCTGGGAGTATATTTACAAGCGTTTGACAACAGATTGTCAAGCATAAGCTCCATCAAATGTCTGTCTGCGGAGATCACAACTGATTCTTCCGGTACGTCCAAAGTCAGCTTTACATCTTTTTTATCACATACATTCCTGAAACAGCTGACTTCCTCAGATAATAAATAATTGAGATTCAGAGGTTCAAATTTGGCTGTTGATTTTTTAGTATCAATTTTTTCAAAATCCAACAGTTGAGCTGTCACAGCATTAAGTTTCCGGATATTGTTGCCGGCTATCTCCAACAGATATTGAGATTTATCCGGTAATCCATCTTGTCTACCCAATTCTTCTATTGGAGCCATAATCAACGACAACGGCGTCTTGATATCGTGAGCTGTGTTTATAAAGAATCTTATTTTATCTTCATCATGGCGTTTTCTGAGCTGATACCATTTATATCGTATCAATAGGTATACCAACCAACCGATAATAATCACATAGATCATCCATGCCCAAAACGTATTCCACCAAGGATTCTTGACAGATATCTGTATGGTCTGGCTGTCTAATACTCTTCCATCACTTTTGCGGAGTGCCTGAATTTTCAAAATATAATTCCCGGATGGCAGATTCCTGAATCTGGCAGTTTCATCAAAAGATATGTCGCTCCATTCCTTATCATATCCATCCAATATGTAACGATATGAAATATCATCTCTGAATTGAATGTTTATGGCCTCATAATCCAACTGAAAAGAATTGTGATCATATGCTAATATTATGTGTCGGTCATCAATCATTTTCTTAATCGACGGCAACAACTCCATATTTTGCTCATCAGTAATCCCTTCGATATAAAATCCGGTAATTCTGAGTTTGGCAGAATAGTCTATAGCACTGATTTTCTCCGGCGAAAACCGAACCGCGCCCGCAGTTCCGCCAAATATCAAATCGCCTGAAGCCAATTGCGTGCTTGACAGCTTGTTGTACTCACGGGCAACTCCATTAATGTAATTAAGGCTTGAAGCTACGGTGTCATCCACAATTGCTATGCCATTTCCTGTTCCGACCCATAGCCTGCCGGATGCATCTTTCTGGAGACTATATATATCATTGGATGGTAAACCATCCGCAACTTTATATTTTTTCACAATTCTACGATCAGGAATATCATAAAGCATCAGGCCTCCCCCCTCTGTGCCAAGCCACACAGTTGAGTCACTATTGAACAGTGTAGGTATGATATAGGAATTGATATCCTGGCCGTCGTGTTCCCGCTGGTTCGCATACCAATTGAAACTGTCTTTCTGTTGATTCACTATATAGAATCCATTGACCGTCCCTACACAAACATTGCCATTTTCAAGAACATTAATTGACAATATCTTGTCAATCAGGAACTGACGCATATTATGGGAGTCAGAGTCAATCACAGTAAGAGCTCCGTGAGGAGAACCTATCCAGATATTGCCTTGAGAATCTACTTTTACTGTAAAAATATAATCGTATGGTAACGTTCCATCCCTTTGAGTCCAATGTTTTTTTATATTTCCGGATTTATCAAGCAGATATAGGCCTTCTCCATAGCAACCTGCCAGAACTTCTCCATTTGAGGTCTGGCACATCGTTACTATAACTTCATTTTCTAAAACATGTCTCCACGATGCACTTCTCGCATCGGCAATACTGATTCCACTGTCAGTGGCATACCATATATTTCCGTCAGAATTTTCTATTATGGCATTCACATTATTATTGGCCAGAGAATTATTTCCTTCCATTCTGTGAATCAATACCTGGATCGGATAAGATGAGAAACTTATCATTGTAACTCCACCGGTGTAACTTCCGATCCATAAATTGCCACTACTGTCAGTATTAAGAGCGTATATCCCGTTGCCTACAAATGCAAAATCCGGATTGATGTCTGTGTTTACAAGAACATTAAGTTGGTTATTATTCTTGTCCAGACTCAAGACCCCATTTCCATCAACACCTACCACTATATCATCAGGAGTAAGTTCGATGACTGAACGAATCGGTTTGCTCAATAGTTCACTTTCAGGATGTACCTGACATGATGTCAGATCTGATAGGTCCAGCACCCATAAACCTCGGTCAAACGTTCCTGCATATATACGGTTATTCCTCACATCATGGTACATACTTATAATGTTCAGCCCCTGAAGAGAATTCACATCACTTATAGTTCTGTCTCTATTCAAAATCTTTAGTCCTGAAACAGTTCCTACAAATACCTTGTCATCGGCCAATAATAGTTCATTAACAGTGATATTGGGAATGATAGGTTTGACCGACTCGTGATCTCTTCGCATATACAGGCCATCATTCATTGCAAATAATTCACATCCATCAGAGGTCTGTATATATTTATTTAAAGCATCACCGTTGGTATGTTCCGAAAGTTGCAATATTACATCAAATCTATCAAATACTTTTGAATACAGGTAGATTTTTCCGGATGTATCATAAGCATATAAATCACCGTTATTGTGATACAGCCGAACTATCCTGCCGGCTCCGGCCATATCCTCAAAAGAATAGACATCTCCTGTCAGGGTATAATTCTTTAATGTGCGGCCATTATAGCGATTCACACCAGCTTTGGTTCCTATCCAGACTGCTCCGTACTCGTCCTCCAAAATAGAATATGCCTTCTGACTTCTTAGACCGGATGCATTGTCCAACCTCAGAATTTCTTGGATTGGACGTATTTCCGCATGAAGCTTTTCCACTACAAAAAATAGCGGAAGCATCAGCGTGATCAGCCATATCAGTCTTAGCATAGCCATTATTTTGAATACTACTTGTCTCATTTTTACAAAATTACAAAATATTATCAGTTATACTGTAAATAGTTGATAAAAATTTATGCTTTTTAAACAACTTCTTAAAATTCCGCTATGGGCGCAAGCTTATGGGATTGATTCTAAATTAGAGAGCAGTGAAGGAGAATGAGGAAAGGGCAGTTAAAGGTTAAAGTGGGAAGGTTAAAGGTTAAAGTGGGAAGGTTAAAGGTTAAAGAGCAGACAAAGGTTAAAGGTTAAAGAGGAAAGGGCAGTTAAAGGTTAAAGGGGAAAGGGGAAAGGGGAAAGGTTAAAGAGGAAGGGGTGAAGGGTGAAGAGGAAAGAGCAGACAAAGGGAAAAGGGAGGGGAGAATGGGGGCGGGAACGTGTGCAGATTTTGAGAGCGTTCCCGCATACGTTCCCAATAAAAAAACTTCTGTTTTATTTCCTATCGTTATGCCAGCCACATAACTTTGCAGACGAAAAGATGATACACGCGGAATGTATGTCAAATACGGACGCACTTTAAGAATATCACAAAATAATAAACATAATTCAAACAGATGACCACACAACTGAAGAAAACCGGCTATGACCGCGAGAAACTCACCGCAGGAATCCTGCACATAGGGGTAGGCAATTTCCACCGTGCTCATGAGGAATATTACACCGACCTGCTCATCGGGAAGGATATCAGCCAGGGATGCTGGGGAATAGCGGGAGCGATGATAATGCCGCAGGACGAGACACTCTATCAGGCCCTGAAGAGCCAGAAAGGCATGTACACACTCACAATATGCGGACGTGACGGGCACAACGAGGCAACGGAAAGCACAATGGAGATACGGCCCGGAAAGCATTCATGACATTCTTCCGCGCCCAGGATCCGCGTCTCGCCGACTGGGTGGAAAAGAACGTGACATTCCCCAACAGCATGGTAGACCGCATAACCCCGTCGACAACACCTGCCGACATTGAGCGCCTCAATCGGGAGAACGGCACAGACGACAAGGCTCCGGTATACTGCGAGGATTTCATCCAATGGGTTGTGGAGGATAATTTCGCGGCGGGAAGACCCGCGTGGGAAAAGGCGGGAGTGCAGTTCACCGACGATGTTACCGCCTATGAGAACATGAAACTGAGCCTGCTCAACGCCTCTCATACCCCTCCTTCCTCGGAGGCTTCAGGAAAGTGGACGACGCCATGCACGATCAGGTGGTGGCTCGCTTCGTGAAGGACTTCATGGACAAGGACATAACCCCTTATGTGCCCGCGCCTCAGGGGATAGATCTCGATGACTACAAGTGGGCATACCAGGGAGGCTCTTGACAATATAGCAGGAGAGATTCCCTCCGATCCCGGATAATCCCTCCGGGATAGCGGTATACAAGCTTTTTCCAGGCTTTTTTCCTCAAAATTTTGTAGGTTGAACTATTATTATTAATTTTGGGACACTTACGCCAGTCTCTATTCATAAGACTCAGGCAAGGCAATGTATCTCAAATATAAACTCAAGAAAAAAGGAAAATGAAATATAACCGCATTCTTCTCAAGCTGTCGGGCGAATCGCTGATGGGCCAGCAGGGCTACGGCATAGATCCGGCGCGCCTTAACTCCTATGCCGCGCAGGTGAAGGAGGCTGTCGACAACGGCGTGCAGGTGGGCATCGTGATCGGCGGCGGCAACATATTCCGCGGCCTCTCCGGCGCATCGAAAGGTTTCGACCGCGTGAAGGGCGACCAGATGGGTATGCTGGCTACGGTGATCAACTCCCTTGCCCTCAGCTCGGCCCTCGAGGCCATAGGGCAGCCCGCAAAGGTGCTCACCGCCATCGGTATGTTCCCTATCGGCGAACCATATTCGAAATGGAAAGCGATAGAGGCTATGAAGGAGGGGAGTGTGGCGATCATGAGCTGCGGCACCGGCTCTCCCTATTTCACCACCGACACAGGGTCGGCGCTCCGCGCAATCGAGATCGAGGCCGACGTGATGCTGAAGGGCACACGTGTGGACGGCGTCTACACAGCCGATCCGGAGAAAGACCCCACGGCAACAAAGTTTGACCACATAACATATGCCGAAGTGATAGCCCGCAACCTGAAAGTGATGGATATCACCGCCACGGCGCTCTGCAAGGAGAACAACATGCCTATCTACGTCTTCAACATGGACAAGGAGGGCAACCTGGCGAAGATGCTCGCCGGCGAGAATGTGGGGACACTCGTAGACTAAACCTTTAAACCAACATACAGCATGGAAGTAAAAGAATATCTCGACAACGCGAAAGACAATATGGAGCTCGCCGTGGAATATCTCGACGACACCCTATCGCATATCCGCGCCGGAAAGGCTTCCGCCCGTCTGCTCGACGGCATACGCGTGGACTACTACGGCTCACAGGCCCCCATCTCGAATGTGGCCAACATATCAGTGCCCGACGCCCGCACCATCGCCATCACTCCCTGGGAGAAATCGATGTTCAAGGAGATAGAGAAGGCTATCATCAATTCTGAGCTCGGCGTCACCCCCGAGAATAACGGCGAGGTGATACGTCTGTCGATCCCGCCCCTTACCGAAGACCGCCGCAAGCAGCTCGTGAAGCAGAGCAAGGCCGAGGCCGAGACAGCGAAGGTGTCGATCAGGAACGCCCGCCGCGAGGCTATCGATGGTCTGAAGAAAGAGATCAAGAAAGGCCTGAGCGAGGACGTCGAGAAAGACGCAGAAAACGATGTACAGAAGCTTCATGACAAATACATGAAGAAGATCGACGAGGTGTTCGCCGCAAAAGAGAAAGAGATTCTCACTGTCTGAGAAACACCATTAAGATGACATGGACACTCCACTTGTATCCATAGTCGTGCCCGTATATAATTCGGAGGAATATCTGCGCCAATGCGTCGACAGCGTGTTGGCGCAGACTTATTCACGGTGGGAACTGATCCTCATAGACGACGGCTCGACCGATGCCTCATCAACCATATGTAAGCTTGCGACGCGTGCCACCTCCCGAATACACACCATAAGATGCCTGCATTGCGGACCGGGAGCCGCCCGTAACGCAGGACTACGCATGGCCGACGGCCGCTACATCTGCTTCATCGATTCCGACGACGTAATCCATCCCCGTTTCCTGGAGCTCATGGTGCGTCAGGCGCTTCTCACAGGCGCTGACATCGTGGACTGCCGGAAGAAAAAATTCACCGATGACCTGAAGCTTTGCTCCTCCATAAACTTTGATAAACCTTTCTACAGTCTTTTTGAAAAAATAGAGAGCAATCTCTACACTCCTGTAGCAGCGGCACGCAGGATGCTCTATCAGCGGCGTCAACCCGATGCTTCAGTGTGCGGCAAACTCTTCGCCACTTCCCTCTGGAGAAACATACGATTCAACGAGCAAACATTGTATGAAGACCTCGATGTGATGCCGCGCGTCACGCTGACGGCACGTCTCATTGCCCTCTATCCGGCCACGCTTTATTTCTATCGCCAGCACGAGGAAAGTATCCTCCACACATTTTCACTTAAGAGGGCCGATGTGATCGACGTAGCCGACCGCCTCGCAGCCCATATGAAAGAGAACCGTCCCGAGGTCTATGCGGCAGCACTGTCGCGCAGGCTCAGCGCCTCATTCAATATGCTCGGCCTTATGGAGAACGGCAGAAAACACATGACAGAAGAGGAGAAGGCCTCGGCGAATGAAATCATCAGCAGATGCCGCGCCAACATAAAGGAAGCGCGTCTTTCATCACTTTTCAATCCCTACGTGCGCTTTAAAAACAAAGCGGCCATCCTGGCAAGCTATGCCGGAGGATGGCCACTGTTGTCATTTCTTTCACGTATAGTCTACCGATAGTCATCATCGCCGAGCCCCATATGGCTGGCGAGGTGCCAGAGGGCTATACCCGCGCTCACCGAGACATTGAGCGAATGCTTCACCCCGGCCTGGGGTATCTCGAGGATTACGTCGGCTATATCCACAATGCGCTGGTCTACGCCGGTCACCTCATTTCCCGCCACAAGAAGATATCTTTCCCCCTCTGCGGGGGTGAATCGGTCGAGGCGCACGCTGTCGTGCGCCTGCTCGAGCGCGCATATCCTCCAGCCCTGCGCCTGCATCTTCGCGGCCTCCGCGAAAGCGTCGGCAACATGACGCCAGCTCACGCTATCCTCCGCGCCGAGCGCCGTCTTCGTTATTTCCGGATGGGGAGGACAGCCGGATATGCCTGCCATCACCATCTCCTCCACGAGAAAGGCGTCGGCAGTGCGGAGCATCGCTCCTATATTATACATGGAGCGAACATTGTCGGCCATGAGCGCAAGGGGAAGCTTACGGCGCTCCCTGTATTGGCGCAGACTGCAGTTGGTAAGCTCTATTATATCCTTCTTTTTCCTGTCCATCATTCCGACATCTCGAGCATGCGCTTTATCGGCCTGACAGCTTTCTCCGCCACCTCCGGATCGACATGTATCTCCGGCTCTCCGTCGCGCAGCGTCTCATACACCTTCTCGAGCGTATTCATCTTCATATAGTCGCACTGGTTGCACTGGCATTCCGCATCCTCGGCCGGCGCCGCGAGGAAAGTCTTGCCGGGACATTTGCGGCGCATCTCGAAGAGGATGCCGCTTTCGGTCACCACTATATATTCCGGAGCGTCGTCGTGCTGCGCGAAGTCGAGCAACGCCGCTGTCGAGCCCACCTTGTCGGCGATGAGCTGGAGCGGACGGCGGCATTCAGGATGTACGAGTATCTTCGCCTGCGGATGCTCGCGTTTCATCCCGGCGATACGGTCGAGCGAGAAACGGTCGTGCACATGGCAGGCGCCGTTCCAGAGGAGCATCTGCCGGCCGGTGACACTGTTGATATATTCCCCGAGATTGTGGTCGGGACCGAAGATGATTTTCTCGTCGGCCGGGAGTTTCTCCACTATCTTGCGTGCGTTGCCGGAGGTGACGACAATATCCGTGTGGGCCTTCACGGCGGCGGAGGTGTTGACGTAGCTTATCACGGTGTGGCCGGGATGCTCCTTTACGAACTTCTCGAACTCCACGGGATCGCAGCTGTTGGCGAGCGAGCAGCCGGCAGCCGTGTCGGGAATGAGCACCTTCTTGTCAGGACACAGTATCTTTGCGGTCTCCCCCATGAAGTGGACGCCACACATGACAATGACATCGGCGTCGGTCCTGGCGGCCTGGCGGGCAAGGGCCAGGGAGTCGCCTATGAAGTCGGCTATCTCCTGGATCTCATCGCGGGTGTAATAGTGTGCCATGATCAGCGCGTTCTTCTCCTTTTTCAGTCTTTCGATCTCCGAACGGAGCCATTGCGGCGACTTGGCGGGGGCGGTTGATTCCATTTCTTTTTTATCTAATAAAAATTAAACTTCTAAAAAAATTTAAACATCAACAACAAAGACTGTAGATAACCCCAAATAACTTTTGCCTCTGAAATTTGGAAATATGGGTTATTGAAGTCAGCGGCGGCTTTATTGTCATGTTGTCTACAGGTGCCTTTTCTGAGAATCAGATTCGTATGGACTTTTTCTACACCCTGTAGACAACTGCAAAGTTAATAAATTTTCACGACAGGAGATGTTGAAAACTGTAGAAAACCCCGGGGAAGTCTGTAGATTGGGCTGACAATATCGTTCAACAAGGCCGGTATGGAAATACGGGGTATTCATAAAACACACAGTCTCAATGCATTTTTATAAATTCAAAGCAAACGGCTTTTAAGTTGTGGATCACTTTTCGAAGCGTTTTCATCGGCTTTTTTACGCCATTTCTACGGCTTTTCTACAACTTATCTACAGGCTGGAGTTGAAAAAAGGACCCTTGCGGGTCCCTCTTTCAGTCCCATCTTTTTCATGGTTTGCGTGTGTAAGCTTTTGTTTTGCCGGTGTTGTGGCGTATCTGTAGGAGTTCCTCCATGGTGGAGTATTTAGGTTCGGCGAATATGTTTTTGATCTCCGAGAGATAGTTCATGGATGTGGCGAGCATGATGAGATGCTTCAGCGATATGAGCGCATGCTGCTCGAAGCGCGTTATGTTGGCAAGGGCCACGCCCGACATCTCCGCTACAGCTTTTCTGGTCAGACCTTTCTCTACCCTGCGCTTCCTGAAATCGTCGGCTATATTGCGTGCGACCTCGTCGGCTGATGGCTCCATATACGATTCAAGAAATGATAACATATTATTAGAGCTTGTTTAAAAACAAATGTGAATAAAAAAAGAGCATCCGTCGAATGTT
>CAJUQP010000011.1 GCA_910588245.1 uncultured Muribaculaceae bacterium | reverse complement strand
ACCGAGTGAACGGATATCACCGGAATGAGTGAACGGATATCGTCCGGAATACGTATGTTTCCGGGGGCAAAGTTAATACGGGATTTGCGAGGGAGTTTTTTATTCCGCAACTTTTCCGTTTTCCGTTGTCAGTTTTTCCGTTGGTTGGGAGTTTAGGGGACGAGGACGGGAACCGCGGCATTCGTCTGCGGCACACGAGGCCCGGCAACGCCGGGCGACAGGACAGGTAAGGACGGGCGATAAGATAGGAAGGGACAGGCGATATGTGAGGGATTAGGATTTGCTTGGTTTTTCACCTTCGACAAACCGGCTTCGCGATTGGGATTGAGAGGTCAAGGTTGGGGGCATGGATTTATTATGACAAGCCTCTCACATGCCAATGCGGTTCAGCCTGATTTTTTCACTTCCAATCCGGAAAGGGGAAAGAAATTAATGCGATGTCCGCAAGTAGGCAATGCCGTTTACAAGTAGGTAATGCCGTTTATTGGAGTTATTATGCTACTTGATCTTGAGGGTGACGAAATTTGAGGCGTAAGGAAGGGATTGACTGTGAAGATATTTTGGTGGGACATCGCCATTATTGGCGCGGTAGAAACAGTAGTTCCAGCCTTGTCCCATGTCGGTATATAGTGCTTCTTTTACGCCTTGCGAGAGCAGTGCGTCTATGAAATTTCCGAATGAAACGATTCCTTGGCTTTCGTAAAGTGCCAACCGGTTGTCGGAATCGAGACATAGGGCACGAAAGACATTTTGATTCCCTAATGGGCGAGTGGTTGGTACTTTAGCACCGTCGTGTATCATCATTTCCTGTGCGAACCCCATGCCTCCTTCCTTTGCGGCCCTGTCCAATGCGAAGGAATAATCCTTGTAGAAAAAACTTGGCCCAGACTCGGCAGACCATGTGAATACTCCCGTGTTTCGCTTACAGCTATAACCTCTGAATCGGACGCCATCCGTAACGTGATCTCCGGCCACATTTGAGTGTCCCTTATCAAACTCGGTTCCTGTGAATGCTCCGGCAAATGCCAAAACAATAGAATCATCGTCAGGGGAAGGTATTTCTCCACATACCATATCCATTTTAAGTCCGCTCATATCCGGTTTGAGACAAATCAAGTCACCGTGTTCGGTTTTGATATGAGAAACAGAAAGAATGTCTGCATCTACTTTGGTGAAATCTCTTACGATTGATTCTTTTATATCGGGGTGAAGTCCACGGGCCACATCAATAAACAGTTTCACGCGAGCAAATACCTCACGCCCACGGTTGCGCCACCATGAAGTACGCCGTCCCGGAGTCTTAGCATTGAATCCGATTGCGTCAATTCCCAGATGTCTTGCCTGATACAAGGCTCTCTCGTTATGATATTTCTGAGAAATTATGACAATCGAATCCTGACAATATACATCACGCATCTTTGCAATGGAATTGAGTGTCCGGATGCCGTCATAATCAAGAACGATGCGGGCAGAATCAACACCTTGTTTAATCAACGAATCGCGCATTGCCACCGGTTCATCATATCCGTTTTCGGTGTTGCGGTAATCGCCGCCACTGACAACGAGCCAGTCAACCTTTCGGGCTTTGTATAACTCCGCACCAGCCTTAATCCTATGGTCAAAATAGTAGTTACGACGCCCATTCCATGTGGAAATAGGCGATGTGCCAAGAATAATGCCGACCTTCCGATGAGGGATACTGTCCACATTTTCATACAATCTCCCGCTGGCATTATATGCTACGTACTGATCGCAGATAATCATTCCCAAAATACTAATTAGTATGATTGAGAATAGCCAGATTGATATTTTTCTTCTCCTTGTCATTTATCAGATGTTTTAGTTGACGCAATCCGGAATGAAGATAAAATCGAATCACCTTTTTTCTCCAGTGTCTCATAACCACGAAGCTCCATCTGAAGATTCAGATATGACGAGGCGGCTCGCTTCTGTAGTTCTTGAAACTCTGATTTTGTCATAACTTTGGAGATTGCAGTTGGTGCAACTCTGCATCGCAAAATTACAACCCATCTGCAACCTCCAAAAGGTGTACTTCAGTTAATGCTTACCCGCGCAGTTTAGTCATCAATTCTCCTAACTTTCCACATTGTACGGTCTAGTTCCTCATCATAGCCGAGTTTTGTCACCATTAAGTTCTCTTCGATATTTATGGTTTCAATATCAATTCCAGATGTACTGAAATCTTTTTTGAATACGTATGATTTCATACCATTTGTTAATGTGATTTCAACACCTTTTCTTTTCCCTTTTGCGGTTCCATACCCCGATATTATTGATTTTACTTTTGCTTCAAAAGTGTCTCCAATTGAGAAGTCTGTGGGCTTATCTACATGCTTTGCACGAGTGTTATGTTTCACTTTGTCATACGGAATAACAATTGGATATTTCATTGTAGAAGTCCAATTCAGAAGAACAACAGCAATCTCTTGACCTTTTTGAGGATGGTCTCGTCTCTTAAGATTCTGAAACTTCACTCCTCCTGAATAAATCAAATCTCTTGAGTCAATTATCCCAAGATTCTTTGCTTGCATAGCCAAGCGGTATGGATAGTACGCATTTAATTTGATAAGGCGACCGTTGATAATACCAACCAAACGACCTCTAAACGTAGATATCTCATCATAAAGATAATCTACTATTATCTCACCTTTCGGAGTATGAATGCCCCATTTTCCCCCAAACTTAACCTTTTTATAGCCTTCCTGAAGATTTATGACAATTTCTTCAATCTTATTGAGATTACTGTCTATCTCCTGTTGTAAAGTACCTTTCTTGATAGTGCTCTTTCCTGCTTCGAGTGGAGTAATAGAAGAATACTCAAAGTTTATCATAACTTTATTATGGCTATCAATAATACCAAATTTGTTATTCCTTTGAGCAATATACTTATCCTCTCCCCAATAAGAAAGAGTTTCGTACATATAGGGGATAATGATGGCGCCATCTTTCTCTAATCCGAATTTCTCAAAGGATTTGGATATCAAGAAACCATTCTGTGTCTGTGAAATAACCTCGGACACAGGTCTGCCTGTATTGTCTATTTTCCCAGATAAAAAGCCCCAGCCTCTTGTCTCATCAGATTTTGTGACTACGAAGCATTTGCCGTCAAAACTATCAACGGAATGATAGATGGGTTCAGCGATTATTTGTCCTGTTGAGGTAATAATACCCCAGTGATTTCCTTTTTTAACTTTTAGGAATTTTTCATCAATTGTAATTATGATGTCATATTGGGGTGTAATTATTTCAATACCATCACTATCAGTAATACCCCAATCACCATCGAAAGATTCCACAATCGAATATCCGTTTGACAGTTTCGATTCGGATTTATATTTCTGTTCCTCAATGATAGTTCCATCTAGTGACAATAACTGAGTACGCCCATTTGATGACACTTTAATTGTATCTTCAGAAGTAATTTCAAGACTATCCCAGGAAATATCCGTAACTTTCACTCCATTTGACTGCCATAGACTCCATTTACCTGAACTGTTATTCTTTTTGAATATCTCGTTCTCGACAAAATAGAACTCCTCCGGCTGTTGACCCTTAAATAGATATTTCTTTATCAAGAGGTGATAGATCGAGGACAGTTTTGAGATTGTTGAGACAACAACCTCGTCTTCCATCGCAAAAGATGAAAGGGGATCAATCACCCCGAACAAGTACCAGTTGCCCTTAGACACATACAAAATGTAGCCATTAGGTAGTAACTCTACTTTTGTGTAATCCGGTTGCAATCGATAGTCGCCGAATCTGTTGACAACACCATACTTGCCATCTTTTTCAACCTTGGCAAAGTCTCCCAGCATAATAGGCTTAGAATCAAAAACGGGTTCAATGAAGATGACATCTTCATATTTAAAGCCCCATTTTTCACCATCAGTAAACGCTTCTACACCACGATTATCTTTCACCATAACTTCAATGGCTCGGTTACGTTGCTGTTCGTAGTTCCAGGCTTCAATAATATCCTGTTTTAATTTCTCCCTTGATAGTTTAAGAGGGCGTTCAGCTGTTGGATGCTTGAGATAGAACGGTTCATCAGCATCATAAAAATAAGGTCGGCAACTGTCTTGTTCAAAATGTATCAGATCAAGTGATATAAGAATGCCGTTCTTCCCATTCTTTTCAATCTGATAATACCAGACGCCGTCTTCATCCAGCCAGTTACACTTTAGCATCAATTCTCCTCGTCGTTTTGATTCTTCCTGAGCTTCAAGGTCGAATACAAATACGTTTCGCTTATTTGTGAAGAATATATCCTTTGAAACTGACCTTCTCAATTCATTGTAATCGACAATAGATTCAAGACCAAAAATCCAAAAAACTTGTCGGTGATTAATCAGATAGAAAATATCTCGGTCATGTACGCGAGCCACATGTGTAGTTGGTGTAACCAGCTCGAACACAACATCAATATCGTTGTAGCGTGCCGTTACATCTGCAAGTCGCCTTTTCATTATAGGCAACTCATCTGAATTTATATAAACACTATCTTCAACATCAGACAATCCCTTTTTTTTGCTAAGATCTGTTCTCAAAGAGTTGGTCAGTAGATTCCGTAATTCTTTCAGATATGAAAAATCGTTCTCTCCATTGACTCCATCATCAATAGTCATAGTATAGGAATTATCTCTTTTAAGATCACAAGGAATATTCTTTACCGCATGAGTAAAAAATTGGACTTCTTTGCTCTTTAATCCAAACCCTACGCTACGACTTGAAATCTTTACCATATTGCCACAACATGGGCAGGTTAGGTAAGGGATACCTGTTCTTGCTGCTTCTTCAAGTTCAAATCTCATTCGAGATATTTCTTCTACAGACTTGTGAAGGAATATCTCGTTGGCTGTAATAAAAGAGTTTGAACGATGATTGAACACCTTGTCTATCAGTCTCGCTGTCTGAGAGTAGACATTATCATTTTCAATTACAGGAAAATCAACAGTGACTACATCTTTTGAAGGAGGAATCGGTTTTTGGCGATATGGGAAGTGAAGTTTCCTGTACCGAGGCTTCTGTGCCTGTGATTCGCTTTTGGCAGGAGTATTTGAGGGTTCAGAGGGTATAACTGAAGATGATGACTCAGTCTGAATAGGATCTTGATCATGAACATCGGATGTAGATGCCGTTAATTCAGCTATTTTAATCTCATATTCCCGGACTTTAGATTTAAGCCTTTCAATTTCTTTGTCTCGTTTAATCAGTTCATTGAGAGTAGGGGCATTTCTTAATGTATTCTCCAGTTCTGCAATGCGTTTATCAGCTTGCGTGAGAGCTTTCTCTGTACTATGGACTGCGTCATATTGTGCGGAAATAGATTGCAATTCTTTCTTCAAATTCTCACACTCCTGAATCTTCTGGTTTAGAAGACTTTTCAATTCACTCTTGTTGATGCGAATCGAACAGAGTTCTTCATTTAGACACTGAATATCTGATTCAAGATCTGAGATTGTCTCTTGCTTTTGTTTTACGTCATTTCTAAGGGCATTCAGCAATTCTTCATCTACGAGTTTATTCTGAAGTTCATTAAGCTTTGTCAATAAGTCTTGCTTGTCAGCCTCTAAAACCTCATTCCTTGATGTAAGAATACCAACCTGTCCATTGATTTCAGACAACAAATTGGCCAACCTCTTCAACTCTTCTTCAAGAGATTTGCAGGACTCTTTCAATCCCGTCAATTCAGCCTCCTTAGAGAGTAGAATATCCGATTTTTCGTTCAGTGCTTTCTCCGTTTCGGCTGATATTATATGAGCTTCACTTAACTGATGAGTCAATTCTTGTATCTTGATTTCAAGAGCTGACTTCTGAGAATTTAGATTCTCTATTTGTTCTGTGGCAAGTCTTAAATTTTCATCAAAACGCTGAGCCTTAGTATTATTATCTTTGATTAGCTTTTTCTGATCTTCGATAAGTCGTTCCAGCTCATTCTTTGTCGATTCAAGACCATCAATTTGCTGACGATACTCATTAATCAGATTATTATCGTTTTTAGATTCGGACTGTTTCTCAGACAAGCTCTGCTCCAGAGCAAGGATTCTCTGATCCTTAGCAGATAACTCAGTATCCTTGGCTGTGATTGTACCCCGAAGACTATTTACACGATTATTTAAATCAGAAATATCATGATTTAAGGATTCTATACAGGAAGATAATTGTTTCTTCTCTCGTCTGATATTACTTACGGCCGTTTCAGATTCTGCCAAAGCTTTCTGCTTTGACTGAATCTGCTTTTGAAGAGAAGATATTTCTTCTGAAAAAAGTCCTTTGAATATAGATTTAAAGAATTTCATAATTAATCCCAATCATTGAGGTTGTTGATAAAATCGTCGAGGTCAGCATCACCGAACTCAGAAGAAAGTGCGCCAGTGTTGATATGGCAGTCGTAATCGACTTCCGTATCATTCACGGGGTCATTGTTAAAAATAATATTGTAGGTATCTTCCATCAGTCGATTCCGTTAATGATGTTATACAGATTCTCGAATTTATCGACAACTCCGTAGCGTGTCGTATTGGTCGATATAGAATTGAATAGCTGTTTGGCACATTCGGTCTTAGCCTTTTCTACACCGCGAAGCTCCATCTTGTCGAGTGAGCCTTTGGTTTCGGCAACAAAGAATACATGGCGAACAGTACCTTCTTCAAACACTATCGCCCAGTCGGGAGCATAGTAACCGACCGGTGTGGGAATTTTGAGCTTGCGCGGCAGCTTGGCAAAGATAAGGACTTCCGTGGCTGATTGCAATGAAGCTGCGAAGTTGCGCTCACCGTCGCTATCGTAGGATACGTATGGCGTAATATGCTTTGACAACTCAATCGCCTTGTTGACATTCAGCCTACGCTCAGGTACGAAAATCGTGCTGTCGTATGGCTCGGCCTTAGTGGGATTGTAGGTGATATGGTCAACAATCATTGTCGCTTTTTCTTCGCGGATAGCTTTGATGACGTTGCGGATAAACTCTTCCGGGTTATTCTTAAAAAGCAATGCTTTCATTCCGATACCCTTAAGAATTTTCACAACGGTGCGACGGGTTAAACGAGCGCCTTTGGCGATGTCGCCCACCACGTCATACGGCACAGACGAAGTGGAAACGTCCGTAAGTTCTCGAGTTGTGGACTTAGTATTCCCAAATTCCGTTACGTTTACTTTATCCTGATCTCCTGTAACCATAACGTACTGAAGTTTGGTTACAGTAAGATTTTTATTCAGATTGTCAATAGCCTTTTCTATAAGTTCATCGCTATTGTAGTGAACGGTATAGACATACTTGTGGTTAATCTCGTTCCAGAGTTTCTGAAAACGCTTGTCTGAAAAATTGTCGTTGAGTGCATTATCTGGTGTAGTCGGCGATACTTCCTCAACCATTTCCTCAAGGACTTTGGGATTGAATATACCGGCGATGAGTTTCTGCATCCCTGCTTCAATATTCTTTATAGGAGAATCTTCCGGCAATATCATCAACTCGTCAGCTTTTGCATCAGCGTGATATTTTGGTGTCAGGTTGCCATTGCGCGTAACGTAACCGCTCTGATATAGATAACCCAAAATCAGAGTGGCATCCATAAGGTCTATGGTATGTTTTTCGCCATTGGCATCCGTCACGACCTTTCCGATAAAGTAATCCTGTGAAGCAGCAGTTACGCGGTCGCGCAGAGCTTCGCGAGTCTCACGTTGTAGAGCGACAGTGAAGTCCGTATAGCTTTCGTTTGCAATGACTGTCAGTTGGTTCACCTCGTGAACATCCTCGCCGAGAAGTTCCTTATCCTGGCGGATACCATTCTTGTCAACGCAGATACGCAAGCCACGGCCAACCTCCTGGCGTTTGGCTGTAGTCGAATTGCTGTGGCGTAGCGTACAAATCTGGAATACATTTGGGTTATCCCAGCCCTCACGGAGTGCCGAATGGGAGAATATGAAGCGGGTTGGTTCTTCAAAACTTAGCAGCCGTTCCTTATTCTTTAGGATAAGATCGTATGCCGAGGTGTTGTCCTCAGAATCTTTCTCTTTTGAATTGATTGCCCGACCTTTCTTGTCAATAGAAAAATAGCCCTTATGTGTTTCGTATGGTTTGAAACTTTGCAGATACCTATCGTAAGGTGTATCAAAGATTGTAATAAAATCGTTGACAATTCGAGAGTATTCTTCCTCGAAGATACGCTGGAACTTACCCTTTACCTCATTGCCGTCCTCGTCATATTGGCGATAGTGGCTCACTTCGTCAATGAAGAAAAGGGAGAGGCACTTTATGCCACGGTTGAAAAGTTCTTTTTCTTTCGTGAGGTGGGCAATGATGGTTTGCCTTATCTGGACGCGCTGCATCGCTTCCTCGTTGGTATCGCCGACCACATCGCCGCAATAAATTGTAGTGCCGTTAAGGAATGTGACGTAGCCACGACCACGGGGATTTATTTCAGAGATAACGAAGTCCTCGTATTGTGCAAGACCAGAGGCTGCAAATAGAGAATCGCCGGTTGCAAACTTTTTCACTTCACGACGGATAGAGCCATCGGCCCGCTTACACTCTAATTCAATGCGTACTTCCGGCGGACGCTTGGGCGAGAGCACCATGCCGTCGATATACATATATCCGCTCGTACCTTTGAGATTCTTGATCTCGAAGCCCTGCACCTGAATACGCTTGACGAGTTGTTCTCGGTAAGCGTCGTAGGCATCAAGCGCATATATGGTATCGTGCTTGGTTTTATGTGTGGCAGAATAGTTGAGCACAAAGAGGGGCTTGAACTTTGCGAGCGCTCCCTGGGTTGCGGCACCCTCCATCTTCTGTGGCTCGTCCATGATGATTATCGGACGGTTGGCGGCTATGACATCAATCGGACGGCGCGAGCCAAATTCATCACGCTTCGAGTAGATTATGCGGCTCTCTTTGCTTTTACCACCCTCTTTCATGGAGGTTGCAAAAGCCTGAGTATTGATAATCATAACCGAGATACCGCTGTCTTGCGAGAACTGATCGAGCTGATTGAGGTTCGAGCTGTTGTAGACAAACCAACGTGTTTTCTTTCCGTAATACTCCATGAAATGGTCCTCAAGCATACGGAAAGATTTGGCAACGCCCTCGCGGATGGCTATGCTCGGTACAACGATGATGAACTTGCTCCAGCCATATTGCTTGTTGAGTTCAAACATCGTCTTGATATAGACGTAAGTCTTACCCGTTCCGGTCTCCATCTCGATGTCGAGATTAACCACACCATGCCCGGAGGCAAGAGTGGTGCTCGGCACGATTTGGTTTTGAATCTGAATATCGCGTATATTGTCGAGAATCTGCTCCTTGTCAAGCTCAACATCTGCATTACGATAGCCTGCTTCTTCCTCTTCTGAGAAGATAGAGCCTTTGGCTATTTTGCCAATGTCGCGGCGATAGTGTTTCGGGTCACGCTTGGGTTGCCCCCGGAACACATTTACAGTATCTTCGACGGCCTCCGTCTGATATCCTTGTATCTTAAACTGAAATTTCATTGTTACGCAATTTTGGAAAGCCAAGCTGTAAAGACTTGATTTCTGTCGAGTTCTTTAATATCAGTTTTAGATGTTAAAGTAGAAATAAAGGATTCACTTATGACATCATCAAAAATTCCGTCTCCGATATCATCATCTTTGACAAGAAGAATAGGGATACCTATCATTGTCGCCATCCCTACCTCGACTTCATTCCAAGGAGTGGAAAGCCATGTGTCATTTAAAAGCTGTTCCCCACTCATACCTGGCCTGTACACGCCTTCTTTTATAAAAGTTTGTTTTGTTCCAAAGGCAATCATTGCGGCGCATTTTTCAATAGCAGCCTTAATTTGGGAAAGTTGGCCAAAGCGCGGGTAGGTATCACGGTTATAATATATAACCTCATATCCGAGCTTCATAAGATATTGACGATAAGCGGCAACTGTCATTTCATCTGCTTTAGACATATTACCCGGCATACTGAAGAATATGGCTTTTTCTACTTTAATATTGCTTGTCGTTATAGGTATTTCTGATGTAAAAATCCCATCAACAAGCAATTCCTTTATCTCATTAGGAACATTAGTTGCTTTGGAAAAATCGGCACCATTCAAAATAACATTCCTGAATCTGGCATTTGTCAAATCAGCACCGACAAAGTTGGCTTTAGAAAAATCACTGTTCTTAATAATGGTTCCATATAGGTGTGCATTATAAAGAATTATTCCGACGGCATCCACATTATCCACTAATCCATAAGTCAGATTGGACATAAAGAGATCTGTGTAATGTAATTTAAGCTTGTATGATTTCGAGCCGAGATACACGTTTTGCAAATTTGTACGTTGTAGGTCGGCTGTCGATAGATCGGACGCATATGCAAGTCCATCGGCTAAAGTCTTTTGATATACTCCGGTAGGAAGAGTACGTAGAATTGAAGAGATTACATCGACCGTTTCCTTGTGAAGATATTTGGTCTTGCCAATTTTTAATGAAAGGAAACGACGCAACAACACGGCAGCTGATAATTGAGCTGCAGGATTATCAGAAGAGAGATTTTCGACAATTTTATCGAAACTCTCGTTAGCTTCTTCCCGTTTACGTTTATTGCTTTTTATTCCGGTATACTCTAAGAACCAATTAGTAGCGAGTATTATAAACGGTATCAGAAAGGCAAGGATTGCTACGTAAGCACTGGCGAAATCCCAATTCATAGTTTTAGAGTATATGGGTTGTTATCTTCTTCTCGTTGGAGTAGGATTCGATGATCTGGTCGAAGTTGTCGAGCACATTGTCGTTGGCAGCCGAGGCGTCACGAATAACAAGATGCGTCGGAAGCAGCTTCGCCATTTCCTCGATGGTTGTTTCGTTCACGTCCTTGTCGAAGCAAGCGAGCAGGTAGTCATCATCGACTGAGAACACCTCTTTACCTGCGATTTCCTTACGTTCAATATTAGCAGAGAGTTCGATGCCAAGGTCAAGCATAACTTGGAAAAGCAGGTCTTCGCTGGAGCGGTCAGCCTTGATATTATCGACAAGGCTGTCGAGCAACGACGGCTCAAACTTATCGGGAGTATAGAATACGTCCTCCATATTCGACGAGTCGAGTTTGAGGACACGGAAGCCGATGTCAAGATCTTGACCTTGCAGACCTGCTTCCTCTTTAATCTTTTTCCCTGCAAGGCGAATCCGTTCTTCTCCAATCTTACAAATATTGATGAATCCTTCATCTTTCTTCGCATCACTCACAAGTTCGGGTAATTGAACAAGTATGAATTTACAATGAGTATTTTTCTCAGAGTTTGATTTCATGAGAGCATGTGCGGTGGACGCCGAGCCTGAAAAGAAATCAATAACAATAGAATCATCATTAAGATTAGCCAATGTAATCAATCGTTGCATAAGTCTGACTGGCTTGGGACCATCGAACACGCCTTTATCACCAAATAAGGCAACGACTTCTTTTGCACCTTCTTGGCTATGCCCAACCTCTTTGTAAAAAAGGATTGAAGTTGGAGCCATGCCATCAAACTTCAACTCTGAAAGGAATCGCTTTATACAGGGGACACTATTGCCATCTGAACCGAACCAAATTCGATTGTCGGCGAGTCTCTCGCGGAACGCGTTCCGCGAGAGCCTCCAGCAGCGAGCTGCTGGAGGCTCTACAATACGCCCGGAGGGCGTTGTTATTGGATAGTCCGATTCCTTGTTGTATGTCTTTACTGACATATCGCTTGGCTTCCACGGACCTCTTGGGTCATTGTCTGGATTTGAATAGCGTGCATTAGCTTCTTCTGTTCGTTCCAATCGTCCAATCTTAAAAGAATCAATATTCTTTGCATACATTATTATGTAATCATGGCTATTAGAAACGAATTTTGCATCATTCTTGGGCGAATATGCCCTTTCCCATATCAATTGAGCGACAAAGTTGCGACCCCCGAATATTTCATCACATACTTTTCTCAAGTTGTCTTGCTCGTTATCATCTATGGAGATAAAAATAACGCCATCCTCAGAAAGAAAATCGCGAGCGACTTTGAGTCGAGGATATATCATATTCAGCCAATCGGTGTGAAAACGACCATTGGCTTCGGTGTTGCGCTGCATGGGGTCATCGTGCATTTGATTGCCATCGGCATCAAACGCTCCATTGCCTTGCTCGAACTCATCTTTGCCCTGAGCGAAATCATCATTATAGACGAAGTCATTACCTGTATTATAGGGAGGGTCAATGTAAATCATCTTGACACGACCGAGGTAGGTTTCGCGGAGAACTTTGAGGACATCGAGGTTATCGCCCTCAATATAAAGATTTTCGGTCGTATCGAAATCAACCGATTCTTCACGGCAAGGGCGCAGAGTGAGATTGACCGGCTCGTTTGCCAGACGGGACGCAGCTCGTTTGTCGGGCCAGATGAACTGATAGCGTTCTTCGCCATCGTCGAGCGAGTCATTCGACAGTTCCGCGCGGAGCTTGTCGAAGTCGATGGCCAGCTCCGGCTTGCCATCCTTATTTAGTCGCTCCGTGACGCACTGCGGAAACAACGCGGCAATCTTCTCCACGTTGCCGCCCACTACATCACGGCTTTGCATTTTTAGTTTATCCATATATGATTTGTTCTAATTTTGTCTTGTATTCTTTGAAGAAATATTGCGTTTCAGAATATACGTTATGTATACATATATCAGAGAACTCTATCATTATGTCATTAAAAGGATGATTCTGCTCTTTGAAAAATGGGTAAAGGTAAGATTTCTCGTTTAATGATTGTCTAATCTTGGCCCGTCCCTCTTGAGAGTTATAATCAGAAACATCTAATCTGAAAAAACATATAAAAGTTGAGTAAAGCTCTAAAAGTCTTTTATAGTGCTCTGTCTGATTAGAATAATATGAGTCACATTCAGGGAGTGCTGAGAGTTCCAAGGAAAGAGAATACCAAACTTTTTTAGTTTTCTCTATTCTTCCTTTTATATATTCGCAGATTTCAGAACCCGACTGTTTATGTTGTTGCCATCTTTTATTCATTATACTGATTTCATCCAAATCGAATAATGAGATATAGTCTGATAATACGGGACGCAACGTTACAAGTGCAGATAAACGACTTTCGTACTTAAGAGTACGAAGTGTTAAATCCCGATTTTGTTCGTTCTGCATTTCGTTCGATTTACGATTTAATTCGTTTTCGGATTTATTAGATTCTCTATTTTCTTCATTCTGAATGTCATTGCTCTTTATCTGTTTGTAAAGTACAATTATTGTAACAGCACAGAAAATAAGTGAATTGATGTAAGAAGCCAAAAAGTTAAGCCACACAACAACCGAGTTGTCTCCACCGATATTGCTAAAATTCCACTTTGGCAATAACCAATTCAACAACGGCGGAATTATAAGAACGATTAGAATAACTATGGGCACCCAGAACCTATCAAAAAAGGAGTTATTATTAGTTTTCATAGCATGGATTTTAATTTTTTGATTTCAGCATATAATTCCCGTTGACGGCGAGGTTGAGAAGTGGATCGCATTAAGCGTTCCAGCGACTCAATCTGACGAACAAGTTTGGCCCGTTCTTCATCGACTTTAATTTGTTCGGTGAGAGAGTTCCCTTCGGCGACCTCCAATTCACCGACAAAAGCGACGATATTCTGCCAAACGGCATCGAGATTTAAGCCGTCGAGTGGTACACTTACATTGTCAAGAGGCTGCCATGATGAAGTGAACAGCTTAGTATGATAGACCGCAAGTAGAGCGTTGTCCTCAGAGCGAAGAAGGTATATTACGCGCTGCGGAATACTTTTAGCGAGAAGGACGATACTCTTTGTGTCGAAGTTGCGTGATTTGAGCGACACTTCGATAACGAAAATCTCCTTAACTTCGGCACCCTCAGCGATAGCCGGGAGGGTGCGCGGTGCAATCCAGTTAACGAAGTCAAGATGCGAAACATCCCCATCGAAACTTTCACGTTGCGATGGTTTCCAGTCGAACCGCTTATAAAGCTGCACTTTCGGTAGCGGTCGCTTGACTTCTGTAGATTGCGGCAGGCCTAACATAGTTATTCTTTAGTTGGGACGAGTTTTTGGACAATTTAAGATATTCTGATATTCAGCTTATTATGTACTTCAACCATTGTTTTTAGTCTCATTTTTGGACGTCGTTTGGACATGGTTTTGGCCACTTTGAGTTTGAGAACTTCGTTTCTGGAGTTCTTCCAAACCAATGCTGATCGCCTCAACTAAGAGTTCGGAACTTTTGATAAAAGATTCGCTTATAGTGTAATATGTGCCAGATCCTATTCCATTCTTTTTGAGAGTTCCTCTTTCTACTAACGAATCAATTAGCGAGCGGACTTGTCGTCTGCTCAAATGAGGCTCCAACAAGGCTGCGAAATCTCTCATTTTCGCGCTGGAGAATTGCGATAAATGGGCAAATATTAGAGGCATAGCCTGCGAGGTATTCCAATTGGCTTTCTGGCTATATTCTCCTTTATTATCACTAAATTCATAATAACTTCGGGATAATATATAATATGTGCCACTTGTTTGGCCTCTCTTTTCGATAAGGTTCCTATTCAAGAGACTGTGTATAATATTCTTAGGTACCGAACGGGAATTGTTTTTCCGAATCTCGTCCAAAGCAATTACCTCGAAAACAGAAAGCTTTTCTTCATCTTTCAAATCACGTTGCTCAGATTCAAGAAACAATGCGAATGAAACATCCTTGATTGCGGCAGAAATATGTAGTTCCACTCGAAAGAAATCAGAACGGCTATAATCCGGCTTTTCTTTCCCCTCGGAAATCGTCTCCCTGAAAATCTTATCTACACCTTGTCCAGAACGTTCGACTAAACCGGTGACTGCCATAACATCGGCAAGTAATCTGTTGCGAGGAGTACTTGGCACCTCCAAAAGGTTGTCAATAGTAACACCTAAAGGAAAGCCACCTGCATTGATGACAACAAAAAGTTCAGGATATAATTTGATAACCACCTCACTGGTTTTGCGATAGTCTCTATGAGCTATAGCGTTATTTATAGCCTCTCGAATGACATCTTCACGAAAATACGGTATATTATCGATATATGAATTGTTTTGGATGTCTATTTTGCTGTTACGCAGATTAATGTCGTGCCAAAGTTCATCTATTATTCTGAAGAATGGTCCACAGTATTGTTGCCGGTTATCAAATGTAATGGAGGCCTCTGATTTTCTATATTCAAGTATGATTGACGCTTGAGGAAGATATTTTTGGATACACTCTTTCTTGCCTAACAGAATTAATGCTGCGTAAGTGACCTTATTGCCATTAATTAATTTGACGTCACTCAATGCTTGTTTGTTTGAAAGGGCTTTGAAATGCTTATTATTTTGTTTATCTGAATACCGCTCCTTAAATATCCTGATGGCTTCCGTATCAAGATCAGATAGCTTAAGACCAGGGCATATTTCAGACGAGAAATCTGGTTCTGTTTCTTGTAAGACGCTAAAGGTTTGCTCGACCGGCATAGGTAGCAAGTCTTCACCAACTCGAGTAAGATAGACATCTTCAAAGCTGAAAAGGCGACCAATGGGACGACCTTCTACTTCTATTACAACTACACGACCCGTCTTTGATGTTGGATTTTCAAAGAGTTCATATATACTCGTTAAAATGCCAGTGTCTTTGTAAATTTTGTTTTCCAATTTACCCAATGCATTGAGGCATTGCTGAGTTCCGACAACATAATGAGGATAAGAGTCGTGCATTCCGAGGACTAATGCACCACCTCCAGCATTGCACAATGCAGTGACATAACCAAGAATACATTTGCGCCGATCTTTGGGATTTGGTTTTGTCCCCCCGTCATAAGCAAAATTACCATGTTCAGCAGCCTTGAATTCAACATGGTCTTCCGATTCACGGAGTCCTTTAAGATATTCTATAGTATAAATTCCCATATTTAACGGATAATTAAGAAACAAATAAGCTCAAAGTCATCGAGGCCACGAACTTCGTTGCCGAATAGCGAGCCGGTATCGCCGTCGAGGAACGAAAAGAGGTCGGTCGATTCCTTAACCTTGATAAGCGACGAGATGGCATCGCCGAGCAGACGGGAGTATGTTCCCATACGCTGACCGTCGCGAGTTTCGGCGTTGAACTTGCGACATAGTTCAAGTATAGGTTCGGACTTGCCACGGCAAAGGTGGCGCATACGGTCGAGAAGGTCTTTCGGGTCGAGATGATCTACAATTACCTCGGAGTCCTTCGAGATATAGACCATATAAAACGGGTGGAGCCTGTTCTTACGGTCGATGTTGATTTCGTTATTGCGATTTTTGAGCACGAAAATAACACCAGGAGGTGCGTCCTTATCGGAAGCGACGAGGGCATGAAGCCCCATCGGTGTATGCTCGATGTCGTGCCTCTGCTTCATGTAGTCGAGCAAGTCTAAACGAAATTCATTCAGGCCCAGGTCCATTATGGATACACCGGTGTTCATTTCCTCAATATCGACGACTTCCTCTTTTAGGCGTTCCAACTGGTCGCGGCGATATTTGAGGTCGCCCTGTTCCTCGGCTGAAAGGGGATTGTCATCGCCGGTGGCGGTAAGAACCGATACTTTCATACGAGCCTCGACACGGCCTTTGAGATTGATATAATCGTCAAGGTCCATGTCGGGCCAATAGTTGACGAGCTGAATCACCGCGTTGCGCGAGCCGATGCGGTCGATACGACCGAAGCGCTGAATGATACGCACGGGGTTCCAGTGTATATCGTAGTTAATGAGGAAGTCGCAGTCCTGTAAGTTCTGACCTTCCGAGATACAGTCGGTAGCGATAAGCACATCTATTTCCTCATTAATATGGGGATAGATTGTCGCCTTTTCCTTGGAAATCGGCGAAAACAGCGTAAGGCCTTTGTTAAAGTCCAGTTTCTCTCGTAATTTTAGGGTCGAGCGAGCTTCGACGTCTCCCGACACAAGGGCTGTGTTAAGCCCTGTACGCTCCTTAATGAGCGGTGCTATGTTCTCGTAGAGATACTGAGCTGTGTCGGAGAAAGCCGTGAAGACTATTATCTTCTTGTTGTCACCATTGATAGGATTGGCAAACTTATTACGGATCTCCTCAATGAGCATCTGCAGTTTGCTGTCATGTTCAGGGGTGATGTCGGCAAGCATGAACAGCAGTGTGTTCAGATTGTCGAGGTCCTTGGCAAGATAGCCGCGCCATTGAACATAGTCCATATCCTCCAGTGCGATTTTGGTCTTCTTGTTCCCGATAAAGACGGTGTCCTCCCTCTCGTCGAAGTCGAGACCGTATGAGAAATCATAATCGCAGACCATTGAAGGTTCTTGCTTGGCGGCAAGTTCATCTATGGCATTTATCGTAGCTTCGATATATTTTCTGATTCGTTCAAGGGTCAGGCGGAACGAATTGACAGAACTTTCGAGACGTTTGAGCAGGTTAATGCTCATAAGTTGCCTGATGCCACGTTCACGGCCACTGCGCGAAAGATTGCTAAAACGTCCATCCTCGCGCACTTCCATATATTTCTCCAGTTTGCTCGGCAGGATGAAATCGGAAGGTGTGTAGATGGCGAGGTTTAGTTCCGTCACACTGACGAAAATATCATTGAAGCTGACCGCAGTAGGTAGGTCAGTAAGTTTGGGAGCGCGGGAGATTGGTTTCAGTCTCTCCGGGAATTTTCCGATGTCGGTGGTATCGTAATATTGCTCGATATGCTTGCGGGAGCGGGCAATGGTTACGCTGTCGAGGACTTCAAAGAAATCGAAGCTCAACATTTCGAGCAATGTCTTTGTGGTTCGTTCCTCGGCAGGAAGTTTCGACCAACGGTTGAACGCGGTCTGAGCCTGACGAAAAATATCGTCGAGAGAGCTTGATGTTTTGAGCTGCGCGTCCATAATCGAGCTGTCTCCCTCGTAAGCGAGGGCAAGCTGATTGCGCAGGTCGTTGAAGCGATTGTTGACCGGTGTAGCCGACAACATAAGCACCTTGGTCTTGACCCCGGCGCGGATAACCTTGTTCATCAACTGGAGATAGCGGTTCTCGCGCGGATTCTCGTCATTCTCGTCGGTGGTAACTTTGCCGCCGTTACGGAAATTGTGGCTCTCGTCAATTACCACAAGGTCATAATTGCCCCAGTTTATGTGTTCGAGGTCGAGGCCGTTGCTCTGACCCGACGAGCGCGACAGGTCGGTATGATAGAGAATATCATAGCGCAAACGATCGGCAACGAGAGGGTTATTGACATAGTTGCTACGGTATGTAACCCAGTTGTCGTGCAGTTTTTTGGGGCAAAGAACGAGAACGGACTTGTTTCGGTTTTCGTAATACTTTATGACCGAAAGTGCGGTGAATGTCTTGCCAAGACCGACGGAATCGGCGAGGATACAGCCGTTATACTTTTCGAGCTTGTTGATGATGGCAAGAGCCGCATCACGTTGGAAATTGTAGAGCTTGTTCCAGATAACGCTTGACTTAAAACCTGTAGCTTCATTGGGAAGCACATCTTCCGAAATATCTTCAAGAAATTCGTTGAAGATATTGTAGAGTGTAACAAAATAGATAAACTCCGGGGAGTTTTCTTTGTAAGCGTTGGTGATATTGTCGAGCACTTTCTCTGTAACGACCTGAAGTTTGTCTCCGTCGTTCCAAATCTGATTGAAGATTTGAAGATACTGTTGAGAGAATGGTGCCTCCATCTTATTGATTGCGATAGCGAGGCTATTACCGCGCTCGCAACCTAACTCAACTGTGGTAAAGCCTCCAAGTGGCATATATGTAGTGTCGTCAATAGTGGCAAATGACGGCATCCCGGCATTGGTGCGGTTGGATTTGAAGCAAACCTTTTTACGAATCCACTCAGCACACTCTTTCGCAACGGCTTTTAAAGAAAGTTCATTGCGAAGCTTGATTTCAAACTCGGAGCCATAGAGGTCACGTTCACGATTAAGACGTGGAATGTAGAACTCGCGCTTTTGCTTGTCAGCCTTTTCGGTTATGAAAGAAGGCGAAGTGAAAATAAAGCGAAGTTCAGATATATCTGAGAGTTGCTCTTTCAGTTCTTGAAATGCATATATGGAAAAACATGACGCGGCAATAGCCACCTTGGAGCCTGTGTGCAAGGTGGTTGCCATATCGTCTTTTAACGTCTTATTTACGTTGTCTATAAATTCCATATAAACAAGATGAGAACACCCAAGTAGCATCTGAAGGCCGACCAAAGCCCGTAACGCCTACATGAGTATTCTCAAAGTATTCGGCTCTCGCCGTATGTCTTTGTGATAATTACTTGGTCATTTTCAGATTAGCGTTGCTATCAATAGATGCAAAGATAACTATTTTTATTGAGATTGGCAGTATGCGATTAAAAAATATCCCTTTTTTATCGGGCTATTACGAATCGAAACAAGCCTTTCCCAGCGAAAATATCACATCACCAGTTGACATCACAACGCAAAGATCTTAAAACTTCGCGAGCCCGTTGCGCCTCCGCGCGTTTTTTCTGTTGTGAAAAACAACCGCCGCGACAATCGGGGATTGCCGCGGCGGAAGGGGTGGGGTTATGTCGGGGTTATTTCCTGAAGAGGCGGAGAAGCTCTCCGATCCAGAGCACCAGTGAGGTGCCTCCGATGATGATCACCCAGTCGATGGCTTTCAGCGGGACGACATTGAAAAATTCTCCTCCGATGCTCACGATCAGGATCTGGCCGAAAAGGATGAGGAGGGCGATGAGCCCGAAGCCTTCGCAGTCTTTGAAATGGAATGCCGAACGGCCTGTCTCGAAAGCGCGTGCATTAAACATGTTCCAGAACTGGAGGAAGACAAAGATCGTGAAGAAGAGCGAGAGCTCGTAGGCGCTCAGTCCGGTGTTCGGACCCATGGCCACATGTCCGACCTGAGTGAGGCATGTGATATCTGTATGCTCGAAATAATAGAGCAGCGCTAAAAGGAGGAGGAAGAAGATTCCCCCGACCCCGATGATCGATCTCCACATCGGGCTGTTGATGATGAACGCCTCGCGAGGGCGCGGTTTCTCTTTCATCACCGACCGCGAGGGGGGCAACGAGGCGAGCGCCATGGCCGCGAAGGTGTCCATGATCAGGTTGACCCAGAGCATCTGGGTCACCGTCAGCGGCGACTGCATCCCCATGAAGGCCCCGCAGAGCACTATGAAGCAGGCCGCCACATTCACCGTCATCTGGAAGAGTATGAAGCGCTGTATGTTCTGATATAGTGACCGGCCCCACATCACTGCCCGGCCTATGGAGGAGAAGGAGTTGTCGATGATGGTGATGTCTGACGCCTCCTTGGCCACCGATGTGCCGTCGCCCATCGAGAGGCCGACATGCGCCGTCTTGAGAGCCGGGGCGTCGTTGGTGCCGTCGCCTGTCACGGCCACGACCTCATTGTTGGCTTGCAGGGCCTCCACGAGGCGTTTCTTGTCCATCGGACGTGCACGGGCTATGATCTTCAGGTCGCCGACACGTTCTTTCAACTCCTTATCGGAGAGCTCGGCGAACTCAGTGCCGGTGATGATGTTGCGGTCGCCGTCGGCGGTGTCGTCCCAGAGGCCGATCTGACGCCCTATCTCTTTCGCGGTGCCGGGGGTGTCGCCGGTGACAATCTTTACCTTGATGCCGGCGTCGATGACCTCCCTGACCGCCATCGGCACATCGGCGCGCACAGGATCGGAGATCGCCACGATCCCGAGGAACGTGAGGTTGCCGGCCACGACACGGCCGTCTTCGATGGTCTTGTCGCCCGGCATGATCTCCTGCCAGGCGAAACCGAGAGTGCGCATGGCCTGGTTCTGATATTCGAGGAGCCTGGCGTCGATCTCGGCTTTTGTAACTCCGGCGGTGTCGCGGCACATGGCGAATACGATCTCCGGAGCCCCTTTCACGTAGAGTATGACCTTCCCGGACGCCGACTTCACGACAGTGGCCATATATTTGCGCTCGGTGGAGAAGGGGAGTTCCTCCAGGCGCGCCGCTTTCTCACGGATATCGAGATAGTTGACGCCTCTCTTCCGGAGCCACAGGAGCAGGGCTCCCTCCGTGGGATTGCCGAGCACCTGAGGTTTGGCGTCGGAGAGATCGAGCTGCGCGGTGGAATTCACGGCGATTCCCTCAAAGAGGATATCGTCTGACGGCTCTCCGAAGAAATCGGCCTTGTAGACCTGCATCTGGTTCTGGGTAAGAGTGCCGGTCTTGTCGGTGCATATCACAGTTGCGGCGCCCATAGTCTCGCAGGCATGCATCTTGCGCACGAGATTGTTGGTCTTAAGCATGCGGCGCATGGAATATGCGAGCGAGAGGGTCACAGCCATCGGAAGTCCTTCAGGCACGGCGACCACCACGAGGGTGACGGCCACCATCAGGGTCTGGAGGACGAATGCCAGAAGCGACATCCAGTCGAATTCCGGCACGTTGATGAAATACATCACGATACGGCCGGCGATGATGGCTGCCGCGAAGCCGTAGGATACTCTGGTTATAAGCTTGCCAAGTCCGTCGAGCTGCTCGTTGAGCGGGGTCTTGACACTGTCGTCGATCTGCGCGGCCTCGAACACCTTGCCATTCTCCGTACTGTCGCCTACCGCGAGCACGCGCATGACGCCGTGTCCCTCCATGATCTTCGTGCCCCGCATGGCATGGTTGCTCGGGAAGGTGGCCTCCTTGTCAAATTGTGTCTGATCGGTGGTCTTGTGGCATATGGGCTCGCCGGTAAGGGTCGACTCGTCGATGTTGAGCATGACAGCCTCGAGCAGTTCACCGTCGGCAGGCACCTCCTCTCCGGTGTTGAGGATGACGATATCTCCGACCACGACATCTTTCCTGGCTATCTGCACGATGTTGCCACCGCGTATCACCTGCACGGGCTCGTCGTCGTTCACCTGATTGAGCAGAGCGAACTCTTTGTCGGCCTTCAGCTCGAATATGAACGCGAGGCCTGTGGCGAGGAGAATGGCAATAAAGATCCCGACGGGTTCGAAGAAAACGCCGGCCCCCTGGCCGAGTCCCCAGTATTCGTAGCAGGAGATGCCGACCGACAGCACCCCGGCGATCATAAGGATGATGATAAGCGGATCGCCGAATTTCTTCAGGAACTGTCTCCACAGCGGCTCCTTCTCAGGAGGGGTAAGGATGTTGACTCCATATTTCCCGCGGCTTTCCGCGACTTCGGCCTCGGTCAGGCCGGTGTAATGATGTGTTTGTGACATATGGGGTTATATGGGTTTATACATGTCGCTCAGTTACGGCGCGCCGGAAGAGACAACGCGCCATATCGCAAATCAGTCCTTGGGAATGCCCAAGGCTCTTGTGGATTCGAGGATCGGGAGGTTGGTCTCTGTCGGGACATAGATCACGGTCTTGTCGCTGAGGTCGGACTGCTGGCGCACCCAGAGATACTGGATATAAGTAGGAGTGATGCTGCCGTTCTCTATGCGGATCGCTTCCGCCGCCCCTTTGGCCCTCTCGATCTCGGCCTGGGCGTTGAGTTTCTCCGCCTCAAGGTTGGCCTTGGCCTCTTCAATCTTTATCTTGCGGTTCTGTTCGGCCTTGGCGAATTCGGCTTTCCCCTCCATCTCCTGCGACCATACATTATACCACGGGCGGATGAACGCCATGGCCACTACGAGCAGGATGATTCCGGCCACACTCCATATCGCTCCTTTTATCAGGCGCGGTGTGACATTGATGTTGTTGCTGTTGCTATACATAAATTGATTTGGTTTTTGTTGATGCAAAATTACTGTTTTGTTGTCACAACATAGAAATCTTCATAATGTTTCAATCGGAGAGGTGCGGTTTTACCGCGATACGAATGCAATATTGCAGGCTTAGAAGTCGTTGTCTAATTTTTTAAAATGACTTCTAAATCCCTTTCCAAACCTGATACAAATAAGATAGATGGAGCGGCACCGGCCGCTCGCTGCCTGACTGACAGACATACACCAGATCGGGCTCCACGTGCACGGAGAAGGACCCGTCGGCGTTTTTCGTCACATTATAGTCCTGCGGATTATAAAGGCCTTTGAGATTCCTCAGCGATCTTTTAAGACAGCTGAAAATAGGGCGTCTTATCTCCGGAAGCCCCAGATCAGGAGCCGCCCCTTTCTCTCCGCCGAACATCTCGTAGATCGCTTCATATCGGCGCTGTATCTTTTGCATACGTAGATTGTAGCTCCCCAGGGCATCGGCTGATGCCGGGGCGCTGAAATCGACGCCCTCACTTCCCTGGCAGAGAAGAAGGGCATACAGTGCTTTCTCACGGCGATGAACGCCAGTAGCTTTCGCATCTATTCCGGGGAAAAGAATCTCTTCCCTGTATGGATTGATATGAACGACGCTCCTGATATTGCGGCGCACGAGGAAAATGTCGAGGAGTTGCTTATAGAATCCATGGAAATAAAACCGGCCGTCACGGTCGCCTGAGGCACTGACCACAGCCACATCGCCGCTTAGCATCCCGCAGAAGCAGTCTACGAAAGCGCGCACAGTGCCGACCACATCTTTCCCGATGTCGATGCAGAGATAGTCGGCATATTGATTCTCCCCCACAAAACTGTCGCCGATCTTAATCAGCAGTGACGGACTTACGGAGCGGAGTTCCGTCATACCGCACTTGTTGCAGAGCAGATCCTTGCAGAAGCCTCCGGTTGTCATTCCCATGAGCGCCGAGTAGACATGGTCGAGAGCCTCATTGCTCATCGAAGGGGAGAGAAAAGAGAGGATATCCTTTAACAGGGCCGGATCGGTGGTGCTGTAGTGGTTGATTATCTCCGGGATATATACAAAATGGAATCCTGCGAGCTGCAGTTCCTTGAATATCGACCTGTAGCCGTTCCGGATAGCTTCGTTTGTGGCTGAGTGATATTCATTCTCGATATAGAGCACCGTGCCTATGTCGATGTTGAAGTCTGTGCGCGGAATTGAGAATACCTTACCATAGAGAGGCCACGCGTCATCGAGCACGGTGGCCAGGGCAGCCATCAGAAGTGCCTCGGAGTGCGCGCAGAAGCCATCGCTGACCGCCATGCTGCGGCAGTTGGCCATGAAATCCTCTTTAAGTCCGCTCATTTCCGCCGTGCACAATAGCTCAAGCGCCCGGGCCAATGGAATGTCGATCGCCTCTCTTCTTGCATCGTTGTCGATGGAATATTTCCCGCATATCCTACGCCAGCATTCCATCTCGCCGGCATCAATGATGCGGTCGGCCTTGATAAGATCGGAGAATATACGGGCTATCGCTACTTTGTGGATTCTCAACATGGCGCGAAATTAAGAAAAAATCTGCATATCCGCTTTGTCGCAGGCATAAAAACTGCATATAATTTCCCGGTGGCGACCGGTGTTTGTCACGGATTTTTCACAGGACTGGCATGCGGGGTTGTCCGTGTCGGGGATTTTGCTTATCTTTGGACTTTGAAAAACTTGATATTCATGGATATGTTGAAATTCGAGATTGGATTGCTTACGCTCATGTGCGTCACCTTTTCGCAGATGCGGATTCATGCCGCGGGAGGGTCTGAGACCACGGGCACGATAATGTCGCCGGAGTCCGGCTTTCCCAGTCATCTTGACGTGGGTTGTACGGGTGTGAACCGGGTAAAAGCCCACAGTGCCTTTATGGTGTATGACACAAGAGAGAAAGCGTTGACGCGGCGTTACGGCAACAGTCCGTTTTACCGGCCGCTAAATGGGGTGTGGGATTTCCTATATTTTGATTCAGACAGAGATATCCCTGCAGGTATCGAAAAACCTGAGACGGATATCGAGTGGAATAGCATCCGGGTGCCGGGCAACTGGGAGGTGCAGGGATTCGGCGTGCCGATATACACCAACCACGGCTACGAGTTCAAACCGAAAAATCCGCAGCCCCCGACATTGCCCGAGGCAAATCCGGTAGGGGTGTACCGGCGTGGCTTCACAGTGCCGGAAGGGTGGAACGGACGCGATATATTCCTCCATCTGGCGGGTGCCAAGTCAGGCATGTATGTCTATGTAAACGGTAAGCCGGTGGGCTACAGTGAGGATTCCAAGAATCCGGCAGAGTTCAGGATAAATGATTACCTTAAATCCGGAGAGAACACTCTTGTGCTTAAGATCTATCGTTGGAGCACCGGGTCATATCTGGAATGCCAGGATTTTTTCCGTATAAGCGGTATTGAGAGAGACGTGTTTCTCTATTCGCTTCCCGCTGCCGGTGTGCGCGATTTCAGGATCCTTTCCAATCTCGATGACACATATCGTAACGGCCTATTCAGGCTTGACCTTGATCTTGCAAACACATCGGACAGTAACCGGGAACTGACAATTGGATATGAATTGTCCGATCCCGCAGGCAGGACTGTGTCGAAAGGGGAGAGGAAGGTGGAGATAGCTTCAGGCGCGGAGATAAACGATGCCCTCAGTTTTGAGGATAATATAAAGGAGGTGAAGGCCTGGTCGAGCGAACGGCCGGATCTCTACCGGCTTCTGATAACTGTCCGCGACGGGACAGACTCCGATATAATTCCATTCAATGTGGGTTTCCGACGCTTTGAGATAAAGGAACTTGCGGAAAAATCGGCTGACGGCCGGCCTTACACGGTTTTTATGGTAAACGGCAAGCCGGTCAAGATGAAGGGGGTCAACCTGCATGAGCACAATGAAAAGACCGGCCATTATGTCACGGAGGATGAAATGCGCGGCTATATCGAGCTTATGAAACGCAACAATATCAACGCTGTGCGTCTGAGCCATTATCCTCAGGACAGAAGATGGTATGAGCTTTGCGATGAATATGGCATCTATGTATATGATGAGGCCAATATAGAAAGCCACGGCATGTATTACAATCTCCGCAAGGGGGGCACGCTCGGCAACAATCCCGACTGGCTCGCCAAGCATCTCGACCGCACGGCCAACATGTATGAGCGCAACAAAAACTATCCGTGCGTGGCCATATGGTCGCTTGGTAACGAGGCTGGCAACGGCTATAATTTCTATCAGACATACCTATATATAAAAGAGCGTGAGAAAGGGGGTATGAACCGCCCGGTATGTTACGAGAGGGCGCAGTGGGAATGGAATTCCGACATGTATGTGCCGCAATATCCGGATGCGGCATGGCTCGAGGAGATCGGCCGCGCAGGGAGCGACCGTCCGGTGATGCCTTCGGAATACTCCCATGCCATGGGCAACTCCAACGGAAATCTGGCGCTCCAGTGGAAATCGATCAACAGGTATCCCAATCTTCAAGGCGGATTCATCTGGGATTGGATAGATCAAGGATTGTCACAGACAGACTCCGAGGGTAGGAAATACTGGGCTTATGGAGGCGATTTCGGCAAGGACGCGCCGAGCGACGGCAATTTCAACTGCAACGGAATCATAGCTCCTGACCGCACACCGCATCCGGCTATGACCGAGGTGAAATATGCCTATCAGAATGTCGGTTTTGAGCCCGTTGATCCGGTGGCAGGAAAAATAAGGGTCGACAACAGGTTTTATTTCACTGATCTCGGAAAATATAGGATGGTTTATGAGATAATGCGCGATGGAAAGATTATCCGGAAAGGATCTCAACGTCTTGACGTCGCTCCGCAAGGAAGTTTAATCTTTACTGTGCCTGTAGGCGGACTGAAAAGAGCTATTGATACGGAATACTTTCTCAATCTCAGCGTCATGACAATAGAAGATGAGCCTTTGATTCCCGCCGGCCATGTGATAGCTACGGAGCAGTTCCGTCTGCCTGTCGAACCGCTTGCGAGGAAGGGACATAAGTCCAAGGGAAGTGTTGAAATTGAGGAGGATGCCACCTCGATCAGAGTGAATTCAAAGATTGCCAGACTCTCTTTTGATCGAAGTGCAGGATGTCTGTCTTCATATGAAGCAGGGGGCATTGAGCTGGTGAAGGATGGTTTCGGACTGCGTCCGAATTTCTGGCGCGCCCCGACCGACAACGATTATGGTAACGGGATGCCTGCGCGCGATCATGTGTGGAAACTCGCCGGCATGGAACTTAAGGCAGAGAGTGTGGCGGCTATGCGGAACGGTGACAATGCTGAGATCATAGTGGTTTACGCTCTTCCTTACGGCGCGCGTTATGAGATGGCATATACTGTATATGCTGACGGTGTGGTGCATGTCGGTGTAGACTACGATCCCGGTGAAAAGGGAGATTCGCTGGCAAATCTGACGATTCCGCGGCTGGGGACAAGGATGCGTCTGCCTAAAGAGATGGAGTGCGTCACTTATTTCGGCAGAGGGCCGGAGGAGAACTATATCGACCGCAACTCGGGAAGTCATGTGGGGCTCTATAAGACCTCGGCCTCCGCTATGTACACAAAGGGATATGTGCGGCCACAGGAGAACGGGCATAGAACCGACACCCGCTGGCTGCGTCTCTCCGACGGAAGAGGACGAGGCCTGGAGATCAGGGCCGATTCGTTAGTCGGATTCAACGCGCTTCGCAATTCGGTGGAGGATTTCGATTCGGAGGAGGCTATCGGGCGTCCTTACCAGTGGAACAATTTTACTCCCGGGGAGGTGGCGGATCATGACGAGCGTAAAGCGAAAGACAGATTAAGACGGCAGACGCACATCAACGATGTCTCACCGCGTGACTTCGTTGAGCTTTGTATCGATATGCGCCAGCAGGGTGTGGCCGGCTACGACAGTTGGGGCGACCGTCCGCTTCCCGAACATACTATTCCCGCCAACCGGCGCTACAAGTGGGGATTCACCATGATCCCCCTTAAGGATTGAACGGATCATCGGGCCACCGATGTTTGGGATAACGGCGCCTGAGTTCTTTGCGCACTTCGAAATATGTGCTTGTCCAGAAACCATGCATGTCTTGTGTCAGTTGCACAGGTTTGAAGCCGGGCGACAGAAGCTCCATAAGCACGGGACGCTGTCCGTTGTCAATGCGGGGAGTCTCGAAAAGGCCGAGACAATCCTGCAGACGGGCACTGACTACCGGGATAGGGCTTCCTGCACGATAATCGATTTTCGTAGTCCGGCCTCCCGGAAGCTTAACACAGGTGGGGGCTATACGGTCAATTTCTTGCATTCGTTCATAACCGACAATCCCTTCGATTATCTGGCAGATATTTAATTTGCGCAGCTCCTGCTGCCTGGTGGCTTGACCAATATATAGAGGAAGCCATTCTTGAGCCGTCGCAAGCAATCTGTCGACTGTCACATCAGGCAAAGATAACTCGGGATGCCATTGGGCGACAATGGCGATGCGCTGCTGCAGACGAGACACATCTTCGTTGAAATCGAACATGCTTCTGCCATATTTAATGGCTACACGACATATCGTTCTGACAATCTCTTCACGGTCCGGGTCCTGAAGTGGTCGTGATGAGACAACAAGCTGTCCGATCCTCATCTCATCTCTGGCAATAATGCCACCTTCTCGTGTGTCCCAAGACATGTTTGTAAAAGGGCGTGCGATACGTTCAATCTCCGACAGGCTGACAGGCGAAGCAAGGAAAATTCTTCGTCCCATCAGAGCGATTGCCAGAAATTCCTCACCCGAGAGATCATCGGCTTCGGGAAGAGTCACGCTCTCACCATCCGGCAGGCGGTAGACGCCATCTTTAAGTTTCTGGGCTATCCTTTCGGGATATGCCGAGATTATGAGTCTGCCGGTGTCACCGATATCTGGAATGGAATTGTCTTCCGCACAACCGGTCATGCGGCGATACTGCGAGGCAATCTGCATAATACGGCTCCATCGGCCTTGCCTGCCATTTTTGCGATGGTCTCTAAGATGAATTATGCGTGTATTTATATCGGCATCATTGTCATTGTTAAGAGGATCTTTCTCTTCAATAATGGCGGCAATGTCAGAAGCCAAGGCACGTTGTTTCCCGTCAGAGGCTGCCAAAAGCATATTCGCTATTCTCGGATGGCATGGCAATGTCGCCATCCTGCGGCCTAAAGGAGTTATCCGGCCTTCCGGATCCAGGGCTCCGAGCATTGTCAGCAGTTGGACAGCGTCGGCAACGTGCCGCGCAGGGGGCGTCGTCAACCATGGAAGATCCATGGGTGTATTGCTTCCCCAGGCTGCGATCTCGAGTATCATCGGGGAGAGGTCTGCCTCAAGGATTTCCGGTATGCGTGTAGGCAGCATACGATGCTCCGTGGCTTTCGACCAAAGCCGGAAGCATACGCCTTCCGCAAGCCGTCCTGCCCGTCCGCTACGTTGTGTCGCCATGTCTATAGAGATACGTTGAGTCTCCAGACGTCCGAGACCTGTGTATGTGTCGGTCTTGAGTTTCTTGTATAAGCCGCAATCCACCACAGTGCGGATTCCGTCGATTGTCAGGGAGGTCTCCGCTATGGGAGTGGCGAGCAATATTTTCCGTAATCCCACAGGGTCATATTCCACTGCCTTATACTGCTCTTCGGGGGGCAGCATGCCATGCAGCGGCAAAATCATGGCATCAGGGAGGGTGCCGGAGAGCATTGTCATGCAGGAGGCTATCTCTCCTTGTCCCGGAAGAAATGCGAGAATGTTTCCGTCATGCGTGCGGTATGCACGGCGCACCGCGGACGCGACGGCAGCCGCACACTGGGAAGCATCGATGTCTTCGCCGTTGATTATCCTGACATCATACATCTTCCCGTCGGCTTTTATGAGTGGGGCATCAAAAGCCTTGCACAAATTGTCGGTATCCATAGTGGCCGACATGATGACAATGGATAGATCCGGGCGTATCAGATCTTGTGCCTCGCGTGTGAGGGCAAGGCAAAGATCGGCGACACCGCTGCGTTCGTGAAACTCATCGAATATCACCACCGACACATCTTCTAAAGTGGGATCATCGATCAACATACGTTCCATCACGCCTTCCGTGACAACTTCTATACGTGTCGATGCAGATATCTTTGATTCGAATCGCATGCGATATCCTACGGTCTGACCGGGATTTTCACCGAGAATCTGCGACATCCGCATTGCGATCTGTCGTGCGGCGGCGCGCCTTGGTTCAAGCATGATAATGCGGCCTTTGCTGATCCCTCCGAGGATTGTGAGCGGCAGCAGGGTTGACTTGCCCGATCCCGGTGGCGCGGTCACAACGAGCCGTGGCAGTTTCCGCAATGAATCATTGACTGCCTGTGCTATCGCTCCTACGGGCAAGTGTAATGGGATTCTGTGTATTGTCATACTTCGCTACGATAAGCTTATGAGTTCCTGGCGAAGCTTTTCCGGTTTTTCCGGTGATATCCGTTCATTCAGTCGATGGTTTGATGGTGCGAAGTTAATATAAAATTCTGAAACTTTCCCTATAATGCGTATGTATAACCACTACTTATTGGAGATTGAGATTTATAACGTTATAGAGGTTATGGGTCAGTCATGACAACGAGTATAATTGGAGAGGTCGCAATCAGGGAAATTTAATATTATGACCAAAAGAAGACTATCTCCCACCAAACATTCGTCGAAAGTCTTTTTTGCCGTCCTTACCCATTTCCCTTTATAAAGAATGTTGAAAGATATTTTGGTAAACTTACTGGTTGTGAACACATCAATTTTGCAGTGTTGATTAGAACTGTTCAAGTACGTAGCTACCAATGAAAAATTTTCATAGGACAGTATCTTATATTCCGGCATTTCCCGAATGGCATTGATCAGATCGGAGTATATCCTTTCTTTCCCTCCTACGGCTTCTAAAACTTTTGAATTTTTTAGATTCGAAACGAACCACCGCCAAAAATATCAAACCGGTAAATAAAAGTATCAACCACATAATAACAAATCATTTTAGTGTAAATAGTATGGGTGCGGTCCAGTCGAGGAGCTCATCGACATAGCGTTTTGCAAGTCCTCCGTCGCTCAATCGGAACAGAAAATGTTTCTACAATTAAATGACGTATTCTCAAAAAGAGATTTATAAAAGTCTTGCATAAAAAGTCTATGACTTTCTGTTTTTGATTTTATCAACTATTGCCATTATACCGAAATACAGAACACCGTACACGGCAAGAGAGCCGAGTATCACCCAGATAAGTCCTGGGCAGGCACATTCAGCGATTATGATTATCAGTATCGCCCAAAGAATTAATCCAATCATACTGTCATCCTTTATTTTATCTTTTGTTAAAAATCTTGCCCGACCCATTGGGCCCAGTGCAGCCCGCCGGATGCTTTCGCGGGCATCCTCGGCGACCTCTCGCATAATCTGGGCCATGCGTTCATCGCCCGGCTCCTCCATCGACGTAAGTCGATATCTATTCATCTCAGCTTCCGACATAATATAATCTTTTCTTATTCAACGCCAAAGTTACGAAAATAGTCTGAGCCAGCATCGCCTTTGTGAATTACGGTCAGTCCTCTTGTTCATAATAATATGAATAGTCGATACCTTTCATAAAGGTATCACGGTCGTTTATTTTGTCAGTAAGCGCCGACCGAAGCAAATCTTTTATGGAAGTGGGGTCGGCAACGCTACGAGTTATGGCTTCGAGGTATTTTCGTTTGTCGACATGACTCCAGTCAATGCACAGTTGCAGATTTTTCTTCAGTATGAGATCGAGCCAGATGCGGGTAGCGCGGCCATTGCCTTCTTTGAACGGATGGGCGACATTCATTTCAACATACTTGTCGATGATATTCTCTAACGAATCCTCCGGCATACGTTCAACATCAGCCAAGGTCTGACCTAAATATTGAGCCATCGCAAACTGGAACCTCGCCTTGGCTATATTGACAGTCCTGATCTGTCCGGCGAAATCATAAAGACCTCCGAAAAGATAAGCATGAATCTGCTGCAATCCTTTCACCGTACCGACCTCGATACCGTCGATAAGACTGCTCTCAAACAAAGCGTATGCTTTGGACCGACTTTTGCCGTCAATACTCTCGTCGTTGTTGGTGAACCATTCAATGAATCTGGACGCCTTATTATTAGGGAAACTCTTCGCCAAGGATATGACTCCGTCATTATCAAGCACGTCAGTAAGATAGCGTTTCCCGTCAGAGGCAAGCAGCTTCAGTTGGTTAGTAGCACTAACCAACTCGCTCCCATTCTTGCGGAGCTTGGTTTTAAGATACTTCCAGTAATTGCGGTTCTTGGCATAATCATCCTGTGCGTTGAGCACCCCGACTATATCAAGCACTGAGAACCACCACTTCGCCCCCTCTTCGTCCCAGACAGCCCGCACTTCGCGGTCGTCAAAGAATCGTATCGATATTTTCTGTACTTCGCCCATTGCTTAATTATAGATTCCTAAAAATCATCGTCTATCATGTCATGGTCATCCTGCTCATCATGGAAATCATCATACGATTGTGAGAAACTACAGGAATTCCAATCTTGATGACTGCTGTAACAGCCGTCGCTATGATAATCACTGCCATGGTCTCCAGGATGAAGATAGGAATGATTATTACCGTTATTATTGCGCATGAATATATCTAAATCATCAAGATTCTCGGAATTGTCGGAATCATTAATTAAATTATCTTCGACAGGTTTAGCTACACCATCAGGGACTATTCCCTCATCATGATTACCATTCACATATTCACTGTCTCTGTCAATTGAAGCTCCTAAGTCCTCTGTGTGCACATCATGTTCTGTTGTGAACTTCCTGAACTTACCAAACAGCCAGCGAAACAAGAAAAACTCACCTATGTAATTCCAGAATCTCATGTCTAAAAATAGATAATCTGTTGGAGTTGTGGATTATATTCAATTGATTTGCCTAATATAATCGCATTAACGGATTCTTCAATCATCTTTAATGGTACAATGAACCATTCTTTGGGCTGGTGACCATCCACAGTAACCTGTAATTGGACCGATGCAAAAAGTTTATGGATAAGAGCCTCGAAAGTCGATGATTTCACATTGTAGACTTTCCATGTTGCAACTACTTCAACATCTGCGCAGAGATACGTCGGCTCGTTCTTGGCGTTGGCGATGCGGCTTTCTACCGAAGTGGTTGAAAATCTGATTTTATACAGGTCCTTGATTGACGCAATTTCAGGTCGGGCGGATTTGGATTTGAGTACATATATTGTGCCACTCTCAACGTCATTATCATTAATAGTAAATGATTTTTCAAATTCCTCCGGAGATATGTCAGATGTATTCATTATGCTGTAACCATCCACCGAAAGATTTTTAGTGATTGTCCGGAACTTGATGTCAGCCTCCGAACCGTTCTCGTATATTACGCGGGTACGTCCATCCAATCTGCCGAGATTATTTCCTGCTTCTTGCTCAAATGCAGCAAGATAACCAATGACACCTTGTTCTACAAAATACCTGCCAACCTTTAAGTTTGGCTCGCTGAATTTCACAAGACGGTATTTCCCGGACTTCAATCCTTGCTGAATCTCTTTGAATCCATCGGCATATTTGTTAAAGTCCTCACATTCTTTACGTCTGCCGACATACTCCGCTTCTTTCCGGGCATTAAGCCGCTCATGCCGTCCTTGGTGCGTCGCACCTGGCCATCGCCATATCCGGCGAAAATGCGTAGGAGGTCATAGACGAACTCCAGCGCGGAGGTGCCATGCTGACCAAGCTGCTCCAACGCATCTGTAGCCTGCACCTGTGAATATGATTTGGTTTTCTTTGCCATAATTTTATGCGACCTTGCCGGTTTCGATTTCGGATTTGAGGAACTGGAAGATATAGACGGCTCCTTGATAGTAGAGTCCGCATTCGGGATCGTTGAGCTTGGCGAAGGTGGCTGATGAATATAGTTCGTCAAGGGCACGGTGTATCTCCCAGCCATATTCTGTCATGAGCATCTCGGCAAGTTCTGCCGCAAGGCATTCTATTTGAAACTGTATATCTTGTGTCATAATTCTATGCGTTTTAAGAATTGTACGGCCTGAGGAGTGCCGAAAAAGTATTGTACTGCATGATCGCCTCGGAATCTCAGTTCTTCAACTAATGCGGAGGCGGACAAATAACCCATTATGAAACGGCGAATCTGAACGCCAACCGTATCATCGGCAATAGGGCCTATAACAATATCGTATGGATGAGCCGAAATATCGGAGTTATTTTTACGGTTCATTACGACAAATTCAGCCCATTCTTCAGAGTAATCCGGAAAAATCTTTATGTTCAGACCGTTCTTTATCGCCTCGTCTTCATCAAACTCAAAGCAGGATAGAGTAGGTATTCCCTCGTTGAGGAATCGAGTTGTTCGAGCTGCCATCTCCATAGCTTGGTCGGGATTGGCGTTGAGATAGAATCCTTGCCCGAAATCCTTGCCACGTTTACTGCGCGAAAGGTCAATTTGCTCAATGGCTACGTTAGAGCCGTGATAGAGACGTGTCATATTTTACCTCCTTCCCGTTGGCAAATGACCTGAAGGTCTGAAACCGCATCGTCAATGGAGAGGGTATGCTCGGCGGCATAGCAGTCGAGAAGGAAATCTATGCCTGTGAAACGACGCAAATATGCGTATGCCTGCATATTGGAGAGCTGATACCGTTGGGCGAAAGCTCCTACACAAGCCACTACATATTCAATTCTATTAAATATTTCTTTCTTGTCCATGCTTATGCCTTATTGCTTAATACTTTGATGTCGAACGCGAATTTAATAATAATTCTTGGAATGACAATCGGGAATTGGGAATAATCACAGTCTAATCGTCAACAAAGAAAAAGGGAAGAGACATGTGGGGGTATGTCTCTTCCCTTCTATTCAAGATGGTGTTTTTATATGGATGGTGATCAGAAATTGAATTTCTCGAGAGTCATGGTGGCTATCTCTTCGAGTTTCGGCACGAGTTCTTTGAAATGAGGTGAGGCCATGTGGGCTTCGAGGTCTTTTTCGGATGCCCATGTCTCGCATATCATCATGTGGTTGTCGACTGTCGTGGATTCAAACAGGTCGTAGGCCACACAGCCTTTGTCATGAAGGGATTTCTCCACAAGTTGGGTCGCAACAAATTTCAGTGCGTCTTTCTTTTGCACGTCCTCAAGGAGGAGGAAAACGTTAAGCCTTATCATAATAGGGTTGTTAAAGGTTAAGAGGTTAAAGGTTAAAGGTTAAGAGGTTAAAGGTTGAAGGGTTAAAGTTGAGGGTTGAAGTTAAGGTTGGGGGAGAGGGGATGGGGTGGTGGGGAGAGACAGAAGACAGGATTATCCGGAAGTGCCGGCAATCATGTCTGGAAAATAAAAGAGCGGTGTGCCGGGTGTGGCATACCGCTCTCCTGTATTGTCGGCTGAATGTGATTATTTCACTTCCTCGAATTCAACGTCCTCAGCGCCTCCGTTGTTCTGGTGGGGCTGCTGTCCGGCACCGGGCTGAGGACCTGCCTGCTGTCCGGCAGAAGCCTGCTGGGCGTTGGCGATGTCCTGTGCTGCTGCCTGGAACGCGTCGGTCACAGCTTTCTCAGCTGAATCAATGTCTTCCACAAGCTGGTTCTTGTGAACCTCTTTCAGACGATCGATAGCGCTCTGGATTGCAGCTTTCTTATCGGCCGGGATCTTGTCGCCAAGTTCATTGAGCTGCTTCTCGCTCTGGAATACTACGGAATCGGCGTGGTTGAGTTTGTCGATTCTCTCCTTTGCTTTCTTGTCAGCTTCCTCATTGGCCTTAGCCTCATCACGCATGCGTTGGATCTCAGCGTCGCTCAGACCGCTTGATGCCTCGATGCGGATCGATTGTTCCTTCCCTGTAGCCTTATCCTTGGCGGATACATTAAGGATACCATTGGCGTCGACCTCGAAAGTAACCTCAATCTGGGGCACTCCACGGGGTGCGGGAGCGATGCCTGCGAGGTTGAACTCTCCGAGGAGCTTGTCGTCGGCTGCCATAGGACGCTCGCCCTGGAGCACGCGGATTGTTACTTCCGGCTGGTTGTCGGCCGCTGTCGAGAATGTCTCGCTCTTGCGGGTAGGAATTGTAGTGTTAGCCTCGATAAGCTTGGTCATCACGCCACCGAGAGTCTCGATACCGATCGACAGAGGAACTACGTCAAGAAGAAGAACGTCTTTCACGTCGCCACTGAGCACACCACCCTGGATGGCCGCGCCGATAGCCACAACCTCATCGGGATTCACACCCTTGTTGGGCTCCTTGCCGAAGATCTCTTTCACCTTCTGCTGGATGGCCGGTATACGTGTGGAACCGCCTACGAGGATTACCTCGTCGATCTGCGATGCGGAAAGACCGGCATCCTTAAGCGCGTTGAGGCACGGAGCAGCCACTGCGTCGATAAGCTTGGACGAAAGAGCCTCGAATTTTGCACGGGTAAGAGTCTTCACAAGGTGCTTCGGGCCGGAAGCCGTTGCCGTGATGTAGGGAAGGTTGATCTCTGTCGATGTGGAGCTCGAAAGCTCGATCTTGGCTTTCTCGGCAGCCTCTTTCAGACGCTGCATGGCCATAGGATCGTTGCGGAGGTCAACACCTTCGTCAGCCTTGAACTCATCGGCGAGCCAGTCGATGATCACATGGTCGAAGTCATCACCACCGAGGTGTGTGTCTCCATTGGTTGACTTAACCTCAAACACACCGTCGCCGAGTTCAAGGATGGAGATATCGAATGTGCCGCCACCGAGGTCGAACACTGCGATCTTCTGTTCCTTGTCAGATTTGTCGAGACCATAGGCGAGGGCAGCGGCTGTAGGCTCGTTGACGATACGCTTAACCTTGAGGCCAGCGATCTCGCCGGCCTCCTTTGTGGCCTGACGCTGGGAATCATCGAAATACGCAGGAACCGTGATGACAGCCTCAGTCACTTCCTGGCCGAGATAATCTTCGGCTGTTTTCTTCATTTTCTGGAGAATCATAGCAGATATCTCCTGCGGGGTATAGTCACGGCCGTCGATGTCGACCTTAGGCATGTTGTTCTGGCATACCACTTTGTAAGGCACGCGTTTGATCTCGTCTTCGACCTTGCTGCAGGTCTCGCCCATGAAACGCTTGATGGAGTATACGGTGCGGGTAGGATTCGTGATGGCCTGACGCTTGGCGGGATCGCCGACCTTGCGCTCGCCGCCGTCGACGAATGCTACTACAGAAGGTGTCGTGTTGCGACCTTCATTATTAGGAATAACTACAGGGTCCTTACCCTCGAGCACAGCTACGCAGGAGTTTGTGGTACCCAAGTCAATACCAATGATCTTTGCCATAATATTTTTATAATTTAGTTTTAGATTTGTCTTTTATTTCAGGTTTTGTGGCATTGTCATAAAGAGTGGCCGATGTTGTGATCGGACTCTCCGGAACTCGCCCGTTCAACATATAAACAAATCGCGTGCTAAATGTTTCAGAGAGTATTGAAATTTTAATTAAAATTTGTAAAGCAATGAGATTGCCGCAATTACAATTTCTTCTTCCGAATGCCACAGATTGACAAAAATGACAAAAAATGCTGACCGGATCCCGGTGTGATGGCAAATAATGTTGCCGCGGGCTCCCTCCGGCAGTTGATAACGGTTCCAATCTCATGATGCGGACAAAGCGGTCGGGAATGGTTGCCTCCGGCATATCTTATGGGCAATGGAGGCGCGTGCGACGGAGAGCGTTGACAAAAATGTTTTATCGCCCCAAAAACTAAAAGTGACCGTTAAAGGATAAAAAGAACGACAAATTGGCGATTAATTACAAAAAAATGGTTAACTTTGCAGCCTGAATCAGCCCCAACCGCTTGAATAGCGGACAAGCCCAAGTCGGGCCGAGGGGTATGTCAGCAAGCAAACACCTTGAACTGTATGAAGCTTTTACAAGAGAAACTGTCGCGCTACGATGCTCCCCAAAGAGCAATGGCAGCCGGCGTATATCCCTATTTCCGCCCTATATCCAGCGAGCAGAACACGGAGGTGCTGATGAACGGCAAGAAAGTGCTTATGTTCGGATCTAACAGCTACATGGGGCTTACGAACCATCCTAAAGTGATAGAAGCCGCCATAGAGGCCACGAAAAAATACGGCACAGGCATGGCCGGCTCTCCTTTCCTTAATGGCACTCTCGACATACACAAGCAGCTTGAAGCGCGTCTTGCGGAATATGTCGGCAAAGAAGACGCGATGCTTTTCAGCACGGGTTTCGGAGTCAATCTCGGAGTTGTCTCCACGCTTACGGGCAGAGAAGACTATGTCATTCTTGACGAGCAGGATCATGCTTCCATTATAGAGGGAAGACGACTTTCTTTCTCAAATTATCTCAAATATCGCCATAACGATATGGAGAGTCTTGAGGCCCAGCTCAAGAAGTGTGAGCCTGACAAGGTGAAACTGATAGTCACCGATGGCGTATTCTCTATGGAAGGAGATGTGGCTAATCTTCCGGAGATAGTGCGTCTGGCCAAACAATACAACGCATCAGTCATGGTCGATGAGGCCCACGGCATAGGTGTGTTTGGTGAAGGTGGGCGCGGCACATGCAATCATTTCGGTGTTACCGACGATGTGGATCTTATCATGGGCACATTCAGTAAGTCGTTTGCATCGCTTGGCGGATTCATCGCCACCGACAAGTGTGTGACCAATTTCCTCCGTCACCATACTCGCGCATATATATTCACGGCGAGCATCACCCCCGCGTCTACTGCCGCTGTCAACGCTGCTCTCGACATAATGCTGTCGGAACCTGAACGTCAGCAGCATCTCTGGGACATCACCAACTATGCATTGGAGCAGTTCCGCGCTCTAGGATGCGAGATCGGTCACACATCGACTCCCATCATACCTCTCTTTATACGCGATGACTATAAGACCTTCCACGTGACACGCGACCTTCTTGACGAGGGAGTGTTTGTTAACCCCGTGGTAACTCCGGCTGTGGCTCCTCAGGACACCCTAATCCGGTATTCCCTGATGGCAACGCATACAAAGGAGCAGGTGGCACGGAGCATCGAGGCCATAGAGAAAGTATTTAAGAGATACGACATCATTCATTGAAGTGAAACGTTATAAAAACGGGCGGCCAGATGGTCGCCCGTTTTTTTTGAAATATTTTACAATACTTCGTTAAAAAATATGTCGAATTATTTTGCATCAATGATTAAATGAATTAATTTCGCACTGTAAAGCTGCCCGATGTCTCGACGGAGGGCTCCTGAAACGTCTAAAGCAAATCAATAAGTCATATAAAACTATGGTATATAAGTTCAAATTAGTAAGTGACGAGGTGAGCAATTTCTCGAGGGAGATCGAGATTGACGCCAACTCATCTTTTCTACAGCTCCGGAATGCTATTCTCGACAGCGTGGATTATTCGAAAGACGACATTGACTCCTTCTTCCTGTGCGATGACGAGTGGCAACGCGAGGTGGAGATCACTCTTGAGGATATGGGCAGCTCAAGCGACCAGGATGTATGGATCATGGAAGATACTCCGCTCAACGAGCTTATAGAGGACGAGGGGCAGAAGCTGGTATTTGTCTTCGATTATATGACAGAGCGGTCTTTTTTCATGGAAATGAAAGAGGCTGTGCCCGGACGTCATCTAAGCGACCCGATATGCACAGTGAAGCGTGGCAAGGCCCCTGCCCAGATCATCGACATGGACGAGTTCGAGCAGAAGATGGATCAGAATGCCATGAAGCAGATCGACGATCTCGGCATAGAGGATTTCTATGGTGATACCGAGTTCAATGATGATGAGCTCGGAAGCGGATTTGACGACCTCTCGCTCAACTGAGGCGTAAAGCGATATGGGAAAAAGAAGCCAGCGCGGGCAGTGCTTTGAAAAGCACTGCCCGCGCTGGCTTCTTCAGTCATTATGCTGACGCTGGATAAAAAATGTATTTTCAGCCTTTGCCGAATATCCGCCCGAGAAACGATTTAGGCTTCTCCGGTTTGATATGCACTCTCATCTGGTTGTCTTCCTTACCGAGGAAGAGTATGTGGTTGCGAAATACAAAAGCCACCATCTTGTCGAATTCAAGCACGGCATTGACGCTTCTGATGAGAAATCTTCTGAAGGGGTTGAACTCGTCGAGATCGTCAATTATGATCTCATCGTCGGCCTTTCGGATGGCATGAAAAGCGGAAAGCATCGGTATGTAGTAATCCAGTCTCAGCTCATCCGCATTCTTTTGCGGCTTGCCGAATTTCTTATATATTTCCTTGATTACGCTGTCTGTGATCATACGCGAAAAGAATGAAGCTATTCTTTATTCCGGTAATGATCCGCCTCTTGCTGACCGCGTCATTTAAGTGGGGGCGGAAGCATTTCCCGGGAGAATTTTAAGGCATGGGAGGCCAGGTGGTTTCGAGGATCGGTTAAAGGTTCTGGTATCTCATGGAATACACGGTCTGACAATATAACACGTAAGGTTGTCCAAAAGTTTTCCTCCCACAGGGATCGGGATTGTAAAACCTAAAAATGCTACGGGATGCGGATCCGCATCCCGTAGCATTTTCTCTGTGTCGCGACGGTGATTGAATCTCTCCGTTCGGCGGCACTATGCTTAGCCCAGGAAGCTGAGCAGAACGCCTGCGGCCACAGCCGATCCTATCACACCGGCCACATTGGGACCCATGGCGTGCATGAGCAGATAGTTGGTGGGATCGTATTCAAGGCCGAGATTGTTGGATATCCGCGCGGCCATAGGCACAGCCGAGACTCCGGCGTTTCCGATAAGCGGGTTGATCTTCTTGTCTTTTTTCAGGAAGAGATTGAAGAGCTTCACTGAGAGCACACCGGCAGAAGATGCGATAATAAACGCCAGGAATCCGAGTCCGAAGATCTTGAGTGTATCGAATGTCAGGAATTTGTCGGCCTGAGTGGATGCTCCGACGGTGAGGCCGAGAAGAATCGTGACTATATCTGTCATGGCGTTGCTGGCTGTCTTGGCGAGACGTGTTGTCACACCGCTTTCACGGAGAAGATTGCCGAAGAAAAGCATACCGAGCAGAGGCAGACCGGAGGGCACTACGAAACATGTGAGGATAAGGCCTACGATCGGGAAAATGATTTTCTCGTTCTGGCTTACGATCCTGGCGGGCTTCATCTTTATCAGACGTTCCTCACGTGTGGTGAAGAGACGCATGAGCGGAGGTTGGATAAGCGGGATAAGGGCCATATATGAATAGGCGGATACCGCTACGGCACCAAGCAATGCCGGATTCAGTTTGGATGTGGTGAAGATGGCCGTCGGGCCGTCGGCGCCGCCGATGATAGCTACACAACCTGCGGAAAGAGGGTCGAAGCCGCAGAGAAGCGCGAGCATATAGGCTCCGAATATACCGAACTGGGCGCATGCGCCGATGATCATGAGTTTGGGGTTGGCAAGCAGGGCCGAGAAATCGGTCATGGCGCCTATGCCAAGGAAGATGAGGGGTGGATACCATCCTTTCTCCACACCATTGTAGAGGATGTTGAGCACCGAACCGGGCTCATAGATGCCTATCTCCATTCCCGGCTGGAACGGAATGTTGCCTATGAGCATACCGAATCCGATCGGTACAAGCAGGAGGGGCTCGAAATTCTTCTTTATGGCAAGCCATACGAAGAAACAGCCCACCGCGAGCATCACCAGATTGGTGAATTCGCAGTTGTAGAAACCGGTGAATTCCCAGAACGAGCGGAGCGTCTGTGAAATGAACTCACCAAACGAATAAGTAGAATCAGCTAATATCATAATTCGACAGGATTGTGAGACCAGCTATTATTCAATGACCATGATGTCGCCGTCTTGCGGCACAGCGTCGCCTACATTGGCTATGATCTTCACCACTTTTCCGGCGTTGGGGGTATGGATGTCGTTCTCCATCTTCATAGCCTCGAGCACACAGACGGTATCACCGGCGTTTACGGTGTCGCCGACCTTCACAGAGAAGCTCATGATGGTGCCGGGGAGAGGAGCTTTCACAACATGCGATCCTGAAGCCACAGTCGGGGTGGCGATAATTTTCTCGCCTCCTTCTGTGCGTGGTGCCGGACGCGGACTCTTGACAGGCTGGGATACGGTGGTCTTTCTTGACGGCTCCTTTTCAAGCTCTACGGTATAGGGAGTGCCGTTTACCTCAACGTGCACATTATTGTCGACTGTCTCACCGATCTTTACAGTGAACTTGGTGCCGTTGATCTTATATTTGTATTCTTTTAATTTCATAGGTGTTTATTGTCGGTTCGGTTGGTTAGAAAGCGGAGCGGCCAGGCGCATTGCGTTGCAGCTCCGGCATGTGGCGGAGATTGTAGATTTTAGAGTTCCATGGGGAATAGGCACGTTTCATTCTCCTGATGGTGAGAATTGTCTCCTCCATATCGTGTCCGTCGCCAAAGTGCTCGGAAAGGGCCATCGCGATTGCGGCGATAGCTTCCCCGGAGTCGACTTCCGTCTCATGTTTCTCAAGGGGCGCTCCTGATGCGCTTTTGGCTGACATCCGTTTCTGTTTGGACAGCAGAGATTCGGAGATTTTGCCGAAGCACAGGAAGAGAATCGAGAGAATGGCGAGGGCCGAGACCACGATGATCATGGCGACAATGGTTATGGCACCGCCCCAAGAATCGTTCTCAGCCGCGTTTTTTGCTTTTTCGGCTTGTGTCATCCTTTTGGCTACCGGGCTTTCCTCCACATAGTCGACCTCTTCGCTTGGCACAGCATCGGTCTGTATGGCAGTCTGAAGCCCGATCTGGTTCACTTCAGTAGTGTCGGCCTGCAGGTTCTGGCCGGCCGGTGCCGCATAGGCACCAGCCAGGGCCAGAGACAAGGCCGCTGTCAGAAAGATCTTTTTCATGATTTGACGCTTGACAGTGGGGTGTGATCAAAGAGGGATGTTGCCATGCTTCTTCGGAGGATTGGATACCTTCTTTGTGGCAAGCATCTGAAGGGCGCGGATCACACGGAAACGCGTGTTGCGGGGTTCGATAACGTCGTCGATGTATCCGTATTTGGCTGCCTGATAGGGATTGGCGAAGAGTTTGCGGTATTCCTCCTCTTTCTCTTTCTTGTAGGCTGCCGGATCTGCCTGTTCTTTGGCTTCCTTGGCATAGAGCACACCTACGGCACCTTCGGCACCCATAACGGCTATCTCCGAGGTAGGCCATGCGTAGTTGATGTCGCCGCGGAGCTGCTTGCAGCTCATCACGATGTGTGCTCCACCATAGCTCTTGCGGAGGGTCACGGTCACTTTGGGCACAGTGGCTTCTCCATAGGCGTAGAGGAGTTTGGCTCCATGAAGGATGACTCCGTTATATTCCTGGCCGGTTCCGGGAAGGAATCCGGGTACGTCGACGAGGGTGACAAGAGGAATGTTGAATGCATCGCAGAAGCGCACGAAGCGGGCCGCTTTGCGAGAAGCATTGGAGTCGAGGACGCCGGCGAGCACTTTAGGCTGGTTGGCTACTATGCCGACAGCCTGACCATTGAATCTTGCGAAGCCCACGATGATGTTCTTGGCGAAATCGCGCTGCACTTCCAGGAATTCGCCGTTGTCGATGATGGCTCCTATGACATCATACATGTCGTAAGACATTTTGGCGCTTTCCGGAATGATCTCATTGAGGGCATCCTCAAGACGGTCGATAGGATCGTCGCAGGGCTGCAGCGGAGTCTCCTCGAGGTTGTTCTGGGGAATGTAGCTGAGAAGCTTGCGGATGATGAGAAGGGCCTCCTCACCGTTTTCGGCTGCGAAATGCGTCACGCCGCTCTTGGAGGAGTGGACAGATGCGCCGCCGAGCTGCTCCTGGGTAACATCTTCGCCTGTCACGGTCTTGACAACCGACGGACCTGTGAGGAACATGTATGAGATGCCTTTGGCCATGATCGTGAAGTCGGTAAGAGCCGGACTGTAGACAGCGCCGCCGGCGCAGGGACCCAGTATAGCAGAGATCTGGGGCACTACTCCCGATGCCATGATGTTGCGCTGGAAAATCTCGGCGTAGCCTGCCAGGGCGTTGATGCCCTCCTGTATGCGTGCGCCTCCGGAGTCGTTGAGTCCGATGCATGGAGCGCCCATCTTCATGGCCAGATCCATCACCTTGCATATTTTCAGGGCCATGGTCTCGGAGAGAGATCCTCCGAACACGGTGAAGTCTTGTGCGAAAATATAGACGAGACGGCCGTCGATTGTTCCGAACCCGGTCACGACACCGTCGCCGAGGATGTGTTTCTTGTCTTGTCCGAAGTTTGTGCAGCGATGTGTCACAAACATGTCAAGTTCTTCGAAGCTGCCTTCGTCGAGGAGCTGGGCAATGCGCTCACGCGCTGTGTATTTGCCTTTAGCATGCTGTTTGTCGATCGCTTTCTCACCTCCGCCGATACGTGCTTCGGCGCGTTTGTCGATGAGCTCCTGGATCTTTTCTTGCTGTGTGCTCATATATTAAATAAAAAATTTTAAGTGTTTCAAGAAAGAGGCTCTTATTTGTTGGGGTCCTCACAGAGTTCAGTGAGCACCGCTTCAGTCGATTTGGGGTGCAGGAAAGCGATGTTAAGACCGTCGGCACCTTTGCGTGGGGCTTTGTCGATGACCTTCACGCCTTTCTCCTCAACCTCAGCGAGCGCATTTGCCACGCCGTCTTCCACTGCGAATGCCATGTGGTGCATTCCGCCTCTTCCTCCGTTTTTCTCGATGAACTTGGCGATAGTGCTGTCGGGCGATGTGGCTTCGAGGAGTTCGATCTTAGTGTCGCCGACTTTGAAGAATGCTGTGGTCACTTTCTGATCTGCCACGACTTCCTGCTTGTAGCATTTCAGTCCGAGAACGTTCTCGTAGTATTCGATTGCCTTTGCCAGATCAGGCACTGCGATGCCGATGTGTTCGATATGAGAAATTTTCATGTCTGAAGAAATTTAATGGTTATTGTCTTTTAATTTCTATTTTTTTAGTTTGAATTGCCATGAATCTTCCATGGCAATTTTGTGCAAATGTAGCAAATATTCTTCATCCAATCAAGAAAAAATTGAAATATTAAAATATTATGGAGTTTTAGGCAAGTTTAATGCAATAATAATAGGCTATTAAGGAAAAAATGCCGATATTTGCAAAAAATTTATCCATCAGTTAGAAATTGATCATGGAAATAACACCTAAGGGGCTTGCAGCCCTGACCGGGGGTGTGGTTGAAGGAGATGGCGACAGAATCATCACAGGGTTTGCCAAGATTGAGGAGGCGGGCCCTGCCGATGTGTCCTTCATCGCGAATCCCAAGTATTCCCATTTTATCCATACCACAAAGGCCGGAGCCGTCCTTGTGGGGAAAGATTTCAATCCGGAAGGCGCTTTCGAGGCCACATTGATAAAGGTAGATGATCCTTATGCCACTCTTGCGGGGCTTTTGCGCTATGTTGAGAGCATGAAGCCCGTGCCGCAGGGTGTGGAGCAGCCGTGTTTCATAGGAGAAGGGGTAGAGCTCCCCGAGCATGTGTATGTCGGGGCGTTCGCGTATATCGGGCGCGGGGTCACTCTGGGCCGTAATGTCAGGATATATCCTCAGGCGTATATCGGCGACGGAGTCAGTATCGGCGACGATACGGTCGTGCGCGCGGGCGTAAAGATATATGAGGGGTGTCGTGTAGGCGCGAGGTGCATAATTCATTCCGGCGCGGTGATCGGTGCCGACGGATTCGGTTTCGCGCCTCACGACGGAGTGTTTGAGAAGATTCCGCAGACAGGCATCGTAGTCATAGAGGATGATGTGGAGATCGGAGCCAATACATGTATTGACCGAGCCACTTTCGGCCAGACTACCATAGGACACGGAACAAAGCTTGACAATCTGATACAGGTGGCCCACAATGTTTCGATCGGACATAATAATGTGTTCGCGTCGCAGACGGGAATCGCCGGATCAACGCATATCGGCGATGGAAATATGGTCGGTGGCCAGTGCGGTTTCGCCGGACATATAAAGGTCGGCGATTACAATGAATTCGGTGCCCAGTCGGGTATACCGAATAATGTGGGGAGCGGGAAGCGCCTGATAGGCTATCCTGCGATAGAAGCCCGTCAGTTCGCGAAAAACCAGGTATATATCAAGCAACTCGGAAAACTTTTGTCAGAACATCGTAACATCAAATAAAATGAAACAACTAACACTTCAGGCGCCTTTCACACTTAGCGGAAAAGGCCTGCATTCAGGCATGGAGATCACTGCAACCTTCAATCCTGCCCCTGACAATCACGGCTATAGGTTCCGTCGTATAGATGTCGAGGGATGCCCCGAGATAGAGGCTTTGGCCGAGAATGTGGTCGACACCACCCGAGGCACCGTCCTGGGCAAGAACGGAGTGAAGGTAAGCACGGTTGAGCATGCGATAGCCGCGCTCTATGCTGCCGGAATCGACAACTGCCTGATAGAGGTGAACGGCCCGGAGCTTCCGATTCTTGATGGAAGCGCTATCCAGTATGTGGAGAAGATAGACGAGGTCGGAGTAGTGGAACAGAAGGAAGACAAGGATTTCTATATTATCAAGGAGAAGATGAGATTCAAGGACGACCAGTCCGGCTCAGTGGTGACCATCTATCCTGACGACCACTTCAGCGTTGAAGTGATGGTGGAATATAATTCAAAGGTGCTTCCCAACCAATTCGCCATGCTCGATGATCTTTCAGAATTCAGCCAGGAGGTTGCGAGCGCGCGCACATTCGTGTTTGTCAGGGAGATAGAGGCGCTTCTGCAGCATGGTCTCATAAAAGGCGGGGATCTCGACAATGCAATAGTTATCTATGACGAGCAGGTAAGCCAGGAGAGCATCGATCATATCTGTGATCTCGTCGGTGTCGATCATATGAGTCTCGATCGTCTGGGCTATATCAATCCGACCCCTCTTAAATGGGACAACGAGCCTGCCCGCCATAAACTCATGGATGTGATCGGCGACATAGCTCTGATCGGTCGTCCTCTTAAGGGAAGGGTAGTGGCCGTACGTCCCGGCCATACTGTCAACAACAAGTTCACACGCATGATCCGCAAGGAGGTGCGCCACACGGAAATCCAGTCTCCCTACTATAATCCCAACATCGAGCCTGTAATTGATGTCAACGGCATACGCAAGCTTCTTCCTCATCGTTATCCGTTCCTGCTTATCGACAAGGTGATTGAGATTGACCGCAAGCATTGCGTGGCTGTCAAGAACGTTACTGTCAACGAACCTTTTTTTCAGGGTCATTTCCCTCAGGAGCCTGTAATGCCCGGAGTGCTTCAGGTCGAAGCCATGGCGCAGGCTGCAGGAGTACTTGTGCTCAACTATCTGGAAGACCCTGAGAAATACAGCACATATTTTCTCAAGATAGACAATGTGAAGTTCCGCCAGAAAGTCGTTCCAGGCAATACGCTTCTGATGAATGTCAGCTTGATGACGGAAATCCGCAGGGGATGCGCTGTGGTGAAGGGATATGCTTTCGTCGGCGAGCGGATAGTCTGTGAGGCTGAGTTTATGGCTCAGATAATCAAAAACAAGTAAACACTCTCCACAGAACCCAGCAAACAGAAATGAATCAAATGTATTACGTCCATCCGGACGCGAAGATTGGAAATAACGTGAAGATAGGCAACTTCACGAATATCTATGAGAATGTAGAGATAGGCGACAATTGTGAGATACACGGCAATGTCACTATCTATCCCGGAGCCAGGATCGGCTCGGGAGTGAGGATATTTCCCGGGGCCGTGGTAGCCGCGATTCCCCAGGATCTTAAATTCCGTGGTGAGGAGACTTTTGCCTATGTCGGCGACGGCACCACTCTGCGTGAATGTGTGACAGTGAACCGCGGTACTGCCTCAAAAGGGAAGACCGTAGTGGGCTCAGGCTGTCTGATCATGGCTTACAATCATGTGGCTCACGACTGCCATGTAGGCAACGGGGTCATAATGTCAAACAATTGCCAGCTTGCCGGCGAAGTTGTCGTAGACGACTGCGCGGTGCTTGGAGGTGGATGTCTCGTGCATCAGTTCTGTCATCTTGGCCGCAATATCATGCTCCAGGGGGGTGCCCTTGTGAATAAGGATATTCCTCCTTTCGTGAAGGCTGCCCGTGAGCCGATCTCATATGTCGGTCTAAACACTGTGGGTCTCCACCGCCGTGGTTTTTCTCAGGAGGACATACAGGCCATAGGGGAGATCTATCGTCTGCTTTACCTTAGTGATCTCAATGTTACCAATGCCGTTCGCTTGATTCAGGACACTCTTCCTGAGTCGAAATATCGCGATGAGATCGTCAACTTCGTCGTCAATTCCGAACGCGGTGTGATTCGTTCCGCTATTTAAGGGAGCGCTCATTGACAGGACTGTCGGTATATATATACCGCAGACGTCAATATAATATGGTCCTGACTTCGGTATCAAGTCAGGACCATATTATGTATTGTCGGAAAGTGGCGGATGACGCATGTGCTGTTGCAGTCTTATGACAGCTTCATGAAAAGACATTCGCTCCTGCATATCTACCGGATATGCAGGAGCGAACTATGTCGGTATGGTTGATTCCGTTATTATTTGAGGGCAGCCTGAACTGCGTCGTTGGGCACCATTTCCTCTTTGAAGACATAAGCGCCTGTCTTGGGAGATTTCTCCATCTTAATTATTTTGCTGTAGGTGCGTCCTTCGCCTTTCTGAAGAGACGCGACGGTTTTTTTTGCCATGGGTCAGGGATGCTTATTTTATTTCTTTGTGGATAGTCATTCTCTTAAGGATGGGGTTGTATTTTTTCAACTCCAGACGTCCTGTTGTGTTCTTGCGGTTTTTGGTGGTGATGTATCTTGACATTCCGGGCATACCGCTGGCTTTGTGTTCGGTGCATTCAAGTATAACCTGCACTCTGTTGCCTTTAGCTTTCTTTGCCATAGTTTAGAAATTCTGATTAAAGAGAAACGATTGTGATGTCTTTGAAGTCGAGATTGCCTTCTTTCTCAGCCTTTTTAAGAGCGGCGTTGAGTCCGATCTTGTTGATTGTGCGGAGAGCATGGGCCGAAACATTGAGCTCGATCCACATATCCTGCTCAACCCAATAGAATTTCTTCCTGTGAAGGTTGACATTGAATTTGCGTTTGGTGCGACGCTTCGAGTGGGAAACATTATTGCCCACGGAAGCCTTTTTGCCTGAAATCTGACAAACTTTTGACATGGCTGTTAATTTTTTATATTCAATAAAAATTCTCAAGGCTTGAGGCCGCCATCTCAGTTCTCATATCACCGCCAGGCGCATCAGATTGGCGGTTTTAAAGGATGTGCCCACAAACCGGGTGCAAAATTAGTAATAATTACTGAATTGTGCAAATTTTTTCGGCAGCCTTTTTTGTTATATACTTTTTCTCACGCATTCGCAGGCGGCTTTAGAGCGACAAAAGGCCTCTAATGATCTGAGATCACTTCAACATGGCGGAAGAAAGTGCATCGCAAAAATGGTGTATCAGTCGTCGTTAAGGTCTTCCTGCATTTCGTAGTTGTTGCGGAGAAGATTGATGAGCATGACCATGCCGTGGTTTGTGGCGCTCTCGATCACCTGATTGCGGTCTCCGTTGAAGTGGAGGCATTCGCTCACAACTCTTTCGCCATACTTGACAGCTATCCATACAGTCCCTACGGGCTTATATCTGGTTCCACCGTCAGGACCTGCGATTCCGGATGTGGCTATCGCGCAGTCGCTCTTCATCAGGGCGGCTGCCCCTCTTGCCATAGCCTCCACTACGGGTTTGCTTACAGCTCCATGGGCCGATATGTCGCTGCGAGGCACACTGAGCACTTCTGCTTTCACATCGTTGGAATAGCTGACGATGCTTCCGAGGAAATAGGCTGACGAACCGGGCACCTGCACTATGCGGTGTGCGAGGTTGCCACCGGTGCAACTTTCCGCACAAGCCACGGTCAGTTCTCGTTCCGTGAGAAGTTCGCCAAGCACCTGTGCTATTGATTTGTCTTCGGTCGTGACCACCTCTTTGGAAAAAATCTCGTTGAGATTGTTGTGATAGCGGTTCATCTTGAAGCGGAGCATTTCCACTCCAGAGTTCATTCCCGTCAGGGTGATCTTGGTCACAAGGTTGGATGATTCGATCGTGATCTTTACGAACTCCGGTAGCTGGGCCTCGAAATGCTTCATGACTTTGGCGAGCTCCTGACGTGTGTAGCCGTAGATGACGATGTGGCGTGTCTCCTTGTGGAGATTTTTGGCCTTCTTGTCTTTTTCAGTGTTGTAGTGAGTTGTCTTTTCCATTTCGCAGATTGGGAATTCAGACCGTCACCCTTGAATACGGCGGCAGTGAGAGGTCACAAAATTGGTTAGAGAGATATTTGAAATAACCGGCGGCGGCGACCATGGCTGCGTTGTCGGTGGTGAAGGCTCTTTCGGGAATCCATGCCCTTACCCCCTTGCGACGGCAGAAGTCCGCGACAGCGTCCCTTACTCCTGAATTGGCCGATACGCCTCCCCCGATGGCTATGTGTTCCACCGGATATCTGTCGAGGGCCTGCCCGAGCTTGTCCATGAGGATGTCGATGATAGTGGCCTGCAGGGAAGCCGCGAGATCAGCCTCGTTATTGCGGATGAAATCCGGATCTTCCCTGAGATTGTCGCGGAGAGTATACAGGAACGATGTCTTGAGTCCGCTGAAAGAATAGTCGAGGCCCGGGATATGTGGTTTGCTGAACCGGAAAGCTTTCGGATTGCCGACAGCCGCGAGCCGGTCGATATGCGGTCCGCCGGGATAGGGGAGGCCCATTACCTTGGCGCATTTGTCGAAAGCCTCTCCGGCGGCATCATCGATGGTCTTGCCTACTATCTCCATGTCGTAAGGACTGCGAGCCACTACAATCTGAGAATTGCCACCCGACACGAGAAGACACATGAAGGGAAAATCGGGCACCGGATCTTCAGGCTGCTTCCGTATGAAGTGAGAGAGTATGTGGGCGTGGAGGTGATTGACGTCAACCAGAGGAATGTCAAGGCCTACAGCCATGCCTTTGGCAAATGAAGTGCCTACGAGGAGGGAACCAAGCAGCCCGGGGCCGCGCGTAAAAGCGATGGCTGTGACCTCCGACTTGTCGATGCCTGCCTGGCGCAGTGCTTCACTGACTACGGGAACTATGTTTTGCTGGTGGGCTCTTGAAGCGAGCTCGGGCACTACTCCGCCGTATGCCTCATGCACTTTCTGGCTCGCTATGACGTTGCTCCGCAGGCAACCGTCGGAGATCACGGCTGCTGAAGTGTCGTCGCACGAGGATTCTATGCCCAGTATATTTACACTCATTCAGATATCTTTTTTCCATGCAAAGTTAGCGTAATTAGTTGAAATGTCAAAACGCACGGCGTCAATAATGTCGGGAGGAGGTCAAAAAAATAGATGGCTAAGAATGGAAATGTAGTGCTTATATGGTGGAAAATGATTAATTTTGCATGTCATTTCCCGGATGTCGCCTTCCCCCGGCGGCGCCCGAGACAAACTATGAATAAAGTCAGAACACTATATAAAGCGGCGAGAGGCATACTGTTCACTGTGATCATAATGGTCGTGGTGCTTTATCTTGCGTCATATATTCTTCTTTCAGTGCCATCTTTTCAGAATTTTGTGAAGGGAGAGGTCGAGAAAGAAGCGTCGGCGTTTATCGGATCGCGTCTTGAGATCGGATCGCTGACGGTTTCTCCTTTTAATGAGGTAATGCTCCATGACGTCAGGGTGTTCGACCCGGACGGACACCGTTGTCTGTCGATTGAGTCGCTCGGAGCCGGCATAAGGTTGTGGCATCTTCTCAGAGAGGGGAAGGTCGAGCTTAACTATGCAGAGATAATAGGTCTTGACGCGAATATCCGGCAGGCAGCTCCCGGCTCCCCACTGAATATCCAGTTTCTAATCAATGCTTTCAAACCCAAGGATCGCAACAAACCTCCTGCGAAGTTTGATCTGAATTTTCATAATGTGGTGTTGAGGCGTTGTGCTGTGTCGCTGGATAAGGAATGGATTCCGCGTTCCGTGGATAAGGATAGGACTGATTTCAACCACCTGCGGATAAGCGATCTTAAGGCGGATATCAATCTCCCGAGAATCGCCAACGACGATTTTATTGTTGACCTGCGTCGTCTGTCGTTCACAATGTCGGGAGGCCTTGATGTGGAGACTGTGGCTTTCCGGAGCCATATCACTGCAAAGTCGCTCTCGGTGGAGAATTTTGTGCTCAAACTTCCGGCAACGGAAATACGTCCTTCCGACATATTCCTCTCATACGACGGATTTAACGACATCCCACGAGCCCTGAAAGAGGGTAACCATCAGTTTGTCATTGTTGATAACACCGTATCTCTTTCCGATTTCTCATGGCTTCTCCCAGACCTTCACCGCTACCAGGAACCATTGATGCTTTCTGTTGAGGCTGAGGGAAACTCGGATAGGGTGGATCTGAGGCGATTTTCGCTTGCTATGGAAGGTTCAGATCTTTTTCTCGATATCAAAGGTGAAGGGTCAGGTTTATCAGACAAAGAGAAATTTGCCTTTTCCATAGATGACATTAAGTTGAGAGCCGGCACCGAGGCAGTGTCAGAAATACTTCGCCATGTGTCCTCATTAACGGAGAAAGTCGGGCGTATCATCAGAAACACCGGAGACATAGAATTGACAGGAAGTGGCTATTTCAAGCGTGCGGCCGCAGTGGCTGAGGCCGATGTCAATATCTTGACATCCTGTGGGGAAATAGCGATATCGGGGAAAGCTTCAGGCCTAAGGAAAGGGCATGCAGCTTTTTCGGGCGAGGCATCGGCCGACCGTCTGGATCTTGGCCGTATGCTTGATGACAAGAGGATCGGTGTGGCTACTGCCGACGTGACGCTATCGGGAAGCTTAGCCGGGAATGACATGGAGGGAAGAGCGGAGGCATATATATCTGAATTCCTTTATGACGGAATCCCTTACGGCGGTATGGTGGCTGTGTTGGAGAAGACAGGAAAAGATATCAGTGCGGAAGCCACTATAGATAATGAGATGGCAAATGCCACTTTGGAGGGGAAAGGATATCTCGACGGTGCTGAATCCTGGCTCAACCTGCTTGCCGATGTCAGGTATTTCCATCCGTACCGTCTCGGCTTCCTTAAGAAGTATCCCGACTACACGCTGTCCGGAAAGCTAAGTGCGCAGCTGGCCGGCGACAATATAGACAATGTGACCGGCGAGGCACGTCTTACTGATGTGGAATTTTTTGCTCCGGAATCTAAATCCCTGTCGCTTGACCGGCTGCTTCTCACATCATCAATAGATGGGGATATCCGGAAGATTACTCTAAGAAGCGACTGGGTCGACGGGGATTTGTCGGGAACGTTTAAAGTAAAGGATCTGCCTTCGGCGGTGAGGAATATGCTTTCTTCCGCAGTGCCATGTATCCTTCCTCCGGTAAGTAGAAAGGATGAGCCAGCATATCTTTCTGATCTCCAATTCAATTTCAATATCAAGCCTGACAATACGCTTGCCGAATTCCTCAATCTTCCAGTGAGACTTCTTGTCGATGTGCCTGTCGCGGGTGGAATATCAGGCAGTGAGGAGACTGCGAATCTTGTGATCGATGCGCCGTATCTCCAGCAGGGAAAGAATAAGCTTGTGAGAGACACCCGTCTTAAGTTTGACCTTGACGGCAACGAGGGTACAGCGCGTCTTAACGCCTTCACTTCCTTCCCTGCCAAAAAGGGTGACATGGCGCTCAATCTTAGCCTTCTGGCCCAGCATGATGATATATTTGCCGATGTCAGCTGGGAGACAATCGGCACGGCTTTCCTCAACGGGATGTTATCTCTCGGGGCCAAGATCAGCAAAGATGAACTCAGCGGGAAACCTGAGGCGCGACTCGACATCAATCCGTCGGTGTTTGAATTCGGCACAACCAAATGGAATATCGACAAATCGGACATAACATACGACGACGGCATCCTTGACGTCAATGACCTCCGCATATGGCATGGCGGCCAGTTTATAGAGATTGACGGGCGTGCGTCATCCTCTCCCCTCGACTCATTGACCGTAAGGCTTGCTGATATTGATGTCGGATATGTTTTCGACACTCTCAACATCAATTATGTCACGTTCGGAGGCACAGCCACTGGAGACATAACCGCCCATGAGGCCCTCGGGAAGGAGCCGAAGGCATCGACCGACAATCTCTCCATCAAGGGTCTTTCGTATAATGGCGCTGTCTTAGGTGACGGAGTGATAAGCAGCCGATGGAACAATGCCGAGAAAGAGGTGGAGATTTTTGCCGATATCACAGGTGAGTTTGGCAGGAAGTCAACGATCGACGGAGGCATATGGGTGACCCGCGATTCCCTGAGTTTCGCCATAGACGCCGACAGGGTGCCTGTAGGTTTTCTTGGTCCCTTTATGTCAGCTTTTACCTCCGATGTAAAAGGTCATGCTTCAGGTAAAGCCAAGCTGTTCGGCACATTCAGCGACATTGACCTGACCGGGCGTATCCTTGCCGACTCTGTGGCTATAAAACTCGATTATACCAATTGTTATTACCACGGCACGGATTCCGTGATCCTTAACCCGGGACGCATAGTGATTCCTTCGTTCCGTCTGTATGACCGCGAAGGCCATTCGGCGATACTTTCAGGAGAGCTTACCCACAGGTATTTCCATGAACCACGATTTAATTTCAGGATTTCCGACGTGAGGGGAATGCTGTGCTACGATACTAATTCAAAGATAAATCCAGACTGGTATGGCACATTTTACGGTAATGGCAATGCGATAGTCAGAGGCTGGCCGGGCGCTGTTTCTGTCTCTGTCGACATGACTGCGGTCGGAAATTCGCGGTTCACATTCGTGCTCAACGATACTCAGGCGGCTGAAGATTACCGTTTCCTGACCTTCTCCGACCGGCGTAAAGAGGAAGCCGAGCGGCTGAAAGCTGATTCTATCTCTCCCGTGATCTCCGCTCTCCAGAAAAAAATGGCCAAGGAGGAAGACCACCTTTCGAAGTTCATGATTGATATCCGCGGGTCGGTGACGCCTTCCACGCTTATGACACTTGTGATGGATCCGGTGGCCGGAGACAAGATCACCGCCAGAGGGAACGGCAGCCTTCAGATAGACTACGATTCGGAGAGCGACGAGATGCAGATGTTCGGAAAATATATCCTTGACGAGGGAAACTACAATTTTTCTCTTCAGGATCTCATATTACGGGATTTCAGTATACGGCGTGGAAGCAGCATATCGTTTAACGGAGATCCATTCAACGCTCAGCTCGACATAACGGCCGCCTATAGGGTCAATACGAATCTCTCCGATCTCGATAAGAGTTTCTCCACCGACCGTGATCTTGCCCGCACCAATGTGCCTGTCGATGCGCTCCTGATGGTCTACGGCGAAATGCAGCATCCCGACATAACGTTTGATATCGAGCTCCCCACGCTGACACGCGATGTGGAGAGAAAGGTGAAGAGCATAATCTCCACCGACGATATGATGAGCCGGCAGATCATATATCTTCTCGCGCTCAACCGGTTCTATACTCCGGAATACATGGGTGCGACAAGCAATGGTGGCGAACTGGCTTCAGTGGCGTCGTCGACATTGTCTTCCCAGCTTTCCAACATGCTTGGTCAGCTAACCGACAAATTCACTCTTGCCCCGTCGTTCCGAAGCGACAAGGGTGATTTTTCCGACATTGAGGTCGATGTTGCGCTTTCGTCGCGACTTCTCGATAATCGTCTGCTCATCAACGGCAATTTCGGCTATCGCGACCGCAGTACGTCGCAGACCACATTTGTGGGAGACTTCGATATCGAATATCTGCTATCTAAAAGCGGCAATCTGCGTCTGAAAGCTTATAATCATTTCAATGATCAGAACTATTATCTGCGTCAGGCACTCACGACGCAGGGTATTGGAGTGATCTACCGCAAGGATTTCGACAATCCCTTCAGTTTTCTCAGAAGATGGCGTGAGCGCCATAAAAAGCATGAGGAGGATAGCGACAGTATCTCCGGGAATGACGACAAAATGGAAAATAGTGGAGAAAAAGTGGGTGATTCAGGAAAAAATGACTAAATTTGCAAAGACGGAAAGGCTTCGAATGCCTTTCGTGATATAATTATGTATAAGACAAATCTGCTCGGATGGCCTGGAAAATAGAAGGAATACTCGATCGGCTCGGCCTTAAGCGTGACCGCACACTCGGACTTGCTCTGAGTGGCGGAGGTGCCAAGGGTTTCGCCCATATTGGTGTCTTCAAGGCCTTCGAGCAATTCGGACTCCATCCGGATATACTCTCGGGAGTCTCGGCCGGATCGATAGCCGCGGCTCTTTATGGCGCGGGTCTTACGCCTGAAGACATTATTGAGTGTTTTACTGAGGCTTCGAGTCTTGATGATTTCACGGAGTGGTCGATTCCAAAATATGGATTCATGAAGCTTGATAGATTCGGAAAACTTCTCGAACGCTGGCTTCCGGTAAGGAATCTGGAGGATATGAAGATCCCCACTGTGATTTGTGCCACTGATTTCGACCATGCCAAGTCCGTGGGATGGGGAAAGGGTGAGATTGTGCCACGTGTGCTTGCCTCATGCTGCATCCCTATCATATTCAATCCTATCAAGATCAACGGGGTGAACTATGTTGACGGTGGAGTGCTCCGGAATCTTCCGGCGTGGGCTATCCGTGAATACTGTACGGACCTATACGGTATAAATTGCAATCCCATGAAGCGGGCCACGCAAGGGAGACCGTCGATAATCGACATTGCCTACCGTTCTTTCCAGCTTATGATGAAGGCTAATGTGCCTCAGGACATCCGTCTTTGCGACCATGTTATAGAGATCGAGAATATGAGCACAGTGAAGACATTCGATCTCAAAGGACTGCATAAAGGTGTCGCGATAGGCTACGATACGACCTGTCGCGCACTTGAGAAGATACTAAACGAATAAACCATAATACGAACCGCATCATGTACGACTCCAAGGAAAAACTGATAATCTATCAATTATTTCCAAGAATAATGACTAATACCAATGCCAACTGCGTGCCCTGGGGAACACTTGCGCAGAATGGCAGCGGTAAACTCAATGATTACACGTCTCATGTGCTCCGTAGCATACGCGATCTCGGAGTGAACTGTCTGTGGTTTACCGGAGTGATCGAGCATGCCACCAAGACCGACTTCTCGGAATACGGTATCGATCCCGACAATCCGAATGTGGTTAAGGGGGAGGCGGGTTCTCCATACGCCATAAAGGACTATTATGACATAGATCCGGCCCTGGCTGAGTCTGTGCCCGACAGGATGAAAGAATTCGAGAACCTCGTGAGACGTGTCCATAATGAGAACATGAAGATCATAATCGACAATGTTCCAAACCATACCGCGAGGGTATATCATTCCGACAAGGCTACCAATGGGGTGGAGGATTTCGGTCTCCGCGACAATACAAATATGAATTTCGCCGCCGACAATAATTATTACTATATCTCCAACCAGCTTTTCTATCCTTCGATCAATCTCAGTGCCGAGGGCGACAAACCATATGTCGAGTTTCCGGCAAAAGCTACGGGCAACGACTGCTTTACGGCGTTCTGCGGCCCAAACGATTGGTATGAGACTGTGAAGTTGAATTACGGACATGACTACAACGACGGCTCCGACCATTTTGACCCGATTCCCGACACCTGGCATAAGATGCTTCACATCCTGAAGTTCTGGGCCTCGAAGGGAATTGACGGATTCCGATGCGATATGGTCTTCATGGTGCCGCTCGCTTTCTGGCACTGGGCTATTCCCCAGGTCAAGGAGCTCTATCCCCATATATTCTTCATCGGTGAGATATATGATGTGGCGCTCTACCGTCCGTTCCTTGATTATGGATGCTTCGATTATCTCTATGATAAGGTAAATCTTTATGACACGTTGGTCGGCATAGAGACACAGGGATGGTCTGCGGCCCAGCTCACCGGATGCTGGCAGACAGTAGACGGCATCGGCGACCGCATGGTGAACTTTCTGGAGAATCATGACGAGGTAAGATTCGGATCGAGAGCCTATGCCGGAGATTCCCTGAGGGTGGTGCCTTCACTTGTGGTGTCGGCCATGATCTCGAGGGGACCTTTCCTGATGTACTACGGTCAGGAACTGGGAGAGTCGGCGCGCGACAATGAAGGTTTCGCCGGCGAAAACAACAGGACAACCATCTTCGACTACTGGAGCGTGTCGACTATTCGCCGTTGGTATCACGACGGAGCATGCGATGACTCCCTGCTTTCCCCTCACGAGCGCTGGCTTCGCAATGTCTACAAGAGCGTGCTCACTCTCTGCAACGAGCGTGAGGCTCTGCGTGAAGGTGCTTTTTTCGATCTCATGTATGTAAATCTTCGTCTGCCGGGTTTCAATCCACACACGAATTTCGCGTTTCTTCGCTATAAAGGGGACGACATACTGCTGATAATGGCCAATTTCTCTAAAGAGGCAGGCCATGTAAGCCTCGTCATTCCCGATCTCGCTTTCGAAATGTCGGGACTTGAGAGAGGGGAGATTGTGACATCCGATCTGCTTTGGGGAAAACCTCACAAACTCAATCTGTCGTCTACACTTCCGCTCACTGTCTATATGAGCGCAGGCGATGCCCTTGTGCTCCCTATTGGCAAAAAGAAAGCACTGACAGACCACAAAATGTCTGGTTCAGCCCTCAGAGGGGAAAAGAAATCCTCCGGAAAAGGTGGAAAATCGAAAAAATAATTTTAATTTTGCAAGTAATTTTTTACCACTCCATATCATGAGCAATTACCTTCCGCCCATAAAGGTTTTCGCAGGTACGAAAAGTCACTATCTGGGAGAATCGATCTGCAAGGATCTGGGCATAGAATTAGGCAAAATGAAAATAGAGACTTTTGCCGACGGCGAGTTTGAGGTCTCATTTGAGGAATCCATTCGCGGCGCGGAAGTCTATCTGGTGCAATCAACATTCCCCAACAGCGACAATCTGATGGAGCTCCTCTTGATGATTGATGCCGCCAAAAGGGCATCAGCGGCCACGATAGTGGCTGTAGTGCCTTATTTCGGCTGGGCACGCCAGGACAGAAAAGATAAGCCGAGAGTGTCGATTGCCGCAAAGCTTGTGGCTGATCTTCTCAGTGTGGCCGGAATAGACCGTCTCATCACGATGGATTTGCATGCCGACCAGATCCAGGGATTCTTTGATGTGCCTGTCGACCATCTCTATGCCTCGTCAATTTTCATACCTTACATTGAGAGCTTGCATCTGAAGGATCTTGTGATCGCTTCTCCTGATGTGGGAGGTGCGAAACGTGCAAACTCATATGCCAAATATTTCGACGTCCCCCTCGTGCTCTGCCACAAGCAGCGCGCCAAGGCCAATGTCGTGGAGAAGATGACAGTTATAGGTGATGTCACAGGCAAGAATGTTGTGCTTGTCGACGATATCAGCGACACCGCCGGAACTATAACCAAGGCCGCGGATCTTCTTATTGAGAATGGCGCCAATTCCGTGCGTGCGTTGTGCAGTCATGCCGTAATGAGCGATCCTGCTACGGAAAGGGTAAAGAACTCCGGACTCACCGAAATCGTGTTTACTGACTCCATACCCTACGGAAAAGAGAATCCGAAAGCTGTGGTGCTTCCTGTGGCTAAGCTTTTTGCCGATACCATCCGCCGCATCCACAACAACCAGTCGATTTCCTCGCAGTATCTGTTTAAGTGAAAAGTTTAGGGTTTCGAGTTTAAGGTTTAGGTCTCAGATCTTTTTCCCTGCCCGGCCATTAAATGATATTCAATCATAACTGAGTTTTTAAGTATCCCCATAAAACATACGGCCCCGGATCAGATCTGATCCGGGGCCGTATGTTTTATGAGTTGGTATCTTACCAGATTATCACACGTTCGGAAGCTGGACGGAACATCTTGTCTCCCTCCTTTATGCTGAAGGCATTGAAGAAGGGTTCGAGATTGCGGAGCGATACGTTTACACGGTTTTTGCCAAGTGAATGTACATCGCCTGTCGTAAGGGATCGGATTTCCTCATCCCTTATGTTGCCTGCCCAGAGATTGGCGAAATTCAGATAGAAAACCTGCGAGGGATCGAGACCGTCGATCTTTGCTGATTCCGAGGTGATATCGACACCTTTCTTTTTCTGTGAGTCGAGGAATGCGGTATAGGCCACACGAAGACCACCCTGATCGGCAATATTCTCCCCTAAGGTATATGTCCCATTGGCGTGCAGGCCAGGAAGAACCTCGACCTCGTCAAACTGTGCGACGAGTCCTTTGGTCAGTTTTGAGAACGCTTCAGCGTCTTCGGGAGTCCACCAGTTGGTCATATTCCCTTCCGCATCAAATTGGCGTCCCTGATCGTCAAATCCATGAGTCATCTCATGGCCAATGACAACACCGATGCCACCGTAGTTTTCCGCGTCGCTTGCTTCGGGATCGAAGAAAGGTGCCTGGAGAATGCCTGCGGGAAATACGATTTCATTGTTTACGGGATTGTAATAGGCGTTGATCGTCTGGGGAGTCATGCCCCATTCAGTACGGTCTACGGGTTTGCCCCATTTTGCGAGTTCCTGTTGCTGCGACCACATATCGGCGTTATGCACGTTCTCCCAATAGGAGAGGGAGGGATCTATCTCCAGAGCGGAGTAGTCTTTCCATTTGTCGGGATAGCCAATTTTGACTGTGAAGGAGTTGAGTTTCTTGAGCGCCTGCACTTTGGTGTCGTCGCTCATCCAGGGGAGATTGATGATATGCTTGCCGAGTGAGTTGCGCAGGTTCTCCACAAGGCCGAGCATATATTGCTTGGAGCTTTCGGGAAAATATTCCTCAACATAGAGCTCGCCGATACCTTCTCCGAGCACACCCTCGGTGACTGCAAGCGCGCGCTTCCAACGTGGCTGCTGCTGCTCTACGCCACTCACGACTTTGTTGAACTGGAAGCTTGTGTCGCTGAATTTGTCGCTGAGATATGGTGCGGCGCCTGCCACATACTTCCAGAGGTAATAGTCTTTCTTCTCGCGGTCTGACAGCGTTTTCATAAGATTGTCAGACTGTTTGAGGCAACGAGGATCGGTGACGATCACCATCTCCGGGGTCTGTATTCCCATTGTCTCTATGAAGAATGTGTCCCAGGGGAAGCTGGGGTAAGCTTCCTTTAGCTGGGCTATGCTGCGTGGATTGTACATGGCAGCGATATTGCGGCTTTCCTCGCGTGTCTTAGTGGAGTCGGCGAGGAGCGTCTCAATTTTCATGACGTTCTTCACGATCCTTTTAGCATCTTTCTTGCTGTATCCGGCGTTGATCATCTGAGCCTCGATCAGACGCTGGTAAGCCTCGCGCACCTCTTTGTTGCGTTTGTCGTTCTTAAGGTAGTAATCGCGGTCGCCGAGTGAGAGGGCGCCTCCCGACACATACATGGCATACTGTTTGCTGTTGGCGAGGTCTTCCATAGGCCCGGCTCCCATAAGGGGGGAGGAATAATTCTTCTGGATCCAGAGAAACAGGTCGCCCATCTCCTCCGGTTTTGCATTTTCAATGCGTGCGAGATCGGCCTTGATAGGCTCAGCTCCAAGTTTATTGCGGCGCACGGAGTCCATGGCTGTCTCATAGAGGGCCGCTATTTTGTAGGCGTTGGTGCCCTTGGCGGGATTTGTCTTGGCGAGATTGGTGACTATGCGGCGCACACGGTTATTGCTTGAATCGTTCAGGATATTGAACTGGCCGTAGCGGGCATATTCGGGAGTGAGGGGATGAGAATCCATCCAGCCTTTGTTGGTGTGCTGATAAAAATCTTCCGATGCCTTCACTGTCGGATCAAAGCCTTTGGGATCAAGGCTCTTCAGGTGTTCCTGGGCGCAGACTGCCGTAGAGGTGCCTGCCATGACCAGGAGAAACAATGCTTTTGAAAGTCTCATTTAGATAAATTTATTTGGTATATCGAATAATCATTGTCCGGTATGTATCATTGTTATGGCGTGTAAGAGGAAATACCCCCGTCGGGCGCCATGACAGTCAGGTGGAATTGATTTAGGCGGAAGCATGCCATAAATCTTACAAAGATAACGATAATTGTCGTAAGTTCAAAAATTTTAATCATTATTCTTTTTAAGTAGTCGTCATAAAGAAAAATCAGAAAGAAAACCTTTTATCATTTCAATATTTTTTCAGCAACTTAGCATAGGGTTAATCCGCATAATAACCTTTAGCAAGAAACATGGCAATTGATTTATGGTCAGGAGTGAGGACGTGCGGGTGGAATATATGGCAGAGGCCAGCCGGAAATGATCCCGGTTGGCCTCTGTTGTCTATAAGCCGGTTTCAGAGAGAGGAATGATATACAATATCATTCTTTAAATTAAGGTTGATGATACGTTGCACGAGGCAATGCTTGTCATCATAGCTGTGATTGTCGTAGTAATCGAGGACTATGATGCCGGCTCTTGCAGGCCTGTTGCCTTCAAAATAATCCTTGATGAGATCAGACATTATGGGATTCATCGGTCTGTCGCATGTCGAGCCACCCCAGGCATACATATAAGGGGTGGTGATTCCTCGCATCCCGATGCTGTTGAAGGTGATGAAAAGGTGAGATTTATATTCACTTTTCGAGAGAGCCTTGAAAGATTCCTCTATCAGGCTTTTCTTTTCCATGGTGTCGTGTTCGACTTCTGCCCAGAAGTCGAAAAATCTGTCTTCCACATAGAATTTCACACCTCCTGTGGTTTCGAATGTGCCGCTTCCGTCTTGAGGCCAGTCGGGAGTGATATGTATGCCCCAGGGACCATTGTCCGCGGGTTCCACGAAATCCCTGAGAAGCACAATTTTCCCGCGACATTCACCTAACTTGTGAAGTCTGGTGTCGCGCAGGAAGCGTGAAACAAGTTTCTGGTTGGCCGGATCCTTGAAGAATACATTGAGATCACCGCCTATCGTTCCACTTTCCTCTTTAAGACGCATGATGATGGTCTCCGAAGGGTTTTCCGTGAGGAATTTATCACACCATTGCAACACAGTCTTAAAACTCAGATGGCAGGAAATTCCACCATGGTTCACGTTAAGGTGCTCGTCAATCCGCACATCAAGAAAACGTATACCGTCGTAAAGCTGCTCCTCTATTGTATAGTTCTGGCAGGAAGCGCTGTTCATGTCGGCTTCTTTTGTGCCGGAGTCGTGAGTGCCGGGAATGGATATGTCGTAAAGATTCATGTCATCGCTTAGATGCGACATCCAAGACTCGGAATGGTCGGAAAGGGGAGTGAACGACACCATGAATGAATTGTCAGCACCACTTGCATCGGCTATATAGAGGTTGTCGCCTCCGAGCCGGTTGATGAGGTCTCCGTCTTTCACGTCTTTGACAATCTCATCGTCATTCCCCCCGGATATATCCTTCATGATGCGGAATCTGACACCTTTCGGGCATACCACGGCATAGCCTTTGTTGTCAAGATACGGAAGGTTGAAATTACTGCTTGACCTGTGGCTCTGTCCCGACATATGATCTTTGGCTGAGAAGACATACGTCACGCCGTCTTCGGGAGTAAACACGGTATATTGCACCTCGAAAGCTTTCTCTGCGTTTCTCGGGTTGGCGATGTAGAACTTTGAGTTGTCCTGGAATGAAGTGATGGTTCCGTTGGTGATTCCGTTGGCATAGAAGGGATCCGTCCCTGTCTTGTCGATCTTGACATCGAAAGAGATCCCTTCGGGGCATGACCAGTAAATCGCGGTGCCTCCACCCATATCGCTTGTGGAGAAATTGTTCGATGATCGCTCTTTCTGGCCGTGTTGCGGTCCGGCCTCGCTCATCACTGTCCTTGAAGCCTGCCCGGAGCCAAGGTAGATAGGGGGCATGACTTCTTCCTCGACAGGAGTGTCATCGTCGCCACAGCTTTGAAAGAGGGGTAACGGCAATAAAAGGAATGCCGCAAATTTCATGATTTTCTTTAGTTTTTTCATGTGTCGTGAAATTGTATTGGAAAAACAAAATTTGTTAATTCGTGTGCGAAATTACTTCATTTGGAAAAATCCGGTATTGTAAAAACATAAATATACTTTTTTACAATTAAGATTTATATGGTTTTACAAAGATTTAAAGTAATATTGCCCGCTATCCACGGATTATTGAGTAATTTTGCAAACCGAAAACGAAAGATTATGCTTGATGCTTACTACAATGATATCATTCTTGCCGGATGGACGACGGCCCTGATTCTCGGATTGTGTATGCTTCTGAGTAATGTGCCCGATATTCCGACTTATCTTCCGTATATAAGGTCGAAAAGAATACTCGGCATAGCTTATATTATATTCGGCATGGCGATATCTCAATTCACATTTTTTGACCTCCGCAATAATTTCCCTACCGTGGCGGTCGCCCTTCCTCTGTCTTATTATTATCTTGAGGGGATCTTGTTCGGGATGTCGTTCTGTTCACTTCTCGACCGTCATTACATCTGCAGGCGCCAGAAGATGATTGATTTCGGTTTCTATTCGGGATTTCTTATTCTGGCATGGAGCGGTGCGCTGCTGGCTGCCGGAGTGATGCGGACAGTCATGCTGATATGCGCCTCTGTATGGTTTTTTACGGCGGCATCCATTATCTCGGTCAGGTTTTTCAAGATTTATCGTGCTTCAGTAAGGAAACTCGATGATTTCTATTCTGACAATATAGCCGTGTTTGTGAGATGGCTGCATAAGAGCACTTATGGGATAATCTTTTTCGGACTTTGTGGGTCGGTGCTCGCGTTCGCTCCCCTCTGGGGCAACGCCATATTTATGTCAGCCGGAATCGTGATGTTTGTATATATTTATATCTCATTCCAGAATTATATCCTTAATTACAGGAATGTGGAGATCGCGGTAGAAGAGAACATGACTTCTCGCTCATGCGATACGCGGGTTCAGACTGTTGATCTCGGAGAGGGGATAGAACGCTGGGTGTCATCGGGCGGTTACCGTATGCAGGGGTTGACTCTCGAAGATCTGGCAAGAGAACTCGGGTCAAACCGTTCTTATGTGTCGGCCTATATCAATTCAACGTTCAACTGTAATTTCCGGGAATGGATCAATGCTCTCAGGATTGACTATTCAAAAACTCTGCTGGCCGAGCAATCCTTTATGACCATTGAAAAAGTATCGGAGCAATCCGGATTCTCTACATCGGCTTATTTTTGCCGTCTGTTTTCCAAACGAGAGGGTATGACACCAACGAAATGGAGGGAATCAACCATTGGCGGGGTGGAGAAGTAAGCTCAGCCCCGGTCTGTCACAAGATTGTTGAGGATATTGGAGGCTTTAAGTTCCGTCTCCATCCATTCGTCAGCGGGATTCGACCTGAGGGTTATGCCTCCTCCCGCGAATACAGCAAATCTGTCATGCCCTAACTGCGCGCATCGTAGAGTGACGAAGAAATTGAAATCGGATGATGAGCGGAATGGCCCGCAGAAGCCTCCGTAGCATCCTCTCTGAAATTTTTCAGTGGTGATGATGGTCTTAAGTGAGGGTGCCTTAGGCAGCCCGCAGAGAGCGGGGGTGGGCGACAGTTCCCCGAGAATCTTTTCCAATGCTTTTGGATTGATGTCACAGAGAGGTGTGGCATAGATGGGGGTGCAGATGTGCTCCACGTTGCCCGCGGGCCGGGTGCAGGTCTGTCCCATTCTCACACTCATGCCGCTGCAAGAAAGGCAATCCATTATGTAATCTGCCACCATACCCTGTTCTTCGATGTTCTTTTCGTCCCATTCCCCATTCTCACCTACTGGTCTGGTGCCGGCGAGTGCCATTGTCCTGAGACCGGACTCTCTCCCGCTTTCAAGCAGCACTTCCGGTGTGGCTCCTATCCAGCATCCGGTAAGGGGGGTGGAAAAAGCGAACACGAATGAATCTGGGAATTTGCGGCAAAGTTCAGTGAATGATGCTGCGACATCCACATTCCCTCGTTCGCATAACACTCTTGCAGCCACAACCTTGCCATGCCCCGTTTCCCGCAGTTTTTCTTGTATTATCTTTATCTCTCTTTCGTGCTCCTCTCTTGAGGTTGATTCTTGTGGAAGAGGAGTCTCGACTGAGGATGACCTTATCATGTCAGGGCGGGGCCTGTAGGGAATAGTGACAGGAGGCTCTTCAGGATTGAAGAAGGATATGACGAATCCGGGATCGCCGATGCCGCGCACAACACCTTCCGAGGAGCCGAATGACACCATCATGTCGCCCGGCCGGCGGTAGGCGTAGAATGAAAGGCATGACGAGATGGCTCCTCTTATCTCTTCCCCGAGATCAGCCTCCGCCGAAGGATCGGAGAAGAAGATCATTGGTCCGTTGGTGGGGCGAACTGTGTTTCTGTCGAATCTTATTCCCATATGTCACTGCTGAAATTTAAGAAGTCGTTTTAAATGCAACGTTAAATCAGGGGTAGAATTTCAGTTTGTTTATTTCGCTATTGTAGCCACAAGCTCGAAAGGATATGCGGCTGTAATTTTTGCATTGACGAATTCTCCCGGAGTAAGCGTGTTGTCATCGATTATGACTTCAGGGTCTACCTCCGGAGAATCATACTGAGTCCTTCCGAAAGCTTTATCTCCCTCTATACGGTCGATCAATACCTTTTCCACACTGCCTACCATCCGCTCGTTGAGCCGAAGTGCTATCTCTTCCTGGATCTCCATGATTTTGTCAAGACGGCGTTGCTTTGTCTCTTCAGGTATATCGTCGCTGAAATTGCGTGCGCCATAGGTATCCTCCTCTTCTGAATACGCGAAAGCACCCATGCGGTCGAATTGCTGGTCTCTGACGAATTCCTCAAGTTCTTCAAATTCCTTTTCCCCTTCGCCGGGGAATCCGGTCATTAGGGTGGTGCGGATCCTTATCCCGGGCACTCTGCGGCGGATCTCATCAAGCAGCTTCATTGTGCCTTCCTTGTCGATATGCCGGCGCATGTTGGCAAGCACCTTATCTGATATATGCTGGAGGGCTATGTCAAGATATTTGCAGACATTCTCACGCCGTGCCATCACATCAAGAATGTCCATGGGGAAATCTGAAGGATAGGCATAGTGAAGTCTTATCCATTCCACCCCCTCTATATCTGCCATACTGTCGATAAGCTCTGCAAGAGCGTGCCGCCCGTAGAGGTCTGTGCCGTAAGACGAGAGATCCTGGGCTATGACATTGAATTCCTTAACTCCCTCCGATACGAGAGTGCGTGTCTCCTCAAGGATCTCTTCGATCGGACGCGAGGTGTGGCGTCCTGTGATCAGGGGGATCGCACAGAAGGAGCAGAATCTGTTGCATCCTTCCGAGATCTTGATATAGGCGGAATGGGGTGGGGTGGTGAGTGTGCGTTCCCACGATGCCGGGCGGTCTGTCGCTGTTTTACGGTCGGGAAGACCGGCTATGAAATTTTTCCAGTCGAATTTGCCATACCAGACGTCGACTTCCGGAATCTCCCTTTTCAGATCTTCCATATAGCGTTGGGAAAGGCATCCCATCACGATTATCTTGCCTATTTTTCTCTCTTCCTTGAGCGCGGTCAGACCTATGATGGTATCGATCGATTCCTCTTTGGCGTCGTTGATGAATCCGCAGGTGTTGACCACAACATACTCTCCGTCGGGATTCTCCGGATCATGGCGTGTGTCGTAGCCCTTGGCCTCCAATTGCTTCAAGAGCCGCTCCGAATCTATAAGATTTTTGGAGCAGCCCATTGAGATGATATCTATTCTATTTTTTTTGAACATTCCTTGTCACTTAGTCTGAAACAGTGATCTGACGAATTCATCGGCACGGAAAATCTGAAGATCATCTATGCCTTCTCCGATTCCTATGTATTTCACAGGTATCTTGAACTGATCGCTGATGCCTATCACGACTCCGCCCTTCGCGGTGCCGTCGAGCTTTGTCACTGCGAGCGCGTTTACCTCTGTGGCGGCGACAAACTGGCGTGCCTGTTCGAAGGCATTCTGTCCAGTGGAGCCGTCGAGCACAAGGAGTATCTCCTGGGGCGCATCGGGCACCACTCGTTTCATAACGTTCTTTATCTTCGTAAGTTCGTTCATCAGTCCGATCTTGTTGTGCAGACGGCCGGCTGTGTCGATTATGACCACGTCCGCCCCCTGAGCCTTGGCAGATGAAAGGGTGTCGAAAGCCACGGCTGCCGGATCGCTCCCCATCTTCTGCTTGATGACAGGCACTCCCACGCGCTCGCCCCAGATATCGAGTTGCTCGATGGCTGCGGCCCGGAATGTGTCGGCGGCTCCGAGCACAACCTTATTGCCTGCTTTCTTGTATTGCGCGGCAAGCTTTCCTATGGTTGTCGTCTTGCCGACACCGTTTACTCCGACCACCATTATGACATAGGGCTCTCCTGTCTTTTTCACTTCGAAGTCATCAAGGTCTTCTCCGTTTTCAGGACGTGCGAGCATGTCTGTGATCTCCTCGCAGAGAAGGTCGTTGAGTTCGTCGGCTCCGACGTATTTGTCGCGGGCTACGCGGTCCTGTATACGGTCGATGATCTTGAGAGTGGTGTCAACTCCCACATCACTCGTGATGAAAGCTTCCTCGAGGTTATCGAGCACATCGTCGTCGACTTTGCTTTTGCCGGCCACCGCACGGGCTATTTTCCCCCATACCCCTTCTTTGGTCTTCTGCAGACCGGTGTCAAGCTTTTCCTTCTTCTCCTTGGAAAATATTTTCTTAAAAAATCCCATATCTGAATGAGTTATGCGTCAACTGCCAAGAGAGGGAGTATTGGCGCCTCCACAATGACAGTCTTTTTGTTCAATATGCGAAATTACAAAAAAATATTCACATCTGAAAGAGAAAATGAAGCTCTGACACCGATCTGCAATCGTAATATGCGGTTTTTACTTATTATGTGCTGCCTTTGCAATGCTGTCGGTAGCCGTTGAGTCGACTGGAAGTGAGGAATTCTTATACTGGTCTTCTGTTGAGGAGTCGATATCCTGCCAGTCTTCTTCGATCCAGGTCGTGTTGTTTTCGGAGTTTTCTTCCGCTCTGCGTTCAATTTCATACCTGTTTTGCCTTTCGGATTCGTCCCTGGCATTCTCAGAAACAAGGACTCCGGTGGCTACGGCTGCTGTCAGGAAACCTGCCGCGCAGAGTATGCTCAGGGCGATGGCTCCGCTTGACGTCAACGGTTTTTTCGACAATCCTTTCCTCACAAGGAAGAATATGGGGCTCCCTAAGGCGAGTATAGCTCCTATTCCGCAGATCACTCCCCATTTGAGGATCTGGCTTTCATAACTGCCACTGGGTCCCCAGGGGAATACTACGCCGAAAATATTTGCCGTGGCATACATGATTAGCACGAACACACATCCGATCAATCCGATGGAGAGGGCGATGAGAATGGGTATGCCTATGATGAGCCCTATTATGATGAATATCTTGGTCACTAACCCGAAGGTGCGCGCCATTCCGTCGGCCACGGGTGATGCTGTGGCACGCGGATCGTTTATCCGTTCTCCTTTCTCCTCCATGAAGTTGTCGGTCACTGTCTTGCCGATATTTTCCACCGTAGGCTGTTCGCCCATCATCTGCATTCTTTCAAGAGGAGTGCGAGGCTCGGGTAGCACTATCCAGAGGATTATATAAAGCACCAGTCCCGCGCTCAGCGACGCTATCGTGAGCAGTACCGCGGCAAGACGCACCCATGTCGGATCGCAGTTGAGATACCATGCGATGCCGGAACAAACGCCTCCGATCATACCTGTCTGAGGATCTCGGTAAAGTTTCTTTCTCACCGGGGGTACTTTGGCCGTGAAGGGGGGAGGGGTAGAGCCGTCATTTACTGTTTCTTCGGTCTCTATTGTCTCAGAGTCCGGGCCTTCCGTGACGGTTATTGTCTCTTCTTCGGTTATCATCTCTTCCGGTTTACCCACCCGGCGTATCACAGCAGCTACGTCTTCAGCCGTGATGATTGTGTTCTGGTCGCCAGTCCGCTCAAGGAGCAGTTCGGCCACACGGCTTTCGATGTCGGTGATGAGTTCCTGTGAGTCCTCATGGTTGCGGAATGCACGTTCGATTGTGTCGAGATAGTCGCGGAGCAATGCGTATGCGTCTTCGTCAATGGTGAAAGGAAATCCCGCGACGTTTATGTTGAAGGTCTTTTTCATTTTCTTTTGGTTTTGTTGAATGTCATTGTTGATGAGTGGAATCTTGTTTACGAGGAATTTGTTTAGGTCATTCGCTCTCAATCTTGGCGATGAAAGAGGAGTTTTTGCGGAAATGGTTCACGTTGGAGACAATCTCGTCCCATGCGTCGCTCATTTCGTCGAGTGTGGATTTGCCGACTTCTGTCAGGAAATAATATTTCCTTGGCGGCCCTTTCGGGCTCTCCTCCCATTCATAATTGAGTTTTCCCTCCTTACGCAGGCGGTTGAGCAAGGTGTAGAGGGTGCCCTCCACCACTATGAGTGATGCCTCGCTCAGACCGTTTATGATGTCGGAAGGGTAGGCCCTCTGCCGGCTAAGAAGCAGGAGCACGCAGTATTCGAGAATCCCTTTTCTCATCTGCGACCTGATGTTGGAATCCGTTTTGGTTGTTTTTTCTGTCATTTTGTTTTCATAATTTGTAGCGTGTTCTAAAAGCTACTTTGTTTGGCGTTGCGTTTTTTTCTGATATTCCGGAAGCCGGATCCGGCCGTTGACCACGTGCCTCCGTTAATCACGCTGCAAAGTTAAGAATAAATTTAGTACCTTGCAATACATAGTACCGATTTATTTTGAGTAATTGAAAAAAATTAGTAGTGAGTCAAACTTAGTAGGGCCTTGATGAAAAATATTTCTCCTGTTTTGTGCATTAATTGGAAATATTTCATTATTTTTGCAGTGGTTTTGGTGTCGCCTTGTGCGATGAAAAGGGAACCGGGTGCAAATCCCGGACAGACCCGCTGCTGTGATTCCCGCGAAGACCATCGGAAAGAAGCCACTGTGATATCGGGAAGGCGTCGATGGTTGGGATAAGTCAGAAGACCTGCCATAGCCGCATATGTTTTGTGGTTTTCGGGAAATAAGACTTCAAGACAACATCTGGCGAGTGTCCATTCCATTCAGCGATAATATCTGATGGCAGGCCGTCATTATGTTGTGGAGAAGATTATTTCTTCCCGCAGAACGAGCCTGGAAGACTGGAATGACCTCGCTCATCCCCGCATTGTCATTCTTTATCTCACGGCAATCCCTTTTTCGTAACTGAAAGGGGGATGGAGAGTGTCTGTCGCAGGCATAACAGAGAAAGGATATGATTAGAAAACAGTTGAAATATTTACAGCTTTTGTGTGATTCCCGGTGTGGCCGTAGAGGTTACGCCGGGAACTTTTACTGCTTATGAAGAGATCTGAGACTATAAGGATAACAGGACTCTCGACAGGATATGCCGGTCGGCATGGTTCAGAAGTGGTTGTGGCCAGGGATGTTGACGCTTCATTGTGGAGCGGAGAGTTGACTTGCCTTCTTGGACCTAACGGCGCAGGGAAATCAACCTTGCTCAAGACATTGTCGGGTTTTCTCCCCCCGGTGGCTGGAACTATAATGATAGAGGGCCGTTCCCTTTCTGATTACCGTGCTTCTGATCTCGGGAAAGTGATCGGAGTCGTCCTGACCGATAAGCTTTCACTTCAGAATATGACTGCGGAAGAACTTGTGGCTCTCGGACGAAGTCCTTATACGGGTTTCTGGGGGCGTCTTTCCACACATGACCGCGAGGTCGTCGACGAGGCGATATCTCTTGTCGGAATCGGAAATCTTCGTCATCGTATGGTTCAGACCTTGAGCGACGGGGAGCGCCAGAAAGTCATGATCGCTAAGGCGCTTGCCCAGGAAACGCCTATAATATTCCTCGATGAACCTACAGCATTTCTCGACTATCCGAGCAAAGTGGAGATAATGCAGCTTCTTCAGCGGTTGGCGCGTGAACGCGGCAAGACAGTTTTTCTCTCCACCCATGATCTCGAGCTTGCGTTGCAGATTGCCGACAGGGTCTGGCTTGTCGACAAGACACTCGGCGTGAGGACCGGAGCCCCTGAGGATCTTGCCCTTTCCGGCGATCTTGCCCGCTTCTTCAGCAGGGAGGGGGTAAGATTCGATATGAAGACAGGATTGTTCCGCATTGACAGCCATCCTGTGCGCAGGATGAGGGTGTCCGGTACCGGCCCGCGAAGAGGGATGGTAACGAAGGCTTTGGCACGAAATAATATCGAGGTCTGCGACGATGCTTCCATCCCGGAGGTGATAGAGATTGCAGGCGATATATATATATATGGAGGCTCGAAGACAATGTCGATAGCCGACCTTATGTCTGCTGTGGTCGGTATGTAGGCACAGCCGGCACATATTTCTTACGTATCCCACCCGGAGTCCGGGGCTTATAAACCTCGATATGGATTTCTACGGGTGGAATTTTTTTGTTAATTTTGCAGCAGGAAAAGAAGATAAGATGAAAAATATTAGGAATTTCTGCATAATCGCCCATATAGACCACGGCAAGTCGACTCTTGCCGACCGTCTGCTGGAGCGCACGAACACCGTTGTAGGCAAAGATATGGAGGCGCAGGTGCTCGATGATATGGATCTCGAGAGGGAAAGAGGAATCACGATCAAGAGCCATGCGATACAGATGGACTATGAGGTCGACGGCGAGAAATATGTGCTTAACCTTATCGACACTCCCGGGCACGTCGATTTCTCATATGAAGTATCGCGCTCTATCGCCGCATGCGAGGGGGCGCTTCTGATTGTCGATGCGTCGCAAGGGATCCAGGCCCAGACAATATCCAATCTCTACATGGCCATAGATAACAATCTTGAGATTATTCCTGTGATCAATAAATGTGATCTCGACAGTGCCAAACCCGATGAGGTGTCAGATCAGATTGTGGATCTTCTCGGATGTGATTACGACGAGATAATACGCGCGAGCGGAAAGACCGGAATGGGCATAGATGATGTGCTCAGGGCAATCGTGGAGCGTGTGCCGGCTCCGGAGGGGGATCCGCAGGCTCCTCTCCAGGCTCTCATTTTCGATTCAGTTTTCAATCCTTTCAGGGGAATAATAGCCTATTTCAAGATTGTCAACGGCACACTGAAGACAGATGATTTCGTGAAGTTTGTATCGACCGGCAAGGAGTATCACGCTGATGAGGTCGGTGTTCTGAAGCTCGACCTTGCTCCACGCAAGGAGCTCTCGGCCGGAAATGTGGGTTACATCATTTCTGGCATTAAGACTTCAAAAGAGGTGAAAGTCGGCGATACGATCACCCATGTGCAGTGTCCGTGCGATAAGGCCATCGATGGTTTTGAAGAGGTGAAGCCTATGGTCTTCGCAGGCGTTTATCCGATTGAGACGGAAGATTTTGAAAATCTGCGGGCATCTCTTGAGAAGTTGCAGCTCAACGACGCTTCGCTCACATTTCAGCCAGAATCGTCGGCTGCTCTCGGTTTCGGTTTCCGTTGCGGTTTCCTCGGACTCCTTCACATGGAGATCATACAGGAGCGTCTCGGACGCGAGTTCGACATGGATGTCATCACTACGGTGCCCAATGTGTCGTATAAGGTTTACGACAAGAAGGGTAATTGCACCGAAGTGCACAATCCATCGGGGCTTCCTGAGGCTACCCTTATCGACCATATCGAGGAACCGTATATCAGGGCTACCATCATAACTCAGGCTGATTATATCGGGCCTATCATGACGCTTTGCCTCGGCAAGCGTGGTGAACTTGTCAAACAGGAATATATCTCGGGCAACCGAATGGAGATAACATTCGACATGCCTCTGGGAGAAATAGTCATAGATTTCTATGATAAGCTTAAGAGTATATCCAAGGGTTACGCGTCGTTTGACTATCATTTGCATGATTTCCGTGAATCCAAACTCGTGAAACTCGATATCCTTCTCAATGGCGAGAGTGTGGATGCCTTATCCACTCTCACACATGCTGACAATGCTGTCAGGTTTGGACGCCGCATGTGCGAGAAACTTAAGGAACTTATCCCCCGCCAGCAGTTTGATATCGCCATCCAGGCTGCTATCGGCGCCAAAATCATAGCCCGTGAGACAATAAAGGCTGTTCGTAAGGATGTGACTGCCAAATGCTATGGCGGCGATATATCACGAAAAAGGAAACTTCTTGAGAAACAGAAGGCCGGAAAGAAGAGGATGAAACAAATCGGATCTGTCGAAGTGCCTCAGAAGGCGTTCCTCGCCGTCCTTAAACTCGATTAATCCTTCCCGCGTTTATTAATAGAGTTAAGTTGGAGTTTAAAGTTGAGAGATTAAATGTTAGAATCCCCTGACTTTTCACCCTTCACTCTTGACTCTTGACACTTCAACCCTAAACCCACAACCCTAAACCCACAACCAAATGAACATAGGCGACAAAATGCCTGACCTGTTGGGCAAAGACAGCGAAGGCAATGAGATAAAACTTTCCGATTTTCCTGGAAAGAAGTTTATCATATATTTTTATCCAAAAGATAACACTCCCGGCTGCACAGCTGAGGCCATTAGTTTCCGCGATAACTATGAGACATTCCTCAAGATGGGATATCAGATTATTGGAGTCAGCAAGGATTCTGAGGCGAGCCACAGGAAATTCGCCGAGAAACAAAATCTTCCGTTTCCGCTTGTAGCCGACACCGAGACTGCTTTATGTCAGCTTGCCGGAGTCTGGCGCCTGAAGAAGATGGCTGGCAGGGAGTATATGGGAGTGGTGCGTACCACCTTCGTCTGCGACAACGATGGCACTGTGACAGATGTAATCGAGAAAGTGATGACTAAGGCTGCAGCGGAACAGCTCTTTAAGCTTCTTGATGGCAGGGGAGCGGTCAATCCTGCTCCTTGACACTATCAACACGGCAATATCTGATACATTTTACAAGAATAGACTGAACACGTGCATCTGTCGCGCGTTTAGATATTAGACATGGGCGGCCACAGAATGATGTCTGTGGCCGTGCTCATTTCATTATAATGCTAATCTATACTCTATCTTGATTAACTATGGCAACATTCTACACCGCTCGGAAAACTATCAAGAATCTTACCAATGGAGGCAATGTGCTCATCGTCGCAACTGCATTGGCGCTTATCCTTGTCAATATCCCGTTTCTGCATGATTTCTACAATTCGCTATGGACTCATGAGATGGCCCTGCAGATAGGTGAGTTCAACCTGTTCAGTCATCATGGACATCCCATGAGTGTGATGGCTTTTATCAATGATGCCCTGATGGCTGTCTTCTTCTTTTCGGTCGGGCTTGAGATCAAGAGGGAGATCCTTGTCGGAGAGCTCTCTTCTTTCCGGAAAGCGTTGCTGCCGATTGTGGCTGCTGTGGGTGGCATGATTGTGCCGGTCACCATCTTTTTCATCATAGGGCGTGGTTCGGATTATATCGACGGGGCCGCGATTCCAATGGCCACTGATATCGCATTCTCCCTCGGTGTGCTCGCGATGCTTGGCAACCGGGTGCCTATAAGTCTGAAGATATTCCTCACTACGCTGGCGGTGGTCGATGACATCGGGGGCATTCTCGTGATTGCAATTTTCTACAGCGGACATATCAGTTACTGGATGTTGCTTATGGCTGCCGGCCTTCTGGCTGTTCTTGCGTTCGGTGGGAAGATGGGAATACAAAGCAAGGCATTTTATCTCGGCATCGGGGCTTTCATATGGTTCCTCTTCCTCAATGCCGGAATCCATCCTACGATAGCAGGAGTATTGATCGCGTTCTGTGTGCCGGCTATTCCCGTATATGCTCCTAAGAAATACATTAAGACGATCCGCCAGAATATAGGATATTTCGCACATGAGGACGATGAGAAACTCGTAAGTCGCACTATTCTCAACAAAGAACAGCTAAACTGGCTCAAGGAGATAGAATCGGCATCCGACAAGGTCATATCTCCGCTTCAGGATATGGAAGATTCTCTTCATCCTGTTGTCAACTATATGATTGTTCCCATTTTTGCTTTCGCGAATGCGGGTATCTTTTTCGGAGATATGGATATTTCCGCGCTGTTCAATGGTGTCGCACCGGCGATAATAGTAGGTCTCGTGGCTGGTAAGTTTCTCGGAATTTTCCTGTTTTCCTGGCTTTGTATCAAACTGCGCTGGGCATCGATGCCGGCCAATTGCAACTGGGCTCAGCTCGCAGCCGTGTCTATGCTCGGTGGTATAGGATTCACGGTGTCTCTATTCATAGCCAATCTTTCCTTTGGCACTGGTGATCCATACCTCTCACAACTTCTTAACAATGCCAAACTCGGTATTCTTGTCGGTTCTTTCCTCGCTGGTTTCCTCGGATGGCTCTTTCTCCATATCACTCTTCCAAAGACTCCCCAACCCGATGAAGACTGAGTTTTCTTACAAGGTAGTATTTTTACGGAACTGATTGCGGAATTGTGTCGGAGTCAGATCAAATTTTGATTTGACGAACCGGCTGAAATGTGACAATGAAGAGAATGAGAGGGCGTCGGCTATTTCTTCTAACGGACGGTTGAACTGCATTAGGGCGATAGTTGCGGCGCGTGTCAGGAAAAGTTCAATCCAGTATGTGGCAGGGCGCCCGCTTATCTTCTTGCTTATCTCGGTCAGGTAATGAGGAGTGATGCATAGTTGAGCGGCATACCTGTCGAGCTTACGGTTGCCCGTGCAGTCTCCGTTCATAAGCATTTCTATAAACGAGCGCATGATGCGTGCCGGCTGTGAATTTATCTCAAATTTACGGGCCGAACGGGCGTGGATGTCATACAGGTCAAGTATATGGGCCTTGAGTAATGCGCCTGTCAGCTCTTCATGGAATATATGTCCTCTTTCGGAGTTCCGCTCCCGTATATTTTCCATATCCTTCAGGCACCGTCTGAAATCATTCTGATTCAGTTTCAGCACAGGATTCTCAATCAGTGAAAGATGTCCGAACACACCATAATTGCTTCGTATGGCCGATGTATGCACAACGCTTTCCGGAAAAAACATGATGACAGCCTTTACATCTCCGGAGAATGACAGATCCCTCACTCCAATACCTGGAGTGAGAATCACGTAGTCGCCTGACGATACGTGGAAACGGGTATGATTGCGGGTAAAGCTGAAACTGCCTTCCAGACAAAGTATATGTACCAGCAAACCTATGCTTTCTGAGAAGTTGAAGTTGCTGATATCATCGTCAAACGATATGCCCCCGGATAAAGTCTCTTTCATACGGCAAAATTAACCAAATACCACGAATTATGAAAATTTCAATCAGATTTATGTAAGCGGGATCTCATTAAACGGCAGTAACTTTGCAGCGTGAAAACAAAACATACAAAACTATGAAACAGGTAAGATTATATAATGGCATCATGATGCCCTCAATAGGCTATGGCGTCTTTCAGATTCCTCGTGAAGAAACAGAGAAAGCCGTAAGCGAAGCTTTAGAGACCGGCTACCGTATGGTAGATACCGCATCAGCCTATTTCAATGAAAAGGAGGTAGGAGAAGCCATCCGCAAAAGCGGTCTGAAGCGTGAGGACATATTCGTGACAACAAAACTGTGGGTGCAGGATTATGAGTATGAGGATGCGCTTAAAGCATTTGACCGCTCGATGAATAATCTCGGTCTTGACTATCTCGACCTGTACCTGCTTCACAAGCCATACAACAACTACTATGCCGCCTGGCGCGCGCTTGAAAAGCTCTATAAGGAGGGACGTATCCGTGCCATAGGCGTCACGAGTTTCACCGATGAGAGACTGCTCGACCTCACACTATACAATGAAATCAAGCCGATGGTCAACCAGGTTGAGACGAATCCCTATTTCCCACAGGTTGCAACACACGATTTTCTCGCCTCAGAGGGAATCCAGCAGGAGGCATGGTCGCCTTTCGCCGAGGGAAAGGAGGAACTTTTCACAAATCCGGTTCTTGTGGATATAGCTGAACGTCATGGCAAGACTGTAGGTCAGGTGGTTCTGCGCTGGCTCAATCAACGCAATATTGTGGTAATTCCCAAGACTGTCCGTAAGGAGCGCATGGCCGAGAATCTCGACATCTTCAGTTTCACACTCTCCCACAGCGAAATGGTAGCAATCACAGCCCTTGACAAAGGAAAGAGTGTGGTGTTAGATGCCAACGACCTCTCGACACCCAGATTAATTCACAACTTGAATATACACTGAGTACACACGAGATTTTTAAGAGAGTTCCCGTTGGAGAAGTGACTTAAAAACCTAATCTCCATTTAGCAATACTAAGATAAAAAAGATTGTATATCAGGACAGACTCATATCGGGTCTGTCCTTTATAAAATCACCGATGGCAGCGGTTGACTTGTAACAGCACCGCATAGCGCAATCGGTGCCAGGTTTCAAGTATTCTCGTACCGGCACATTATATGATTCACACGTTGGCATACCATATCTTCATGGAATGTACCACAAACAGTTGAAGCCTGTAATCCGGAATCAGGCCCCTGTCTCGCGGGCGATATCCTCCTTTTGAAGTCGGGCCAGAACTACTCCGCCATTGGATGAGATATCCGGGGCATTGAAATCCACCTGTAATTTTGTATAGTAAAATTTGTACTCTTAACAAATATTAACTATAAGATGTAGTTATAACTATAAAATATAGTTGTATCTTTGCAACATCAATACTTTGTATATGGAAAAACTAACTGCTAAAGAGGAAGAAGTTTTGGAATTATTCTGGAAGAATGGCCCGCTTTATGTGAGAGAGATAGTAGAACTTTATGAGGATCCCAAACCTCATTTCAATACTATCTCTACTATTGTCCGTGCCCTTGAAGAAAAAGGATATGTATCACATACGCCAAAGGGAAAATCTTACCAGTATCATGCTATCGTCGCAGAAGAAGATTTAGGGAAGAAATCCTTATCTGCCATAGTTGGAAGGTATTTCAAAAACTCTTACCTTCGAGTAGTTTCCTCATTAGTGGAAGATGGTGATATTCCATTAGAAGATTTAAGAAGTCTACTTGATGAAGTGGAAAAATCCCATAAAGATAAAACAGACTGAATATGGGCGAACTTTTATCATATTCTTTATCCGTCTCAGTTTTTGTTTTGGTGCTTTTCTTTGTGTTGCACCAAATAGTTGATCGCAGCACGGATTTCCGCTTTAACAGAGTCGCTATATTATGCGGATTGGTGCTTTCGCTTTCGCTCCCGTTTGTTTATAAAGTCGGGGCAATATTATTCCCGATTGATATTGCCGTTTTCAATAATGGGGATATTATCAGTGATAGTCTGACACTATCAGAAACGCAGGATATCACAGACAACAGAACAGTCGGTCGGACAAAATCCTTCCCATGGCTTCAAACAGCTATTGTCATTTATTTATTAGGGTGTTCAGTTTGATGTTCCGAAAAAACATCATCCAAAACACCTGAAAAT
>CAJUQP010000010.1 GCA_910588245.1 uncultured Muribaculaceae bacterium | reverse complement strand
CCGTCTCTTATTTTGATTTTTCATTTTGCACAAATACATACTTTGTCAGCTATAACAAGAGTCTTTTCTGGCAGAGGGTATCCTCAGTGCCCATGACAGACCGGCAGATTCAGATGCTGAATCTTTTTCTTGATGGCTATGAGGCAAAGATTACATCAAAGTCTTGGGCGACACTGGCCAAATGCTCGAAAGATACCGCCATACGCGACATACGGCATCTTGTCGACAAGAACGTGTTGATAGAAGACATCCCTGGTGCAAAGCGCCCAAGCTACTCTATTGTCTATGACGTGGAAGACATGACGCTGTTTTTCTCCGATGTGAGCATTGCAGAGGAGAATGGCATGCCGTATCTCGAAGCCCTTTTCAAAGGCAGGCAGAACATCAGAGAGAGGATATTGCCACTGGATGCAGAGCGTTATCAAAAAGGGGATCTACCCCTGTCGAATCTGCTCGGCAAATATTGTTCCTATCTCATGACAAGCACTAAAAAGTAGGCCTCGGTAAGCAATCCCCCAATTCTTCACTACTGATAATGTCGCAAAATATGCGTCGTTTGTGTCCATGTTTTGTCGCACGTGAAAGATATGGCTCAGCGCAACCCCAATTTCAAATTACTGATTCCTCATCACTAATTAAGAAGTTGTTTAAAATGAACGTTAAATTATGGGCGGCAATTTTTTAGTTAAAATCCGATTAAGGCAAAGGAGCATAGCGGGCTATGTGACTGCGCCGCGATTGGATTTTAACAAAAAAGTGCCGGACTTAAGGTAACTTTCATTTCCGGTCAGCTTCATATGTTAATATGTTTAACATTACACTGGTTTAAAGATAGTTCCGGACTCGCATTCCCGGGCATATTTTTCCTTTTGGTTCAGTCACATAGCCCGCTATGCTCCTTCACCTGCAAGAAAAAATCTGCTCCGAGACTGCGACCCATAATTTAACGTTGCTTTTTAAACAACTTCTTAAAAAAAGCGGATGCTTCCGTGGGGAAGCATCCGCGTGTATATAAAGATAGGATAGTCTTATTCTTTATATTTCTTGAGGATGACGGCTGCGTTGTGGCCTCCGAATCCGAAGGTGTTTGAAAGCACGGCGTTGATGTCGCGTTTCTGAGCCTTGTTGAAGGTGAAGTTGAGGTTGTAGTCAACTTCAGGATCGTTGTCACCCTCCTCGTGGTTGATGGTGGGGGGCACGATGCCGTCGGTGATGGCCTTTACGCTCATGATGGCCTCGAGGGCTCCCGCGGCGCCGAGAAGGTGGCCGGTCATAGACTTGGTGGAGCTGAGGTTCATCTTATATGCGTGGTCGCCGAATACGGCCTGTATTGCCTTTACCTCACCGAGGTCGCCGACGGGGGTCGACGTTCCGTGGAGGTTGATGTAGTCGATATCCTCGGGCTGCATGCCGGCGTCTCTGAGGGCGTTCTCCATCACGAGTCTCGCACCGAGACCCTCGGGATGAGTGGCCGTGATGTGGTAGGCGTCGGCACTCATGCCTCCGCCTACGATCTCGGCGTAGATATGGGCGCCGCGGGCCTTGGCGTGCTCAAGCTCTTCGAGCACGAGGGCAGCCGCGCCCTCGCCGATGACGAAACCGTCGCGGCTTCCGGAGAAAGGACGGGAAGCGCCCTGAGGATCGTCGTTGCGGGTGGAAAGGGCCTTCATCGAGTTGAAACCGCCTACTCCGGCCGGATAGATCGCAGCTTCGGCGCCGCCGGTCACGATAGCGTCGGCCATGCCGAGGCGCACGTAGTTGAAGGCGTCGATAAGCGCGTTGTTCGACGACGCGCAAGCGGAGACTGTGCCGAAGTTGGGGCCGCGGAAACCATGCTCGATGGATATATGTCCGGCGGCGATGTCGGCAATCATCTTAGGAATGAAGAAAGGGTTGTATTTCGGGCCCTGCTCCTCGCCGTGGATGGCGAAGTAGCCGGCCTCCTCCTCGAAAGTGTGGAGACCGCCGATACCGGCGGCAAAGATCACTCCTATGCGGTTTTTATCAATATTCTCATTTTCAAGACCGGCGTCGCCGATAGCCTCGTCGGCTGCCACGAGGGCATACATCGCGTAGAGGTCGAGCTGACGGGCCTTCTTGCGGTCGAAATGATCGGCCGGGTTGAAGTCCTTCACCTCGCATGCAAACTGAGTCTTGAATTTCGACGCATCGAAATGCGTGATGGGCCCCGCTCCGCTTACGCCGTTGACCGCATTCTCCCATGTGGTCTTGACGTCATTTCCAATAGGAGTGAGCGCACCGAGGCCGGTAACTACAACTCTTTTTAATTCCATATCGGTAAACAGGTGTGGGAAAGGGGTTTGAAATTATTTCTGGTGCTCCTCGATGTAGGAGATAGCGTCGCCGACAGTCGTGATCTTCTCGGCATCCTCGTCGGGGATTGTGATTCCGAATTCCTTCTCGAATTCCATGATGAGCTCTACGGTGTCGAGCGAATCAGCGCCGAGGTCTTTGCTGAACTCAGCTGTGGGAGTTACTTCTGACTCGTCAACTGTGAGTTTGTCGACGATGATAGCCTTTACTCTTGATGCTATGTCTGCCATAACGATTGATTTTTGATTTGTTAATTAATGATTTTGCGTAATTTCAGGCTGCAAAGTAAATGAAAAAAATCCAATTGAGGAAATTTTTCAGGAAAAATTGCACGAAAAATTGATTTTTGTGCATAAAAACAGCGGCCCGGGAGCCGCTGTTTCTGATGATGTCTGTATTTTGGGAGGAGAGCCGCTTGAGGTCAGACCGTCCAGGTCTCGGCCGTCTTGAGGATCATGTCGCGCAGGGAGGTGAATCCCTTCTTCGCGCGCACCTCGGCCACCTGGGCCTCGACGTCGGCCTCGTAGCTGGGGCCCTCCACGTCGCGGATCACTCCGAGGGCGAGGGGCAGCTCATGGCCGTCCATGAGGGCGAGCTGGCGGTGGAGCATGTCGTCGGGGGTGTGGGCGTCGTGCACGAGCACGTCGTCGATCGTGTAGCCCTCCTGGCCAACGGTGACGGCCTTCAGGCCGAAGCCGTCGCGCACGAGACCTTTCTCCATATCTTTTCCGAAGAGCATCTTCTCCCCCTGGCGCAGGGTGATGGTGCGGTCGGCGCGCACCTCCTTGTCGGAGAGCCAGGAGTGGATGCCCTGGTTGAAGATCACGCAGTTCTGGAGCACCTCGACCACTGCGGCGCCTTTATGGCGCGCGGCGGCCACCATGGCCTCGCGGGTCACGTCGAGGCTGATGTCGAAGCCGCGGGCGAAGAACTTGCCGCGGGCGCCGAATACGAGCTCTGCGGGGATGAAGGGATCTTCGGTGGTGCCGTAGGGTGATGATTTCGACACGAAGCCGCGGTCGGACGTCGGTGAATACTGTCCCTTTGTCAGGCCATAGATCTTGTTGTTGAAGAGGAGTATGTTGATGTCGATGTTGCGGCGCAGGGCGTGGATGAAGTGGTTGCCGCCGATGGCGAGGCCGTCGCCGTCGCCCGAGATCTGCCATACTGTCAGGTCGGGGCGTGAGGTCTTGACGCCTGTGGCTATGGCTGCGGCGCGACCGTGGATGGTGTGCATGCCGTAGGTGTTCATATAGTAAGGCAGGCGCGAGGAGCATCCGATGCCGGAGATCACGGCAGTGTCTTTGGGAGCCACGCCGAGCTCGGCCATAGCCTTGTGGAGCACGTTGAGGATGCCGTGGTCGCCGCATCCGGGACACCAGCGTGCGGTCTGCTCATTCTTGAAATCACCCGGTGTGAAAGTCTTTGTGTTGTTGTCTTCCATGAGGCTTAAGCTTGTGCTATGTGTTTTTTGACTCCGTCTACGATCTCTTTTACGAGGAAGGGCTGTCCCTCGATCTTGTTTATGCGGAGAATCTCCTTGCCCGGGAGGTGCATCTGGAGATAGTCGGCAAACATTCCGGTGTTGAGCTCGGCCACGATGACGCGCTTGAAGCGGGAGAGCTCGGAGAGCGCGTTCTTGGGCAGAGGATTGATATAGCGGAAGTGGGCGAGGGCCACGGGTGTGCCTTCGGCGTTGAGTTCGGTGGCTGCGGTCAGGATATGTCCGTAAGTGCCGCCCCATCCCACGAGCACTGTGTCGGCATCGGGGTTGCCCTGGATCTCGAGGGCGGGGATATCGTCGGCTATGCGGGCCACTTTCTCCTTGCGCACCTTCACCATCCTCTCATGGTTGGGGCCGTCGGTTGAGATGACTGATGTCTTGAAGTCTTTCTCAAGGCCGCCTACGCGGTGCATGCCCCCTTCAGTGCCGGGCACGGCCCAGTAGCGGGCGAAAGTCTCTTCGTCGCGGTCGAAGGGTTTCCAGCCGTTCTCGAGCTGCTCTTTGGTGACGAAGCGCGGAGTGATGGCGGGATATTCGTTCTCCTCGGGGATGCGGAAAGCCGACGAACCGTTGGCGATGAATGCGTCAGTCAGGAGGATGACGGGGGTCATGTGCTCGATGGCTATGCGCGCTGCCTCGAATGCCATGTGGAAGCAGTCGGTGGGACTTGCGGCGGCCACGACGCAGAGCGGGCTCTCGCCGTTGCGGCCGTAGAGGGCCTGCATGAGGTCGGTCTGCTCAGTCTTTGTGGGGAGTCCCGTGGAGGGCCCGCCGCGCTGCACGTCGATGACCACGAGCGGGAGCTCGGCCATGACCGCCAGGCCTATGCCTTCGCTCTTGAGGGCCAGGCCGGGGCCGGAGGTGGTGGTCACGGCGAGGTTGCCGGCGTAGGAGGCGCCGATGGCGGAGCAGACGCCTGCGATCTCATCTTCCATCTGGCATGCCTTGACGCCGAGGTCTTTTCTCTTGGCGAGCTCGTGGAGGATGTCGGTGGCGGGGGTGATGGGATATGATCCGAGGAACAGCGGGCGTCCGCTCTTCTCGGAGGCCATTATGAGGCCCCAGGCGGTGGCGGTGTTGCCGTTGACGTCGGTATATGTGCCGGGGATGGCGGCCTCGGTCTCGATGCGGTAGGTAGGCATGGAGGCGTGGGTGTTGTGGCCGTAGTCCCATCCGGCGTGGATAACTTTCTCATTTGCCTCGTAGACGGCGGGCTTCTTGGCGAACTTGGCCTTCAGTTTGGCGAGCACCTTGTCGACGGGGCGGTCGAGGAGCCAGCAGATGAGGCCGAGCGCAAGCATGTTCTTGCACTTCATGATGGACTTGTTGTCCATGCCTGTGCCTTCGAGGGTGTGCTTGAGGAGAGTTGTCATCGGCACGAGCATGATCTTCTTCGGATCGATGCCGAGCTCGGCGATGGGATCGTCGGTGGCATAGAGCGCCTTCTTGAGGTTGGCGGGCGTGAACGAGTCGCCGTCGCAGATGATGATTCCTTCAGGTTTCAGGTACTTAAGGTTAGTCTTGAGTGCCGCAGGGTTCATGGCCACGAGCACGTCGGCCTGGTCGCCGGGGGTGTGCACGTCTTTGCCCACGCTTACCTGATAGCCCGATACTCCGCTCAGAGAGCCTTGCGGGGCACGTATCTCCGCGGGATAGTCGGGGAATGTGGAAATCAGGTTTCCCTCGCCGGCAGAGACATTTGAGAAGATGTTCCCGGCAAGCTGCATGCCGTCGCCGGAGTCGCCGGAGAAGCGGACCACAACCTTGTCGATAGTCTTGACATTTGTAGACTGTAGCATAATGTAAGGTTATTATTACGAGAGACGGGGGTTGGCCGCCCCTTCAATATGTAAATCGCTGCAAAGGTAGTAAAAATCTTGACATAAACGGCAATAAAATAAAGAAATATTTCAGCAATCACTCTCCTTTTTATAATAACAGAATAATGACAGCAGCGGGTGGAGGAGAGGCCCGGGCCGGGTCAGAAGGTTTTGCCGTAGTTGGCGCGGTCGAGGGAGCGGTAGCCGATGGCTTCGGCTATATGGTGGGAGAGGACGCGTTCGGAGCCGTCGAGGTCGGCGATGGTGCGGGCCACGCGCAGGATGCGGTCGAAAGCGCGGGCCGACATGTTGAGGCGCGTCATGCGGTCTTTAAGCCGTGCGAGCCCCTCCTCGTCAGGCCACGCGTACCGGTGGAGGAGGCGTGAGTTCATCTGCGCGTTGCAGTATATCCCTTTCTCCCCCTGGAAGCGGAGCTGCTGCACTGATCTTGCCTTGATGACCCTTTCCCTGATTGCGGCGCTGCTCTCGGCCGGCGATTTGTCGGCCATGTCGTCGAAGCTCACAGGCTGTATCTCGATCTGCAGGTCGATGCGGTCGAGGAGAGGGCCGGAGATGCGGTTCATGTACCTCGCCACGGCTCCCGGCGGACATGTGCATGGCTTGGAGGGGTGGCCGTAGTAGCCGCATGGACAGGGATTCATGGAGGCCACGAGCATGAATGATGCCGGATAGTTGACGGTGTATTTCGCTCTGGCCACAGTGATCTCCCTGTCTTCGATAGGCTGGCGCAGCACCTCGAGCACCTGCCGGGGGAACTCCGGAAACTCATCGAGGAAAAGGACGCCGTTGTGAGCCAGGGATATCTCTCCGGGCATAGGGTTGGCGCCGCCCCCGACGAGGGCTACCGGGGAGACAGTGTGATGAGGGGTGCGGAAGGGCCGGCGCGTCATCAGCATGGATCCTCTCTGCAGTTTCCCGGCCACGGAGTGTATCTTTGTGGTCTCCAGTGCCTCTCCGAGGCTGAGCGGAGGAAGTATGGAGGGTATGCGTTTGGCCATCATCGACTTCCCCGATCCGGGAGGGCCGATCATAAGCACATTGTGGCCTCCGGCGCAAGCCACCTCGAACGCTCTCTTCACGGCGTCCTGTCCTTTCACCTCCGAAAAGTCGAAGTCGAACCCGTCTGCCTCGGCTGCGAATATCGCGCGTGTGTCGATCCTGACAGGCTCCATGTCGGAGGCTCCGCTGACCAGGGATATCGCCTCCGCGAGGGTCTTTACTCCGAACACCTCTATGCGGTTGACCACGGCAGCTTCAGTGACATTGGCTTCGGGCACTATCAGCCTGCGGAATCCCATCTCACGGGCCTTCACCGCCATGGGAAGCGCTCCTTTCACAGGGAGCACCGAACCGTCGAGCGACAGCTCGCCCATGATCATATAGTCGGCGAGGTGGTCGGCGGGCATGAGCTCGTTTGAGGTGAGCAAGCCTATCGCCATGGGGAGGTCGAACGCCGCCCCCTCTTTCTTGACGTCGGCAGGGGCGAGGTTTATCGTCACCCCCTTGTGAGGGAATTTCATCCCGCTGTGGATTATGGCGGAGGCCATTCGCTGATGACTCTCCTTGACGGCTGTGTCGGGAAGCCCGACGATGGAGAACACCGAGCCCCGGCCCGAGTCGGTCTCTATGGTGACGGGGAACGCGTCGATCCCCTGTATGGCTGCGGAATATGTCTTGGTGAGCATTGACGGCTTGATTATAAGGTTGAGGCGTGCGGGGGTAAGGGTCAGTCTGCTTCTGTCCCCGCTATGGAGCGGAAGGTCTTGAAAGCGTTCTCGCGGTTGTCTCCGCGATAGCGCTGATGGCCGTCGGGGGAGAAGACTATATAGAAAGGAGAGCGGGTGACTCCGAGCCGCATCAGGCGGGGATCGGCCATCCCTGCGGGAGCCCACATTCTCACGACTTTCTCAAGGGAGTCAGAGCGGAGCGGCGAGCGCCATCCGAGGGAGTCGGGGTCGAGGCATATGTCGGCGATGACGCGCGACGCCGAATCCGGGAATTCCCTGACGAGAGCCTTTATGGAGTCGAATGTCTCCTTCCGGTTGTCGAGGCCGTTGTTCCAGAAGAACAGGATCGTGGCTTTCACGGAGTCCGTGCATATAGTGTCGATCCCGTTGGCAAGTGAGCGCATGGCCATGGAGTGCAGGCGGCCGGGGGTGTGGATTATACCGTCGGGCATGTCGGCGCGGGCTGCCATCCGCGCCCATTCGCGGGCCGCGCCCTGGTCGGGAAGGCGCTGCCAGAGCCTGCGGAATAGTGTCTCGTCATCATTCCGGGAGAAGGAGGTGAGAAGAAGTATGGGAGCGATCTCCGCTTCGGGATTGTTCATCACAAACCGGGCTACGGCGAGGTTGGTGGAGTCGGGATTGTTGGCCGCGAGGGTCTTCGCGTTGTCGTTGCGCCATTGCGAGAGCCGGAGGTTGATGTCGTTGCCCCCGATTGTCCATGCATACGGGTCGGCCGATTTTCCCTCCACGGTGATCTTGTCGCCGCGCTCGGCGAATATGGCCAGGGGGGCGGCCGAGCCGGTGTAGAGATACATCAGGCAGGGCTTTATCGCGGGGCATTTGATCGATCCCTTCCCCTTTGCGATAATGACCACCGACTCCACGGTCATGCCTCCTCTCTTGTCGGAGGCGTAATATCTCACGGTGTAGTTGGTGTCGGTGGCGGCGGGTAGGGAGAATTCGAGGGAGAATCCCTTGCTGCCGCATGCCGCGAGGAGAATGACGGCCAGTATATAGAGCGGGAATATTTTACGGGACATAAATAACAGGGCGACGGCTGAGAAACTCCCTCGGCTCATCTTCGGGAGAGGCCGACGCCGATGCAAAATTAATGCAAAAAAAGGTAATAATCAAGAAAACAGCCGACGGAATGGCCGTCGGCTGTGGTAAAAAGGTCGGTAAATGTCGGGAGGCACCATCAAGTCGAGGATGGGCCGTTGTCAGATTCCCGCGGGGGTTGCCTCGTCGATGCTTATATTGTAGCGCTGGGCGAGGGCGGCCACTTTCTTAGCCACTGTCTCGCGCAGGGAAAGGGGGGAGAGCACCTCGGTGTCGGTGCCGTGGGAGAGGATAGCGTTCTGGAATTCGTCTGACGGGACGAGGAAATACTCGAATACGGAATAATCGCTGTTGGTCATCACCTCTTTCTGGCTGTCGTGGAGCGGCAGCGTGCGGGCTTTGTCGCGGGTGCGTCCGCTCATGCGCAACCTGACGACCTCCGGCATCTTCCCGGTGCTGACGTCCATTCCGTAGAAGTCGCGGAAGAATATCTCGGGCTTGAAGTCGCGGGGGTATTCGAAAGTGGAGTCAGTGGGGGTTATGTCGATCACCCTCTCGAGGTTGAAGGCGTGGAGCATGTCGGTCTGGATATCTTTCCCGAATACGAACCACTGGCTTCTCCAGAAGCGTATGCAATAGGGAGCGATCAGAAGCGAGGTCTTGTTGTCGGATGTCGGGATCGCGCAGTCGATCTTGATCACCCTGTTCCCCTGAATGGCCTCGATGATGTTGGGCAGCCCGTATTTCTCCTCCGGGGTAGGGTCGAGCAGGATCCGGTTCTTTACAGGAGCTGTATCTTCATCGAGATCCGAGAAGCTCAGCTTCTGGAGCATCCACATCTTGAGCCTTGTGGCGTTTGGCTCGGGCCATTCGGCGATATAATACCTGTTTCTGTCCCCTCTGTCGCATATGATACGTATGCCAAAGAGATTTTCTATGGCATGGCGGTGGTTGTGGAAAGTCCGGAGCGCCAGTTGGGAGTGGTCGGCATTGAGAGGAGACTCCATCCATCGCTCGGTGATTTCCTCGAATTGTATTTTTTTTGCGTGGCGGACGGTGTCGATGAGCCACACATATCTTCGAAATAAATCGCGTTTCATTTTATAATAAAACTTGATTGGTGGTCCTGTTAATAACTATTATAACTGCTTTTGGATGCTGCAAATATAATACAAAAAAATAGGTGTTGCAAGAAAACAGCACCTATTTTTTTGGCATAAAATCCGTAAAACGTTTTAAAAATTCATTCGCGGAGTAAAACGATTGAAAAATCAATGCTTTCAGCGGGTTCAGACGTATTCGTCGCCGAACGATCCTTTCACCTCGTTGACGATCTGGCGTATTTTCTGCTCGTCGGCCCGAGGGCATATCAGGAGCGCGTTGCCGTTGTCGGCCACGATATAGTCTTTCAGGCCGGAGGCCACGATTATCTTGTCGCCACCTACGGCGAACATCGTGCCGGTGCATTCCGAGGCGAGCACCTTGCAGTTCTGGGTCACGTTCCCCTCCTGTGAATGGGGGGAGGCCTCGTAGAGGGCGTTCCAGGTGCCGAGGTCGCTCCAGCCGAGGTCTACGGTCTTTACGAAGACGTTGTCCGCTTTCTCCATGATGGCGTAGTCGATCGAGATGCTCGGAGCGTTGGGGAAGACGGAGTCGATAAACGCTGTCTCTGCCGGCGACGCGTATTCTGAATCGGGAGCGCCGAATATCTGTGCGATCTCCGGCGAGTAGCGGTCGAAAGCTTTCAGGATGCTCTCCGCGCTCCAGATGAATATCCCTGAGTTCCAGAAGAATTCACCGCTGTCGAGAAACATCTTTGCCATCTCGAGATCCGGCTTCTCAGTGAACGACTTCACTTTCCGGATCCCTTCCCATCCCTGGGCGGCGGCTCCCTGTTGTATGTAGCCGTAGCCGGTGTTGGGATTGGTAGGCTGGATGCCGAGGGTAAGGAGTCTGTCGCCCTCTTCCACGAAGCGAAGCCCTTCGCCGATGGCGTCGATGAAAGCTTGCTCCTTAAGCACGAGATGATCCGAGGGGAGGGTGACGATCGAGGCCCGGGGGTCGAGGGCGTGGATATGGTGGGCGGCCCAGCATATGCATGGGGCGGTGTTGCGTCGGGCGGGCTCGAGGAGTATGTTGGAATCCTTCACTCCCGGGAGCTGCTCGCGTATGATTCCCGCATACTGGCGGTTGGTGACGAGAATGATATTCTCGATGTCGACAAGGGGAAGGATACGCTCCACAGTGAGTTGCAGCAGGCTTTTACCTGTGCCGAAGAAGTCAAGAAACTGTTTTGGTCTGTCGTTGCGGCTGAAAGGCCAGAAGCGGGAACCGACACCGCCACACATCACGACACAATAGCGATGAGATCTCATAACTGATTTAGTTTTCGGTGGCAGGCCGGAACTGATGTTTTACGCCCTCCACCACGTTAAGCATATAGTCTCCGAGTTTCTCGGCCTCGCTGATGAGGTCCATGAAGAATATGCCTTGCTGATAACCGTATTCTTTGGTGTTGATGTTGTATATATTGGAGTCTCTCAGCGAGTTGCGGAGATTATTGATTTCCCTTTCCTTATTGTAGGCCTTTATGATCATGCTCTCTTCGGGCGTCTCCATCTGCCGTATGATCTCGAGGGTATTGTTCATGGCGCCGGCGACGAGGTCATACATAGTGTCGATTTCCTTGAGCACCGCCGGGTCGAACTCCACATGGTTGGAGTGCTGTCTCGTCAGGGTCTTGGCCACATTGAAGCAACCGTCGGCTATCGATTCTATCTCGCTGATGACGCGGAGCATTCCGGCGATCCTCATCTTTCCTTCAGGGCTCAGGCGCCCTTCCGCCACATGGTTGAGGTAGTTGCCGATCTCGATCTCCATGCGGTCTGATATCTCCTCATATTTCTCGAGGCGGTTGTAGGTGGCGGTGTATTCGTCTGATTTTTCCGGCATGTGGATAAGGCGGTGGGCCATGTCGAGCATGCGGGCCACACGCTCGCCGTAGACGGCGATCTCTTTCTGTGCCTGGGTGATGTTGAGCTCGGAAGCCGACAGCATTCCGCGCCCGATATATTTGAGAGAGAATTCCTCCTCCTCGTCTTTATGCTTGGCCGGCATGATCCAGCATACGATCTTGACGTAGAGATTTGTAAACCAGATCATGATCATAAGGTTGCAGGCGTTGAAGACCGTGGGGAACATCGCCAGGCCGAAGGCCACGGCGCTCTGGGCCTTGGATGTCAGCCCCCCCTTGGGGTCGATGAGGGTGGAGTCGGCCATCGCGGCCTCCTGGCCCGGGGAGATCGTGCTCGGGTCTACGCCGACGCAGGCATATGTTATGTCGGCCACAAGGTGCATGAACGGATTGAAGATGCAGAGCACGATTATGGATCCTATCACATTGAAGAGCACATGCCCCATGGCGGTGCGTTTGGCAGCCAGGTTGCCGCTCAGCGAGGCGAGGATGGGGGTGATGGTGGTCCCGATGTTCCCTCCGAGGATGATGGCGCATCCGAGGCTGAAGCTTATCCATCCCTGCGAGCACATGATCAGCGTGATGGCGAATGTGGCCGCGGAGCTCTGGGCCACCATGGTCAGGACAATGCCGAAGATGAAGAAGATGATCACAGACCAGAATCCGAGTGTGGCGTAATCGGTGACGAAGCGGAGCATCTCGGGGTTGGCCTGCAGGTCGGGCACATACTTGCTGATCAGGTCGAGGCCCATGAACAGGAAGCAGAAGCCTATGAGGAATTCTCCGAACGACTTGTAGGTGCTTTTCTTCATGAACAGCATAGGCACTCCCACGGCCAGGAGAAGGATGCTGTAGTCGGATATGTTGACTTCGAATGAGAAGGCGGAGATGATCCAGGTGGTGACCGTGGTGCCGACGTTTGCTCCGAATATTACCGCCATCGACTGGGCGAGGCTCATCAGGCCGGCGTTGACGAAGCTGACCACCATGACGGTCGATGCGCTCGAACTCTGTATAAGGGCGGTGATGACGATGCCGGTGAGCACACCGGTGACCCTGTTTCTGGTCATTATGCCGAGGATGTTGCGCAGGCGGTCGCCTGCCACTTTCTGCAAGCCCTCGCTCATGACTTTCATGCCGTAGAGGAAGAGGCATACGGCTCCGAGCAGGCTGATGAAGTCGATTATAGTATAGTTCATCGGAGGTAACTGGGTTGGCGGTTGTGGTTTGTTCCGCAATGTGAGGCAAAATTAATGAAAAATCCTCAACTTCCAAAATTTTCAGTGCGTGTCTGTCGTTTAACGGATGAAGTTTATTGATCTTCCCGCATAAAACCTTTGAAAATGGAAATCGACATGATACTGGCGTGCGGCACCGACGGTTCGATCGGAATTGACGGGGGCCTGATCTGGCGCATACCCGAAGACCTGCGCCATTTCCGCGCGCTCACCACCGGCCATCCCGTCGTGATGGGCCGCAAGACCTGGGAGTCGCTCCCCCGGCGTCCCCTGCCCGGGCGTCTGAATATAGTGATGACGCGCGACAGCGGTTATGACGCGCCCGGAGCCGTGGTTGTCTCCTCGCCCGAAGAGGCTCTGGCGGCTGCGGAGCGGGGTATCCCCGGATCCGCCCCCTTCGTGATCGGAGGGGAGCAGGTCTACAGGATTTTCCTTCCCTTGGCCGACCGTATCCACGTCACGGCCGTAGAGGCCGTATGCCCTGAGGCCGACGCCCGTCTCCCCTGGCCGCTGCCTGCCGGAGAATGGGTGGAAACCGAATCAACGCCTTTGGTCTCTACCCCGGAGGGCGTGGAATACAGCTACAAGACATTCTGCCGAAAACGATGAACATCGTCATTATAAATAAAAGTGATTCCACGGGGGGCGCGGCGGTTGTGAGCCGGCGCCTCATGGAGGCGCTTCGCGCCGAGGGTGCCGACGCGAGGATGCTCGTAGTGGAGAAACTCACCGACTCCCCGGTGGTGGAGGTGGCCGCCCCGCCGGAAAAGTCTATGATGCCGTTCCTGGCCGAGCGTCTCAGGATCTTCCTCGCCAATGGCCTCGACCGGGGCACCCTCTTCAAGGTCGATGCCGCTTCCGACGGACTCCCGCTTTGGGAGCATCCCCTTGTCAGGACGGCCGACGCTGTGCTTCTCAATTGGGTGAACCAGGGGATGCTGTCGCTGCGGGGAGTCAGGAAGATACTCGAATTGGGCAAGCCGGTGGTCTGGACTATGCACGACATGTGGTGCATGACCGGAATATGCCATCACGCCGGAGAATGCGGGAGATATACGGAGGAGTGCGGGCGATGCCCTTTCCTGGGGAAGATGAAGCGTGGCAACGACCTTTCGCGCAGGGTGTGGAAGAGGAAGAAAACCCTTTACGGATCCGGAGCCATATGCTTTGTGGCCGTGAGCCGCTGGCTCGCCGGGCGCGCTGCGGAAAGCTCTCTGCTTGGCTCTGAAAGGGTAGAGGTGATACCCAATGCCTTCCGCATCCCCGACGCGCCGGCCGATGTGCCTTCAGGGAAGATTTCAGCCGATGAACACGGGATTTCCGCTCCGGAAATTATCGGTGGGTCAGCTCCCGTAATCACTCTTCTTTTCGGCGCCGCGCGTCTTGATGATCCCATAAAAGGGCTGCCGGTGCTCACGGAGATGACGCGGGTGATGAAGGAGAAGTATCCGCGGCTTGCTGAGAAAATGGAGATAGTGACGTTCGGAGGAGTGAAAGACCGGGCGTCGCTGTCGGGTTTCGCCATAACTCACCGCCATATGGGTACGGTAAGCGGCGAGGATAAGGTGAGGAAACTTTATGAAAACGCCGATATCCTTGTGTCGTCTTCATCTTACGAGACGCTCCCGGGCACTCTCGTCGAGGCCCAGGCCTATGGCTGCATACCGGTGAGCTTCGACCGCGGAGGGCAGGCCGACATTGTGACGCACATGGCCGACGGCTATCTCGCGGAATATTCCGACAATATAAAGCTTGCGGCGGCGCATCTCGCCGACGGCGTGGCCTGGGCGGCCGCGATAGTGGAAAACCCCGATGAATACGGAGAGATCAGGAAGCGGATGAGGAGGAATGTGGAGGAGCGTTTCGCGGCCCGCAAGGTGGCGCGGCGCTATCTCCGATTGCTTGAAGATATGCTCGGGGAGCGGAAAACCCGAGGATTTTGACTATATTTGCAGCCTCAACGTCACAAACCCTCCATAGATAAAGCCTATGCCACGCGACCTTATCAGCAGATATATATGGATTGTCGACACGCTCACGCGCTATGAGCGGCTCACGCGCCGCCAGCTCAACAAGCTGTGGCGGCGGTCGTCGCTCTCCGACGGCGCGGATCTCCCGGAGCGCACATTCTTCCACTACCGGCGCGCTATCGAGGAGAATTTCCATATCGACATCGCGTGCGACAGCCAGGGCCGTTATTATATAGACCGCGACGGATCGCGCCAGGGGAAGGCCCTGACCAACTGGATGCTCGACTCATACGCGGTGAACAATGCCATAAAAGGGAGCGAGACCCCGATGGATCGCGTGGAGATCGAGGATGTGCCATCGGCCCGCGAGTTCCTTCCCGTGGTGCTCGACGCCATAAAGGAGAATCATAAGCTTAGTTTCACATATGCCGGCTTCAACCGGTCGCGTGCGGAACATGGCATCCGGTTTCTTCCCTATTTCCTGAAGCGGTACAAGCAGCGGTGGTATATGGCCGGAGTGCGTGAGAAGAGCGGCGACATACGCACATACGCCCTCGACAGGGTGAAGGAGATGACCGTGATCGATGAGAAATTCGTGAAAGATCCCGAGGTCACTCTCGAAGACCTTTTCGGAAACGTGCTTGGTGTGACTTCCTCGAAAGCCGACGTGCGCACCGTGAGGCTTGAGGCCACGGCCACCCAGGCTAAATACTTCCGGGCGCTTCCCTTACACCATTCGCAGGAAGAGGAGGTGCACGACAGATACTCCATATTCACCTACCGGCTCAAACTCAACTATGAGCTGGTGCATGAGGTGATGGCTCTCGGCGAGGCGGTAAAGGTGCTCGACCCTCCCGAACTTAAGGCGATGGTAGTGACGGAGCTGGAGAACGCCCTGAAGCGTTACAGGCCCACGGAAGATATGCCGTAGCGTCGGTAACGGACAGAACCCAATCAACCACAGGAGATGACAGAAAAGAGACATTTTATCAGTGAAGGGGCCACAGTCAGAGAGGCCCTGCAGGCCCTCAACGCCCTGTCGGGGGAGTCGATGACCCTTTTCGCCCTCGATGGCGACGGCAGGCTCTCGGGCACAGTGACCGACGGCGACATACGAAGGGCCCTGATTTCGGGATCGGGACTCGGCGACACCCTCCGCGGGGTGATGCACCGCGGCTTCCTGGCCGCGACTCCCGGCGACAATCTGAGCCACGCCATAGCCGAGGGGCGCCGCCGGGGCATCTCCCTGCTCCCTGTGCTCAGCGACGGATTCGTGGTGGAGGTGCTCGACCTGCGGACTCTCCGCGCCTCACTTCCCATCGACGCTGTCCTGATGGCCGGCGGACGTGGCGAGCGCCTGCGCCCGCTGACGGAGAATACCCCCAAGCCGCTCCTCCCGGTCGGAGGAAAGGCGATCATCGACTACAACGTCGATGAACTCGAGGCCTGCGGAGTGGAGAATATATTCGTGACGGTAAATTATCTCGCCGACCAGATAGAAGACCATTTCTGCCATCGGCAGGGCCGTTCCTCCGTGACATGCGTCCGTGAGCCGCGTCGCCTCGGCACAATGGGCAGCCTTTCGCTGGTGGAGGGCCTGAGCCGCGACAATGTGCTGATGATGAATTCCGACCTGCTGACCACCATTGATTTCGAGGCGTTCTATAATCATCACTCGCGCTGTGGCGCTGATCTCACCATGGCTTCCGTGCCCTACAACGTGTCGGTGCCTTTCGCCCTCATGCGCCTTGAGAAAGACCGGGTGACGGGACTGGTGGAGAAACCTACCTACAACTATTTCGCCAATGCCGGTGTTTATCTTATGAAGAGGGAGCTTCTCGGCCGTCTCGCAAAGGGGGAATATATGGACGCCCCCGACTTTATCTCGGCACTTATAGCCGACGGAGGGCACGTGGGCTGTTACCCCATTGAGGGAACCTGGATCGACATCGGTTCCCCCAACGATTATAAATATGCAAACGAACTCATGAACCGCAGAATGTTGTAAGGACTATGGCAGAATCAAACTTCATAGACTATGTAAAGATCTTGTGCCGCTCAGGGAAGGGTGGCGCGGGGAGCCGTCATTTCCATAGAGCCAAATATATACCCAAGGGGGGGCCTGACGGCGGCGACGGCGGCCGCGGCGGCCATATCATATTGCGCGGCAACCAGCATATGTGGACGTTGCTTCCCCTGCGCTACCAGCGTCATGTGTTTGCCACCGACGGCCAGAGTGGCGGTGCCGACCGCTCTACGGGCAAAGACGGCGAAGACCGCGTGATAGAGGTGCCGGTGGGCACGGCTGTTTTCGATGCCGAGACCGGAGCCTTCCTTTGCGAGATCACCGAAGACGGCCAGGAGATCAATCTCCTGCGCGGAGGAAAAGGGGGGCTCGGCAACTGGCATTTCGCCACGTCGACCAACCGTGCGCCGCGCTATGCCCAGCCCGGACAGCCGGCAATCGAGAAGAGTGTGGTGCTCGAGCTCAAGCTCCTCGGCGACGTGGGCCTCGTAGGGTTCCCCAACGCCGGTAAGTCGACTCTGCTCTCGGCTATGTCGGCGGCAAAGCCCAAGATCGGCGACTATCCCTTCACCACCATGGAGCCGAGTCTCGGCATAGTCAACTACAGGGGCGACAAATCGTTTGTAATGGCCGATATCCCCGGCATCATCGAAGGGGCCAGTGAGGGTAAGGGTATAGGACTGCGCTTCCTGCGCCACATAGAGCGCAATGCGGTGCTGCTCTTCATGATTCCCGCCGACAGCGACGACATAAGGCGCGACTATGAGATCCTGCTCAATGAGCTGAGGGAGTTCAACCCCGATCTTGCCGACAAGAGCCGTGTGCTGGCCATATCGAAGTCTGACATGCTCGACGACGAACTTCGCGACGAGATGGCCCGGGAGCTTCCCGAGGGGGTGCCGGCGGTGTTCATCTCGGCTGTGACCGGCCAGGGACTGACCGAACTGAAGGATCTTCTCTGGAGGGAGATAAACTCGGAGGAGAATCAGGTGCGCCAGACACTCACCCACCGCGATCTCGACGTGCGCCACAGGGTGGAGGAGGAAGACAGCTTCATCTTCCATCAGGATGATGAGGTCGATGAAGAACTCCCCGATATGACCGACCAGGACTGGGAAGACGAATTCTGGGACGAGGAGGACACGATCAATGGAAATTGACCTTCACCGCATATTGCGCGAACGGATGCCCCGGCGCGTGAGCCGGTGGGTGCCCGGTTTCATGATAACGGCGCTCGAGCGCCTTATCCATCAGAAAGAACTCAATGAGATGCTCAGGGTGGGCTATCCGGCCGAGGGGCCGGAATTCGCCCGGCGCATACTCGGATATCTCGACATCACGGCCGACGTGGAGGGGCTTGACGCCCTCCCCGCCGGTCGCTATATGTTTGCCTCCAACCATCCTCTGGGCGGCCTCGACGGCATTGCCTTGATAGCGGTGCTCGGGGAGCGCTACGGCCGCGACGGGGTGAGATTCCTGGTAAACGACATGCTCATGAATGTAGAGCCGCTGCGGTGTGTGTTCCTCCCTGTCAACAAATTCGGGCGCCAGGGAAAGGAGGGGGCCAGGGCTATATCGGAGGCCCTGGCCTCCGACAAGCAGATACTGCAGTTCCCGGCCGGCCTCGTGTCGCGCCTGCTCGACGACGGGAGCATAGCCGACCTTGAATGGCAGAAATCGTTTGTGACCAAAGCTGTCGAGTCTCGCCGGGATGTGGTGCCGGTGAGGTTTGAGGGGCTCAACCGGCGCCGTTTCTACCGGTTGGCGCGTCTGCGCAAGAAGTCGGGCCTCAAGGTCAATCTTGAGCAGTCCCTGCTTCCCGGAGAGGTATGCGCCACGCGTGGGAAACGATTCCGCATAGTGTTCGGAGAGCCACTCTCCTGGGAGAGCCTGCGCGACAGTGGCAAGGACGCGCGCATGCTCGCGGCGGAGATACGCGCGCTGGTCTGCGGCGGTGGTATGGTGGCGGCAGGAGTGGCTGCCCACAGTCGCTCCGCTGAAAAATAAAGAGTTTTGCCATCTTTTCTTGAAAAAATTCGCGATAATGATTAATTTTGCAATTTGAATGCGGAAGAAGGGTCTTCCGCACAGACAACAGAGCAAAAGAACGTGGAAACAAAGTACATCTTCGTCACAGGCGGCGTGGTCTCGTCGCTGGGAAAAGGAATCATCTCCTCTTCATTGGCAAGGCTTCTCCTCTCGAGGGGCTACAAGGTAACGATTCAGAAGTTCGACCCTTACATCAACATCGATCCGGGCACCCTCAACCCTTATGAGCACGGCGAATGCTATGTGACGGTAGACGGCCACGAGGCCGACCTCGACCTGGGACACTATGAGAGATTTACCAGCATCCACACCACCCGCGCCAACAACATCACCACGGGCAGGATCTATCAGAACGTGATCGACAAGGAGCGCCGCGGCGACTATCTGGGAAAGACCGTGCAGATCATCCCCCATATCACCGACGAGATTAAGCGCAGCGTGAAACTGCTCGCGCGACAGGGCGACTACGACTATGTCATCACCGAGATCGGAGGCACCGTGGGAGATATAGAGTCGACTCCGTTCCTGGAGGCCGTCAGGCAGCTGCGTTGGGAGCTTGGCAGAAACGCCCTCTGCGTGCATCTGACGTATGTGCCTTATCTTAAGGCCGCTAAGGAGCTCAAGACGAAGCCCACTCAGCACAGTGTCAAGCTTCTCCAGCAAGCGGGCATACAGCCCGACATCCTCGTGCTCCGCACCGAGAAGGAGCTCCCGGCTTCCATGTGCCGCAAGGTGGCCCAGTTCTGCAATGTCTCTCCCGAGGCTGTGATCCAGAGCCTTGACGCCCCGACCATCTACGAGGTGCCACTGATGATGCACAGCCAGGGACTCGACCGCATAGTGCTCGAAAAGACCGGCGAGGTGCCGCAGGGAGAACCCGATCTCGAGGCCTGGAACCATTTCTTGCGGAAGCTCGAGGGGGCTGAAAAGGAGATACACATAGGTCTGGTGGGTAAATATGTGGAGCTCCAGGACGCCTACAAGTCGATAAGCGAGTCGCTGAGTCATGCGGCGGCTTATTGCGACCGTAAACTGAAGCTCGTCTATATCCACTCCGAGAAACTTACGGAGGATAACGTGGAGGAGAAGCTTGCAGGCATGGATGGCGTGATCATCGCCCCGGGCTTCGGACAGCGGGGCATAGAGGGCAAGTTCATCGCCCTGCGCTGGCTCCGCGAGCACGACGTGCCCACGTTTGGCATCTGCCTCGGCATGCAGTGCATGGTAATAGAATACGCCCGCAATGTGCTCCGTATGGCCGATGCCAATTCCACGGAGATGGATCCCCATACCTCCCACAACGTCATCGACCTGATGGAGGAGCAGAAGAGCATATCCAATATGGGAGGCACCATGCGTCTGGGGGCCTACGACTGCGTGCTTAAGGAGGATTCCCTGGCCGCGGGAGCCTATGGCCGCACGGATATCCGCGAGCGTCACCGCCATCGTTTCGAGTTTAACGAAGACTATCGCGCGCGCTTCGAGGAGGCCGGCATGAGGTGTGTGGGCGAGAACCCCGACACCCATCTGGTGGAGGTGGTCGAGGTGCCGGGAAAGCGCTGGTATCTCGGCACACAGTACCATCCGGAATACCAGAGCACCGTGCTCCATCCCAATCCGCTGTTCGTCAGCTTTATGAAGGCCGCCGTCAGCTATTCGGAGCGTAAATGACATAATGACACAAGATACTAACCGGAATAATTAACAAGGCGCCCGGCCATGCCGCGGCGCGACATAAATGAAGAATGGATAAAAATACCGTCACCGGATTGCTGCTAATGGCGGCAGTGTTTTTCGGATTCATGTGGCTCACGCCTCGCAATGAGGCGGTGACTGAGCCTGAACGCGAGCAGGAGTCTGCCGCGGCCGCGCAGGCCGTGGCTGCCGTCGACTCACTTTCGGCCACCGAGAAGGAGTGGCTCGTCAAGAACATCATCGAGCACGGCGAGACCGTTGTGCTCCCCGACAGTACTCATGCGTCGCGACTATCCGACGGAGTGATCGACCTTGTCGCCGTGGGCGACTCCGTGAGGGGCACAGTCACTGTCGACGGACAGACCCTCTCCTGGGCCGACATATGCCGTGCCGACCTGAAGAAGATGACCGTAAAACAGCAGCAGAAGGCTGTGGAGACCGTCAGGAAGGCGTCGCTCTCCATGGGTCGTTACGGGAAGTTCTCCAGGTTCCTGAGCGGCAGCGACACGCAGACAGTGCTCGAGAACGATGTGCTCAAGCTCAACCTCAGCTCGAAGTCCGGTTCCATCACCCGCGCCGAACTCAAGAAGTATGACACGGAATATACTCCCGATGAGAGCAAGACCCGTAAGGAGAAGGTCGTCATCTTCGAGGGCGCCACCAACTCGTTCGACTTCCAGCTCCCCCTTCCCCAGGGTGTGAGCACCTCGGAGCTTTATTTCACCTCTTCGATGCCCAACGACAGCACCGTGCTTATGACGCTCCCTCTTGGAGACGACGCATACTGGGGTCTTGAGTACACACTGCCCCGTGGCGACAGCTATGTGGTGCGTCTGCGCGTGGTGCAGAAGAATCTCGCGGGTGTGATCGAGAGCAATAACCGTAACCTTGGCGTCAACTGGCATCAGGATCTCATGCGCCAGGAGAAGGGCAAGATGTTTGAGGAACGCAATTCCGCCCTCTATTACAAATATGCCGGCGGCTCTGTGGAGAATCTCTCCGAGAGCAAGAACGAGACAGAAGAGCGCAAGGCCAAGATCCGCTGGATAGGGTTTAAGAATCAGTTCTTCTCGACGGTGCTAATTGCCGACCGTCCCTTCAATACCGCCGATTTCCAGAGCGACGTTATCAAGAACAAGCCCTACTTCCTCAAGAGCTTCTCTACACAGGCCGTGGTCAATGACTATGACTGGAACGCGGAGGTGCCGGCTCAGTTCTCTCTCTTCATCGGTCCCAACCTTTATCCTCTCCTCTCCTCGCTCGACCACAAGACCGTGGCCGACGAAGACCTCAACCTCACGAAGCTCATACCTCTCGGCTGGTCGATATTCCGCTGGATCAATACCGGCGTGATCATCCCGATATTCAGCTTCCTGGGATCGTTTATCTCCAACTATGGCATCATCATCCTGATAATGACCATATTCATCAAGCTCGTGCTCTTCCCGCTCACCTACAAGAGCTATAAGAGCCAGGCTAAGATGCGTATCCTGGCCCCAGACATCAAGGCCATCAATGAGAAATATCCCGGCAACGAGAACGCCATGATCAGGCAGCAGAAGACCATGGCCCTCTACAGTAAGGCCGGGGCGAGCCCCATGTCCGGCTGTCTGCCGATGCTGCTCCAGATGCCGATACTCTTCGCGATGTTCTCCTTCTTCCCCTCGGCCATAGAGTTGAGAGGGGAGAGCTTCCTCTGGGCTAAGGATCTCTCGGCGCCTGACGCCATCATCTCCTGGAGCGGCAATATTCCGCTTGTGACTGAATATTTCGGCAACCACATCTCCCTCTTCTGCCTCCTGATGACCGTGACCAACATTATCTACACGCGTGTCAACATGCAGAACTCCCCGGGCCAGATGCCTGGCATGAAATGGATGATGTATCTGATGCCGGTGTTCTTCATGATCTTCTTCAACAACTATGCCGCCGGTCTCAGCTACTATTACTTCCTCTCGTTGCTCATCACCATCGCGCAGACCTACGCCTTCCGCTTTATAATAAAGGAGGAGGACGTGCGACGCACCATGGCCGAGAACGCTAAGAAACCGAAGAAAAAGAGCGGCCTGATGGCACGCCTTGAGGAGATGCAGCGCCAGCAGCAACAGATGATGAAGGAACAGGCCAAGCGCAACGGGCGCCGCTGATGAAAGGTCTCAGGCTCATACGGATCGTCCTGGCCGTGTTGTTCTTCACGGCTTCTGTGGTCTACTTCGCGGTAGGCCACAAGGCGTTTCCTGCGGCCGGAGTGGCGGAACGGGCCCAGATCATACCTTCGGCGATAGCCGTGGGCATGGGGGCCATACTCTTCTGGATCATCATATCGCTTCTCCTCGGCAGGGTCTACTGCTCCACGGTGTGTCCCGTAGGCACTTTCCAGGATATCCTGATAAGCCTGCGCCGACGCATTCCCGGGCTTAACCGTCCATACCGCTACAGGCATGCGCGGCAGACGCGCTACCATGTGCTCGCCGTCTACGTGGTGTGCCTGATTGCGGGTGTCACCGCCGTGCCCTATTGGATTGAGCCTTGGAACATCATGCGCAACATCTGCTCGGTGTTCAATCCGACGGTGGCTGAGGCTACATGGCTCAATCTTGGCGTGGGTATGGCTGTCGGGATAGGTTCGGGCATTGTCTCGGCACTGCTCATAGGAGTGTGCGCTTTTTTCACGGGACGCGGGTTCTGTACCGACATCTGCCCTGTCGGTACCGCGCTGGGGTCGCTCCACAATCTCACGCTGTTTCATATCGAGATTGACCCCGACAAGTGCGTTGGGTGCATGAAATGTGAGGAGGTATGCCGTTCGCAGTGTGTCAAGGTCGTGGGGCGATATGTCGACAATTCGCGCTGTGTGCGCTGTTTCGACTGCCTTGCGGTCTGCAAGGACGATGCCATACACTTCCAGATGAACCGCAATCGCCGAGGCACTCCCTTGTTGCGCAAGGTGGGAAAGCAGCAGGTGTGAACTCTTCGGCAGCCATTCGTTATCTTAACCCAAAGAATCATTAGGAATGAAACAATATTTAGACCTTCTCCGGCATATACTCGACAACGGCCACAAAAAGTCAGACCGCACCGGCACCGGCACTATCTCGACTTTCGGCTATCAGATGCGCTTCAACCTGCAGGAGGGCTTCCCGTTGCTCACCACAAAGAAGGTGCATCTGAAAAGTGTGATCTATGAGCTGCTGTGGTTTCTCGCCGGCGACACCAACGTGAGGTATCTTCAGGATCATGGCGTGCGCATATGGAATGAATGGGCTGACCCTGACGGAAGCCTCGGTCATATCTACGGTTATCAGTGGCGTTCATGGCCGACCTACGATGGAGGCTTCATCGACCAGATGGCCGAAGCGGTGAAGACTATCCGTGAGAATCCCGACTCCCGGCGCATCATAGTCAGCAGCTGGAATGTGGCTGATCTCGACAGCATGAACCTTCCGCCGTGCCACATGCTTTTCCAGTTCTACGTAAGCGACGGACGTCTCTCGCTGCAGCTCTACCAGCGCAGTGCCGACTGCTTCCTGGGCGTCCCCTTCAACATAGCGAGCTATGCGCTTCTCACGATGATGGTGGCTCAGGTGTGTGGCCTCCAGCCCGGTGAGTTTATCCATACCTTGGGCGATGCCCACATCTATCTTAACCATCTTGAGCAGGTGCGCACGCAGCTCGCGCGTGAACCGCGTCCGCTTCCGCGCATGACGCTCAATCCGGATGTCACCGACCTTTTCAAATTCGGATATGATGACTTCTCTCTCTCTGATTATGACCCGTGGCCGGCGATAAAAGGCGTCGTCTCCGTCTGATACGTTTGCAAATGTAGGACATCCCTTTGGCATGTTGAATCAATAGTCAGGTCCCCTGATATCATATCTCAAGCGGTATACTTCCATTATCAAAATTGCATCATGCATTATGGATCATGAATTATCAAAAAATTATGCATTGTGCATTATGAATCATGCATTAATTTAAGTACAATAATCGTCAAACCTTAAAAATGAAGCTTATGAAGCAGATGTTAGCAGCGTCGTTAGCGACGCTCATGCTTGCCACGGCATGCACGGGAAACAAGGGGCGCACAGCTCCCGCTATCCCCACCGACGAGGCTATAGAGGCCGCGGTGAAAGAGAAACTCGGAAAGATGACTCTCGAGGAGAAAGTGGGCCAGATGACCCAGATCACCGTTGATGTCGTCACCGACATGGCCGCGAGCTACGGCTCCGGAAAATTCACCCTCTCGGAAGGAAAGCTCGACACGATTATCCGTATCCACAAGGTCGGCTCCCTGCTTAACGTGCCTATGGGTGTGGCCCAGCCTCCTCAGGTCTACCACGACATGATGGTCAAGGTGCAGGAGATGTCGATGAAGGAGCTCGGAATCCCGTGCATCTTCGGTCTCGACCAGATACATGGCGTGACATATGTGCTCGGAGGGACTCTTTTCCCACAGAATATCAACATAGCGTCATCGTTCAATCCGTCGCTGGCCCGCAAGGCCGGCGAGGTGACTGCCTACGAGACACGTGCCGCGTCTGTTCCCTGGACTTTCTCGCCTGTGGTCGACCTCGGTAGGGATCCGCGCTGGCCTCGCCAGTGGGAGAACTTCGGCGAGGATCCGTATATGAATTCCGTCTTCGGCACCGAGGCCGTGAAGGGAATGCAGGGGGATGATCCCAACCATATAGATCAGCGGCATATCGCTGCCTGCGTGAAGCATTTCATGGGGTATGGTGTGCCTGTCTCGGGTAAGGACCGCACCCCTTCCCATATCGGCGAGGCTGAGATGCGTGAGAAGCATTTCCAGCCTTATGTCGACGCCATACGAGGCGGCGCGCTGACCGTCATGGTCAATTCCGCCTCCAACAATGGTATACCTTTCCATGCCAACAAGGAGCTGCTCACCGACTGGCTCAAGGATGACCTCAACTGGGACGGCATGATCGTGACCGACTGGGCGGATATCAACAATCTTTATCAGCGTGAGGGGGTGGCGGCCGATCAGAAGGAGGCTATAGCTATGGCCATCAATGCAGGCATAGATATGTCGATGGTGCCTTACGACACAAGTTTCTGCACCGATCTCATAGAGCTCGTCAACGATGGCAAGGTGCCGATGAGCCGTATCGATGATGCCGTAAGCCGTGTGCTCCGCCTCAAGTACCGTCTTGGTCTTTTCGAACATCCTTATCAGGAGGTGGCGGAATATCCCGACTTCGGGTCGGAGCAGTTTGCCAAGGCCGCTCTCGAGGCTGCCCTGCAGTCGGAGGTGCTTTTGAAGAACGAAGGGGGGATACTCCCTCTGAAACCCGGCACGAAGATACTCCTGACAGGTCCTAACGCCAACTCCATGCGCACGCTCAACGGCGGATGGAGCTATTCCTGGCAGGGTGACAGGGCGGAAGGCTGCGCTGAGCGGTATAACACCATATATGAGGCAATGTGTGCGGAGTTCGGCAAGGACAACGTGACGCTGAGTGAGGGCGTGGCCTACGATATGAAGCCGGGCGCGAGCTGGGAGAAGGATTCCGTAGTCAATATGGCCGCCACTCTCGCAGCCGCTTCGCGGGCTGACGTGATAGTGGCCTGCATAGGGGAGAACTCCTATTGCGAGACTCCCGGCAACATCGACGACCTCTCTCTTTCGGCCAACCAGACTGAACTCGTGAAGAGACTCGCCGCGACAGGCAAGCCTGTCGTGCTTGTGCTCAACGAGGGACGTCCGCGCATCATCCGCGAGCTTGTGCCTCTGGCCAAGGCCGTGGTCGACATCATGCTCCCCGGCAACTATGGCGGCGATGCCCTGGCCCTTCTTCTCGCCGGTAAAGCCAATTTCTCTGCCAAGCTTCCCATGACGTATCCAAAATACGTCAACGCCCTCTATACTTACGACCACAAGACCTCCGAAAAGGTCGACCAGGCCATGGAGGGTAATTATAACTACGACGCCAAGATGAATATCCAGTGGCCCTTCGGCTATGGCCTGAGCTACACTGAATATGAATATTCCAACCTTAAGGCTGACAAGGCGGAGTTCGGTCCTGATGATGAGCTGACAGTCACTGTCAATGTTACAAACAAGGGAACTGTGGCCGGCAAGGAGCCTGTGCTTCTTTTCTCAAAAGACATGGTCGCTTCCACAACCCCCGATGCCCTGCGTCTGCGTGCCTTCGATAAGGTGGAACTAAAGCCCGGAGAGACAAAGACGGTGACATTCCGTCTCCCCGCCGCTGATCTGGCGTTTGTGGGTGCTGATGGCCGCTGGAGAGTGGAGGAGGGCGACTTCCTGCTCATTGCCGGAGGTCAGACCGCCGGCGTGAAATGCACCTCCACCAAAGTGTGGGATACTCCCAACCGTTGACAGACCCTTATCTCGACTTTCTGACGAGATAGGAAATAAAGTAACATATGCCTGAATCGTTCGCAAATGCTAATGCGTTGAAAATGTGAATTGAAAGGTGAAAAAACCTTGCAATGATAATAAAAATGGCAGAGAGTCTCCTCCCTGCCATTTTTATATATAAGCCATTTATTCCCACCTTCCCTCTTGACTCTTCTCTCTTCCCTCTTCCCTTTTCCCTCTTAGAAACTTAATACTTAATACTTCACACTTAATACTTAAAAAGATTTGTTGCCGGAACGTCTCACGACGTTCCGGCAACTTGCGCTTTAATAATTGATTTTATCAGTTCCCTAATTTTTAATTTACACCTAATTATCCATTATCTTATTTCTGAGTCAGTACTCCACAAATCGCAGCCTGGAAATAGACTTGTCGATGAGAATTACTGCTTTAAGCGAGAGTCATTTGAGAAGAGATGGGCCACGGTTCCTGGGTGGCCGTCTGAAATCACTGCAAAATTAAAATGTATAATAAGAAAAAACAAATTTAAATGTAAAAAAATGGCCTAAAATCTTTTTAAAACGTTTGAAAAATCTGCAAACGTTTCAATATTGAAAATATATGTGCAAAATATTTGCATCCATAGATTTTGTTGATTATCTTTGCACACGAAAGTAACTGTTCCGGATTGGATTACGGAAGTCTGACTGCCCGATGCCGGCGCTCCGGCGAATGGTGTCAGATTTTCTTCTACAACGTGCATCTCCAACGGGCATGATGAACAAGAATCGTAAGGATATGATTTAGGGCAGTTTTCTTAAGGCAAGCTTTCAGCCCTAAACTTTAATCTCTCTGCCAATGAAAAGGGTAACTATTAAAGACATTGCCACACATCTTTGCCTGTCGCCGTCGACAGTCTCGCGTGCTCTTGCCAACGACAAGAATATAAGGCAAGACACGAAAGACCTTGTCTTGAATGCAGCCGACGAACTCGGCTACCGCCGCAACAGGCTCGCCGTCAGCCTAAGAAGCGGACGGACAAACATAATTGGGGTCGTGGTCGACCAGATGACTGAAGAATCGACGCTGCATATCCTTGCCGGCGCCGAGAGGGTGCTTCATGCCAGCGGCGTAAACATGATGGTTGCTAATTCAGAAAGCAGTCATCAGCGCGAGCGTGACAATCTACTGATGCTTCACGACGCTCAGGTCGACGGACTTATCGTCGCCATGTGCGATTCTGAAATGAATAGTGCCGTATTCCTGAAACTAAAGAGGACCGGACTCCCGCTCGTCTTCCTCCATATGGCACCCCCCTGCATCATCGCTTCGTCGGTAAGACACAACCCCGACTCCGACTGCCCCGACTTCGCCGCTCTCGGAGCCAAAGGTGCCGAGCTGTTGCTGCGCCTCATCGACAACCCCTCTATGCCCTCCGAAAAGCATACCATCGACTGACCCCACAATTTTACCGATACATTTGCAATCTCCTGGTTCGCCACAACCTCCCCTCCATCCAAATCCCCAAGATATCGCCACTCCCATTTCTTCCCTCCCAACTATATCCTTCCATTCTCGTCCTTTGCCCGGCCTTGCCGGGCCTCGCGTGCCGCGGCCGAATGCCGCGGTTCCTGCCAGTCCCAGCAGTCAAATCTGCTCAGCGCCGTAGACTCCGAGCAAAGCGAGGAGAATCGCAAACGGTCAGCAAAAGCCTGACCGCCGGATTGCACCGCCGTGTCGAGGCTGCAAGCCTCGATCCCACGTCCCTTCACTCTTCACCCTTGACTCTTGACTCTTTGCGCAGAGCGCATCCCCTGACGGAAGCCATCCGGCGAGACCGAAGCAAAAGCAAAGAGCGTATATCCAATCACGCTCCAAGCTTTTGTTGGCAGTGATGCCCCACGACAGGCAGCCATGTTTTAATGAGTAATTCGGTGCCGTGGCCGACAGCCGCGGTGCCCTCCATCTCCCAACTCCTACCTCTAAACTGCGAAGCCGGTTTGTCGAAGGTGTCGTGCCTCTTCAACCCTCAACCCTAACTCTCAATTCTAAACTCTCAACCCTCAACTCTCAACCCTCAACTCAAAACCCTCTAATCCAGAAGGTCATGAAATCCCGCTATGTCACTCACAGACAGACCGGATTCATGACCTTTTTTTTGTTTCATGCCCCCCGATGCGACTTCCATGTCGGTGAATGCAACGTTTTCAGTGGCGAAAAGAGGGGTAAATGCACGAAGCGGGGACAGAATGATATGTTAAGTTGCCGGATTGAAAGAATTTTATTAATTTTGGCGCTTAATAAGAAAAGCCGTCCGGCATGGATCCCCACGGGAGGCCGGCGTCCAAGTTATTTATCTCAACATATGGCATCGATGAAAGTTATGAAGTTTGGAGGCACCTCAGTAGGTACTGTGGAGAGCCTTACCAACGTGAAGAAGATAGTGGAGGAGACTCCCGGCAGGAAAGTCGTGGTCGTATCAGCCCTGGGAGGCATCACCGACCTGCTTATCTCCACGGCGCGCCTTGCCGTGGCCGACGACATCACCTATCTCGACTCTTATGCCCGCATCGTCGACCGCCATCTGAAAGTGGTCGACGGCATTGTACCCCCCTCGCGGAGGGAGGCTACCGCTGCCATTGTCAGGCTTATGCTCGATGAACTCGGCAACATCTACAAAGGCGTGATGCTTCTTCATGACCTGTCGCCACGTGCCCTGAAGATCATCGTGAGCTACGGCGAGAGGCTGTCGAGCGTGATCGTGGCAAATATCATAAAGGGTGCCACCCATTTTGATTCGCGGGCTTTCATACGCACGCGCAAGACTCTGCACGGTGGCGAAGTGCTCGATCAGGAACTCACCAACAAACTCATAGCCGAAGATGTCTGCTCCTACGACTGGGAGACCGCCGTGATGGGTGGCTTCCTGGCTACGGATGAAAACGGCGAGGTGACGAACCTCGGACGTGGCGGCAGCGACTACACCGCAGCGATCATGGCGGCCGCGCTCGATGCCGAAGTATTGGAAATCTGGACTGACGTTGACGGTTTCATGACGGCCGATCCCAGGGTGATCGACAACGCCTATGTGATCGACGAGCTGACATTCACCGAGGCCATGGAGTTATGCAATTTCGGCGCCAAGGTGATCTATCCCCCCACAATCTATCCCGTATATCATAAGAATATTCCCATACTCGTAAAAAATACATTCAATCCTTCTGCTCCAGGCACCCGCATCAGTTCCACCGCCCGCCATGGAGGAAAGGCCATAAAAGGCATATCATCCATCAACGACACCTGCCTCGTGACGATCACGAGTCTCTGTATGGTAGGTGTGATCGGGGTGAACTCACGAATCTTCAACGCCCTCACGGCGAAAGGTGTCAGCGTGTTCCTGGTGTCGCAGGCGGCCAGCGAAAACAACACTACCATAGCTGTGCGCAATGCCGACGCCGACCTCGCTGTGGAGACGCTGCGTGAGGAATTCGCCGCTGAGCTCGCCTCTGGCATGTTCAATGATATCGTGGCTGAGCGCGACCTGGCCACTGTGGCCGTGGTCGGAGAGAAAATGAAACACACCACCGGCCTCGCCGGCAAACTTTTCAACACTGTGGGCCGCAACGGCATCAATGTAATTGCCTGTGCCCAGGGTGCTTCCGAGACCAATATATCTTTCGTGATTGAGAAGAGGAGCCTGCGCAAGGCGCTCAACGTGATCCACGACTCATTCTTCCTCTCCGAGAGTCAGGTGCTCAACGTCTTCCTGACGGGCATCGGCAATGTGGGGAGCAGTCTGCTGAGCCAGATTTCCAAGCAGCAGGAAAGGCTCCTGAAGGAGAAGAACCTGCGCCTGAACGTGGTGGGAATCGCGTCGAGCAAGCGCGCGGTGTTCAATCGCGACGGTCTCGACATAACGCGCTACCGCGAGCTGCTGCGCGACGAGGGAATCGATGCCACGCCTGAGGTGATAAAAGAGGAGGTGCTGAAGATGAATATCTTCAACTCCGTCTTCGTAGACTGCACGGCGTCGCCCGAGATTGCCGGACTCTACCAGGATCTGCTGGAGCACAACGTCAACGTGGTTGCCGCCAACAAGATCGCTGCCTCAGGACCTTATCCCTCTTATGTGAAGCTTAAGGAGACGGCGCGCCGTAAAGACGTGAAATATCTTTTTGAGACCAACGTTGGTGCCGGCCTTCCGATTATAAACACCATCAACTCGCTCATCAATTCGGGCGACAAGATTCTGAAGATCGAAGCTGTAGTGTCGGGAACGCTCAACTATATCTTCAATGTGCTTGCCGCCGACGTGCCCCTGAGCCGTGCCGTGGAGATGGCCAGGGAGGCGGGATATTCTGAGCCTGATCCGCGCATTGACCTTAGCGGAAAGGATGTGGTGCGTAAACTCGTCATTCTGGCACGTGAGGCCGGGTATATGGTGGAGCAGGATGATGTCGACAAGCGGCTTTTCATACCTGAGGCTCTCTTCGAGGGAGCGGCGGAAGCCTTCATCGACAACCTGCGCACGCTTGATGCTGAGTTTGAACGCCGTCGCGCCGAGGCTGATGCCGCAGGCGAGCATTTCCGTTTCGTGGCTTCGCTCGACAACGGGGCTGTGAGCGTGGGGCTGCGCCGTGTCGACTCTTCACATCCGTTCTACAATCTGGCGGGAAGCAACAATGTGATACTTCTCACTACTGAGCGCTATAAGGAATTCCCGATGGTGATAAAGGGCTACGGAGCCGGAGCGGAGGTCACTGCCGCCGGAGTCTTCGCCGACATAATAAGTATAGCAAATATAAGATGATGAAACATATAATCATACTGGGCGACGGAATGGCCGACAGAGCTTGTCCTGAACTCGGAGGGAAGACGCCGATAGAGGCTGCCGCGACGCCGGCTCTCGATGAGCTTGCGCGACGTGGACGGTGTGGCATGCTTGCCACGGTGCCTGATGGTTATGCCCCCGGAAGCGAGATCGCCCACCTCTCGCTGCTCGGCTATAGTCTGCCGGAGGTGTTTGAGGGTCGCGGCGTACTTGAGGCCGCCAGCATGGGCATAGACATAGAGCCGGGAGAGATGGCCATGCGCTGCAACCTGATATGCATATCGCCCGATGGCACAATCAAGAATCATTCAGCCGGACATATTTCCAGCGCCGAGGCCGCCGAGCTCATAGACTTTCTCAACGAACGCCTTGGCGACGGACGTGCCCGTTTCTACAGCGGGGTGAGCTATCGCCATCTGCTCAAGGTGAGGGGTGGTGACAAGAGGATAGAATGTACCCCTCCCCACGATGTGCCGGGACATCCTGCTGAGGAAGAGATGGTCAGGGCCGCGGCGCCGGAGGCACAGCCTACGGCCGACTACATCAACGACCTTATCAGACGCTCGCAGGAGATACTCGCCGACCATCCGGTGAATCTCCGTCGAATTGCAGAGGGGAAGGATCCGGCCAACAGCATATGGCCCTGGAGTCCCGGCTACAAACCGGCCATGAAGACGATGCAGGAGCTTTTCGGTATCGGACATGGCGTGGTCATCTCTGCTGTAGATCTTATCATGGGCATCGGCGTATATGCCGGTCTGAAACCTGTGGTAGTGGAAGGTGCTACCGGGCTTTATGACACCAACTACGAGGGTAAACTTCAGGCCGCACTCTCCGCGCTCCGTTCGGGATCTGATTTTGTATTCCTGCATATAGAGGCCAGCGACGAGGCCGGTCATGAGGGTGACGCCAGCCTCAAGAAACTCACGGTTGAGAACCTTGACGGCCGCGTGGTGGGTCCGTTGCTGAAGGCATTGGAGGATTTCGGTGAGGATGTGGCCGTGGCGCTGCTACCTGACCATCCGACACCCTGCGACATAAGGACGCATACCTCCGATCCCGTGCCGTTTGTGATCTGGCGCCCGGGCATCAAGCCCGACGATGTGACGGAATATTCCGAATCTGCATGTCGTGCCGGAAGCTATGGCTCCCTGACCGGCGATGCCTTCATCCGCGAATTCCTCTCCCTCTGATCCCCCTCTCCTTCACTCTTGACTCTTGACTCTTCCTTAATACTTCACACTTAAAAATACTTCACACTTAAAAATAATGCAATATAGAAGTACTGCGGGCAATGCGCCCGATGTATCGCTTGAAGAAGCTGTGGTGAAAGGGCTCGCTCCCGACCGCGGCCTATATATGCCGGAACGTATAGGGCGGCTTCCGGAGGACTTTTTCCGGAGGCTTCCGTCGATGTCGCTTCAGGAGATGGCCTGCGAGGTGGCGCAATCGCTTTTCGGAGAGGATATCGATCCGGAAAAACTAAGAGAACTCACCGCCGAAACACTTAATTTCACGATTCCGTTGGTGGAGGTCACTCCGGAGAGATATTCTCTTGAGCTTTTCCATGGCCCCACACTTGCCTTCAAGGATGTGGGCGCCCGTTTCATGGCACGGTTGCTTGGATATTTCAATCGCGACAGTGGCGATAGGCTTGTGAATGTGCTTGTGGCTACCTCGGGCGACACCGGAAGCGCTGTGGCCAACGGATTCCTCGGTGTGGAAGGGGTCAGGGTCTTCGTGCTTTATCCGAAAGGGAAGGTGAGTCCTATACAGGAATCGCAGTTCACAACTCTCGGACGCAATATCGAGGCTCTGGAGATCGACGGCACTTTCGACGACTGCCAGGCACTCGTGAAGCAAGCTTTCCTTGACGGAGAACTCAACGACAGAATGATGCTGACCTCCGCCAATTCAATCAATGTGGCGCGTTTCCTTCCCCAGATGTTCTATTATTTCCATGCCTGGGGACAGCTGGCCGCGACCGGTGCCGACATGGAGAATATTGTGGTGTGTGTGCCGAGCGGTAATTTCGGCAATATAACTGCCGGACTGATTGCCAAGCGCATGGGGTTGCCGATAAAACGGTTCATAGCCGCCAATAATGCCAACGACGTTTTCTATGAGTATCTCGTGACAGGTGAATACCGTCCGCGTCATTCCGTGCAGACCATAGCCAACGCCATGGATGTGGGCGATCCGAGCAATTTCGCCCGGGTGCTCGATCTTTACGGCCATGACCACGATGCGATAGCCGCGGAGACATCAGGATGTACATATACAGACAAGGAGATCGCCGCCACGATGAAATCCACCCTTGAGGAGACCGGCTATCAGCTTGATCCCCACGGGGCGGTGGCTTACCGGGCGCTTACTGAACAGCTGCGTCCCGGCGAGACAGGCATATTCCTTGAGACTGCCCATCCGGCTAAGTTCAAGGAAACCGTGGAGGGCATCACCGGCGCCGGCGTGGAGATCCCGGCACGTCTTGCGGCCTTCATGAGAGGGAAGAAACAGAGTGTGCCCCTCCCTGCGGATTTCGATGCCTTCAAGACACTCCTCCTGTCAAAAGCATGAATGCGCGAGATTGGGAAAAAGATAACGGGCCGGCTCCGATGAGCCGGCCCGTTTTTCTGCGTTGCCTTACGGGGATTCGAACCTCGACAGACAGAACCAAAAACTGTAGTGCTACCATTACACCATAAGGCAATCCTGAGGCAGAGGCCGCGCGTCTCCTTTTGGGTGGCGGCCTGACAAACCGCTGCAAAGTTAATCAATTATTTCGGATGCTGCAACACCCAGTTCCGGAATTATCCCGGAAAGGGGCATTTAAAAGGTGTTAAAAAATATGGTGACGCTCCGCATTTTGACGTTACGCAGCCCCGCGGGCAATAACAATTCCATGATGTCAGCGTTATAACTATCGGAGGCATCGGTCTCCGGGAAATACTAATTGTGCTCTTAGAGCATTATAAATAACCGTAAAGATGGACAAACTTAGTTACGCCTGGGGCATGGCCCTCGGCCAGCAGCTCCGCGGCATGGGCGTGGAGAATCTCGATAAGGAAGCTTTCAATGAGGCGGTAGCAGCCGCTTTCGATGGCAAGGAGACAAAAATATCGGCTGAGGAAGCTCAGAAACTGATACAGGAATACCTTCAGGAACTCACTTCAAAGAAAGAGGCGCAGATCAAGGCTGTAGGAGAGAAATTCCTCGCCGAAAACGGTAAGAAGGAAAACGTGATCACAACGGCATCAGGTCTGCAGTATATGGTCGAGAAAGAGGGTACGGGTGCCCAGCCCGCGGCTACGGACGAAGTGACTGTGCATTACACCGGCAAACTTCTCGACGGCACCGTGTTCGACAGCTCCGTGAGCCGTGGCGAGCCCGCCACATTCCCTCTCAACCGTGTGATCCCCGGCTGGACCGAGGGTGTGCAGCTCATGAAGGAGGGTGGCAAATACACATTCTTCATCCCTTCCGATCTCGCCTACGGTCCGCAGGGTGTGCCCAATGCCATTCCTCCGCATTCAACGCTCATTTTCGATGTGGAACTTATCAAAGTCATCAAAAAATAAATGAAAAAGAACTTTATCCCGGCAGCGGCTGTGGCTGCTGCCGTGGCTCTCGTATCGCTCGGGGGCCTTTCATCATGTAAAAGCGAGAAGTCGGCGAGTGCCGACGCCGACTCCACGGTTGTTGTAGAAGAGGAGACAGTGGCTGTGGCGCCTGTTGATTCCATGGCTCTCTTCTTCCAGGATGAGACCAAAGAGGCCGCCACACCTACCGACAGCACTTATCAGAAGACCGCTTCCGGCCTTAAATACCAGATCGTGAAAGAGGGTACCGGTGCCGCTCCCTCCGCTACGGATGAGGTGACTGTGCACTACACCGGCAAACTTACCGACGGCACCGTGTTCGATAGCTCCGTGGAGCGTGGCGAGCCCGCAACTTTCCCTCTCAACCGCGTCATTGCCGGCTGGACTGAGGGGCTGCAGCTTATGAAAGAGGGAGGCAAGACAGTGTTCTACATCCCTTCCAACCTTGCCTATGGCGAGCAGGGCGCGCCTGGAGCCATCCCTCCCAACGCACCTCTTATTTTCGAGGTTGAACTCATAAAGGTGAACTGATCATGAGAACGCGCGGATATGTGTTGCCGACGGTTGCTTCGGCGGCCTTGCTTATCATAGCTATGACATCGTGCAAGGGTCGTACGGCTGAGAACATGGTGCCTTCGGGCGACACGGTCGAGGTCAATATCGATTCCACGGAGATAATCGTCACCGAAGCTCCCGACTCGGTCGACACGCAGGCTCCGGACGAGTCCCTTTCCGATATCCCGGTGCCCATGCCTCGCGACGTAAGGAGATAAAACCACATAAGATGAAAATCAGATCAATACTCTCGATAGCGGCAGCAGGCCTTCTGCTGGCCGCCTGCCAGAACTCCGGCGATAAAGCCGCTTCCGGCTTGGCTGACGAGACGGCTAAGGCCGACTCGCTCATGTATTATTTCGGACAGCTCCGCGGCTCTGAATATGAGCAGCAGGCCATGCAGGACACTACGCTCGACTCCAAGACAGCTCGCCAGGAGTATCTGAAAGGCGTGCAGGCCGGCCTCAATGCTGTGAAAGCCGGCAAAGACGCCTACAATAATGGCGTCTTCCTCGGCATGCAGATGGCAATGAACATGTCTCAGTTTGCCGAAGATTATGGTGTGAAGCTATCAAACAAGGCATTTGTGCGTGGCATGAGGGAGGCTGTGATGGCCGACTCCGTGACTGCCAACCCCAATGATCTTCAGCAGAACTTCTATCGTCTCATGGGCGAGTTCAATTCCGCCAGGGAGAAACGCGACAGCATAGCCTCTGCTGACGCTCTCGTGGAGGAGGCATCTGCCAAAAAATACACTAAAGTGACCGACGGTCTGTACTCCCTCTCCGCTCCCGCTGACGGTGTGAAGATAAAGGATGGTGACAAAGTGAAACTCGCTCTCAAGATCACCACTCCTGACGGCAATCAGGTGAACGCTCCCCTTCCCGACCAGATCACGGTCGGAAAACGTATGGCCGGCAATCCTGTGAACGACGCTTTGCTGACTCTTGCATCGGGTCAGACAGGCAAGTTCATGACCACAGCCCATAATCTATTCGGGCAGCGCAGCGCGCAGATGGGACTGAAACAGTCCGACGTGCTCCTCTTCGAGGTTACTCCCACCGTGGAGGCTCCGAAAGATGCTCCGGCAGCCGAATGACACTTTCAGGTCAGCTGCATATCTCAATAGCTGAAAGGGGCGGTTCCCATGCGGAAGCCGCCCCTTTCAGCAGTTATAAAGTTATATAGGATTATCTGTTGATGTACTAACCGCGGATGGCGGCCAAGGTTATTCAAGCACGAAGGGGATAGCCACTGTGGCATCGGCGGCCACAGGCGTACCTTCCTTGTCGGCGGGAATCCAGGCAGGCATTTTCTTGACAATGCGTATAGCCTCCTGTTCGAGATCCGGATCGATCATGCGCACTATCTTTATGGCTCCTATCGTGCCATCGGCATTGACAGTGAATTTGACGTTGACCACACCCTCCACGCCGTTTGCCTTGGCGGGAGCCGGATACTTCATGGTCTGGGCTATGAATTTGTCGAGGGCCTCTTTCCCTCCGGGATAGGAGGGCTCATCGGCTGCGAGGGCCGACGCCGTGATCCCGACGAATGCCGCGAGGGCGAGTATCATCTTTTTCATCTTTTCCTGAATTTAGAGGAGGAGGCAAAATGATGTCTCTTCCGGATTTCTATATCTGACAGATATGGGCTCGGTAGGTTTAATGATTTCCGATTTGTTTTTCCCCGATTTTTTATTACATTTGCAAAGAATATCTCCAACCTCTCTATTTATGGAATATCATACCTACGAACAAGGAGGGACATATATAAACCCTCTTACTGATGCAGGGTTCAAGATTCTCTTCGCAAGAGAAAGCTCTCAGGATATACTGATAGGGTTTCTCAATGCTGTGCTTGACCGTGACAATGTGGATCCGATCACTGAGATACAATATCTTGACAAGGAAAAGCTTAAGGAGCAGCCTGGAGAACGCTCGGTGATATATGACATTCACTGCAAGACGAAGTGCGGGAAGCGTTTTATCGTAGAGATGCAGAATCGTTCGCAGTCATATTTTATCGACAGGACTATATTTTATGTGGCGAGGGCTATTACTGAACAGGGACGCTCGAGAGACTGGGAATACAGCTTTATGCCGGTCTATGGGATTTTCATTTCTGATTTTGTAATTCTCAAGGGGGATGACAGAGTGAGAATCGATGCGGAAATATGTGACATGGACTCCGGGAAACAATTTTCCGATAAGGTTCGTTTGGTCTATATACAGTTGCCCAATTTTAGGGTTTCAAGCCCGGAAAAGTGTGGCGATTATTTTGAAAGATGGATTTATTTACTTAAAAACATGAACATTATGGAAACAATGCCTTTTGTCGAAAAGATATTCAAACGTGTCGAGCAGGTGGCGAGGGTTGAGAATCTAAGCCCGGATGAGCGTTGGAGATATGAGCGTGACCTGAAGTTTTACAGGGATTATCGCAATCAGATGTCATTTGCCAAGAAAGAGGCCCGAGAAGAGGGCCTGGCCGAAGGTCGTGCCGAAGGTCGTGCCGAAGGTCGTGTCGAAGGTCGTGCTGAAAGCCTATGGAAGGTGGCTCGCAACATGTTGAAGGAGGGTTTGGGCTTGCAGACAATTTCCACGGTGACGGGTTTTTCAATAGATGAACTCAAAGATAATATTTGTCAAGGGCCTGATGTCGCTCCAATAGGTTAATTATGAATAGGAGGGCACCAATATCAGAATGTCATTGCAAGCCTCAGTCTTTCATAGCTGACAAAAATGGACAGACAGAGGTGATAGTGTCACTTACGTCATTTCCTGCGGCGATTCAATATGCTGTGGCTACAATTAAATCGCTGCTTGAGATGTCGGTGTTGCCCGACAGGATAGTGCTCTATCTGACATTTTCCCAGTTTGGCGAAGATGGGATTCCTGAGGAATTGCTTGATCTGTCGCGGCGAAATCCCATTTTCGAGATCCGGGACTATCCGCGCGACATACGGTCTTACAGAAAGCTTGTGCCGGCATTGCGCGATTTCCCGGACGCAGTTATCGTGACTGTCGACGATGACATAGCGTATCACCGCCATATGCTCCGGGATCTCCTGCGGTTGCACCGCGAGCTTCCGGATGCCGTCATCGCGCATCGGGCCAAAAGGATAGGGCGGGGAATACCTTACCGGAAGTGGCGTAAATACAGGTGGTATGATTTCCTGTTGCGGCGCATACATCATGGATTCCTTAACATACAGACCGGGGTGGGAGGTGTGCTATATCCTCCCCGTTCGCTTAAGATGGAGATGATCGACGACGATCTTTTCACCGCGATTGCTCCCACTACAGACGACATATGGTTCTGGGCTGCCGCTGTTGCCAATGGTACGGAAATCATCCCCGTGCCCTTCGGACGCAACAAACCCAAGGGACTCGGCAAACCACGGCAACTCTCATTGAAGACTGTCAACTTCAAATCGGGCACCGACCGCAACACAGCCGCGTTCGAGGCCATCCTGCGTCATTATCCTGAAATCGAGGAGAGGATCCTCAGTCTTCCAGGTCGTTGAGGTCGTAGCGGTCGAAATACTCCCTCTCTACTGTGCGGGCCCGGCCGCTTGCGCGTCCGCGTGCCTGTTTCTCCACGAATTCCTCAAACGAACGCACCGCGTAATGATTCACTCGTATCACGTCTTGCTGCGGCTCCCTGTCGCGGAAGTTTCTTGTCACCGGTTCGCCGTGTGAGTCGGCTCCTTTACCCGAGATCCTGGCTGCTTCATGACAGCCGATCATGCAGAACACACGCCGGGGATCAACGATGCTTTTCACATGACGGTTGAGGATATGGCCGGGAAGCGAATGGCGGCTGAATCTCTTCATCACAGGCTCTTCCGTCTTCTTCTGTGCTCCTCCGCTGCCATAGATCAGCCAGTTTATCTCCACGGCCGGATATTGTTCGAAACGCTGAAGAAATTCCCTCACACTCCTGTCTTTAATCGGAACTATGAACTCGTCGAGGTCGATGAACGCTATCCAGCGCGAATCAAACCGATGGCGTTCAAGACAGTCGTCGTAGGCGGCAAGCTGCCTGCGATAGCCGGGAAACCGGGTGTATTCCACAATACCCCGGTCTATGTATGGCTGCAGTACTTCCCGGGTCATGTCGTCGCTCTCGTTATCGTAGATATAAAACTTATCCACTCCCTGGCTGAGATGCCATTCTATCCATTCCTTGAAATATGGGCCTTCGTTTTTCGCGATGGCGCATATTGAAAGGTAGTGGGCCGGTGCCGTATGGTTATGTCGCAGTTCCCTTTTCAGACGGAGTGCCTTGAAGATGCCGTAGCGCAGTATTCCGCGCCAGCGGTTCCTGGTCATCTTATGCGGTATCATTCCCGCTAATATCTCTGCGGCTGCCTTGTTCATATATCAATTCTTTAATGTCTATGACTCGAATCCTGATTTTTCTGGCAAGATGTGTTCGAAAGCCTCCTTTATCCTCTCCATGACTTTATCGTAATGGCGTATGTGGATGTTATCGTTGAGGCACACAAGCGAGTACGATTGGTTGCGTATCGCTTCAGCAGCCTGCCGTGGCCTTATCATCAGCGGAAACATCTTGGTGTCGCTGTATGTATTGTAAGGCTCGAAGTTGCCACGGCATATCTGCCAGGCGCGAAACAGTTCGGGGGTATAGTCTGTGACGGCCCTGAATCTGTTGACAGACGTGGCGGTAAGTTCTTTGCCGGCCACATTCCACACCTCTTCGAAAGTAGACCGCAGATAGGGCTGCGCGTTGTGAGGTGTACGGAGAGTGACGAATTTACCATAGGGCTTCAGGAGATAGTTCCATCGTGCCCGCGAGCCATAGGATGGATCGAACCATTTGTCGTGGTCTCTCTCCATCACCTCCTTTTTGTCGAAATGGCTGTTGATGATCCTTATGTTGTTCTTGATCCTCTTATACCATTGTGACCATGACGGGTTGGGGTGGAATGCGGCTATATCGCACGGTAGCCCGTTGCGGAAAAAGCGTTCCGGAGTGATATGGTTGATTATATAGAAATCATCGTTGAAATATACAAAATGATCGGCAAGACCTGGTATGCGGTGCATATACCTCTCAATGACCACCGAGTTGTAGGTGGGAAGGAATTCTTCCGGGATGAAATCCTTATGGTCCACAATATGTATCTTCGGGTTGGATGTGTCGAGCCATTCCGGTTTTTGTCCGCTTGATACGAAATGGATTTTCCTTACCCATGGTGCGAATTTCTCCACGCCACGAAACCAATACCTGAGAAATCCGTAGTCTCGGAAGCGGGCTTCCGAGACCCCGTTGCTCTCGTTGTCTTTGTTGCCGGAGTATTTTGCGAACTCCTTCCGCCACGCGGGGTCGTTCATGTTAACCCAGGTTATTACAAAATCAATTTCCATATGGTGTCGGTCTTGTCTGTTCAAAATTAACTGTGGTTTTAAGATTGGGCCGCAGCGCGTCATTCGCCTGCATGCAGCCTGTTGTCGATGAGCCTTTCCGAATAATCCTGCATGAGGGCCCTGAACCAGGTGAGCATACGGTCTGCCTCGGCTTTGTCATAGTTCTCAAGGGGTGTCTTCGGATAAGGTTGCTCGTTGATGTCGAACACTTGGCTTACTTCTCCTTTGAGCGACGGGACGGCCACGATATATCTGTTGCCGATTATGTGGAACGAACCGAACGAATCTACTATGCCATAGTGGGAACGTGCGGTGTCGAACATGCTTGATCCGAGAGAAAGGTGAGGACGGTCGTAGCCTACAAGATCGAGAAGCGTCGGCGCGATGTCGATCTGCGACATCGGGATGCTGTCGATGGCTGCGGGTGTGACTGAGCCGTCGGGCGTGAAGATCAGGAAGGGGACCTGGTTGTGACAGTAGACGTTGTTGGAATGATACGATCCCAGGTCACGCTGTCCGTGGTCTGAGGTGATTACGAAGATAGTGTTCCCATACCACGGCTGTCTGCGGGCAAGAGTGAAGAAATGCCGCAGTGCTTTGTCGGTATATTCCATGGCTTGCTCGGGAGATTCTTTCTTGTAGTGGTAGTCTGAGAGGTCTGTGCCTACCGGGAGGTTGAAAGGCATATGCGCCGTGATCGTGAACCAGGAGGCGAAGAACGGACGTCCCGGTTTGTATGAGGAGCTGAGGTCTTTCACTACGAAGTCGGCCATCGGCATGTCGAATATGCCCCATTTCCCGTCATATTGGCTCTCATCGCCATATGATTCGCGGGTGAAGATGGAGTTGAACCCCGACATCCTGGCTGTCTCGTCTATATGATAGTTGCCCTTGGTGCAAGCATAGTAGAAGCGTGTGTCATATCCTTTCTCCGCAAGCAGACGGGCAGGGCTGTCTACCTTGTCGCCGGCATAGGGCGACTCCACGAAATATGACGCCCCGAACCATGGAATACCTTCGAAGATATGGGTGATGCCCTGTGTCGATGTCCTTCCCGAGGCGTAGAGGTTCATATTGAGGAGGCTGTGAGATGCCAGGGAGTCAACAAACTGGAGAGCGGAGGTATATGTCGTGTCCCCCTCTGCCGGATTGAAGACTTTTGACAGCACAGAGCCTCCGCTTTCGATGACAATGACGAAAAGGTTTTTGCCGTTGGGGAGGCTGTCGCCGGGAGAGACCACACTGCATCGCAGCTGTCTCAGCTTCTCAGGAGAAAAGAAGGAAAGCTTCTCTACTGTCACTTCCTTGCCTATGCTGAAGAGGATTGAGAACGGGGTGTTGAGCACAGCCGGAAAATGTCGGGGATTATCGACCAGTGTCACTCCCGTAGCCCTCTCTATGGGGCGTCCGCGGAACATCCATCCCCGGATACACATGAAAGTGAACGTTCCCATCACAAGGAATATGCATGTACGGGTGATCCAGTAGCGTTTCCTTGAGGCAGCATATGGGAAAGGTTCGGTCAGCTTTACCCGCGTGATGGCCCAGATCATGGCGGCGACAAAGATTATCTCCAGCAGGTATGCCCACCAGTAGTCTGTGAGGAAAGAGAGGAGCAGCGAAGGGGTGCCGGGGTCGGAGAGTACGTTCAGGAATCCTTGCCATGACATACGGTAACCGGTGAAGGGAAAATAAGCCGTGTCGCCCAAATTGAGGATGAGAAGCAGGGAATTGATGACGCCCAGCAGCCAGTTGGAAGTTGTGATCCAGCCTTTACGGCAAACCCACGGCCATGGTGCGAAACGCATCACTACAAACACAGCGTTGGCATATCCGAGTATGCATGCGTCGATGCGTATGCCGGCAAGGGCTATTTTCAGCGTATCTGTCACAGAGTCGAGTCCAATCAGTGTGCTGTTGTATGCCATGAATACAAAACGTGACAGCCATAGAGACAGGAACACTGTCGCAAGCTGATATAAAGACCCCCAATATATGTTGGCTTTGAATTTCATTTCTATTGTGGTTTTATTGAATTACCCCTATCCGATTGGTCAATGTACGCTTGCTCTGGTCAGTTCTTACAGACCGTGCGCTTCTCCTCCGGTTGCCCGTCGAGGGGGCGCGCATATCTGAAGCGCTTGTGAGTCCACAGATACAGTTCAGGGTTTTCTTCAATCATATTCTGGAGCAGCCTATAATATATAGATGTGAGATCGAAATCTGGGAGAAGCTTGGGATTATCAGTCATCTTCACGAACTCTACCTCATAAAATCCTCTCTTGACTCTTCTTGTGTGGGCAAAATAGGCTTCGAATCCGTAGTGCTTGGTTATTTTCTCCGTTCCGGTCAGCACAGGCACCATGTGGTTGAGGAATTCAAGATAGTGGTGTGAGTCTTTCCTTCGCGGTGACTGGTCGGCGATAAAACCTACTATGCATACTTTATGTGCGGCTACGAGTCCGGTAATGTAGCGGGCGGTATTGCTCATTTCGACCGACACCGCTCCCATGCGCCCGCGCATGTCGAGCATCAGTCTGTCGACGTCTTTGTTGTCGAGACGGTGGTAGATCTGTGCCGCCACAGCCGATTTCTCAAGATGGAGGGGCATTGACGATATCCATTCCCAGTTGCCGTAATGCCCGAGGAAGAGGGATATCGAACGTCCTGACCGCAGGACTTCATTTACAATGTTTATGTTGATGAACTTCATGCGTCGGCTCATCTCTTTGGCCGACATGTGGGCCATCTTGCAGGTCTCCAGAATATTGTCGACAAAAAAACGGTAGAACCCCTTCTCGATATCATTCAGTTCCCGGTCGGTTTTATCGGGAAAACATTCCGATAGATTCTTCCGTGTGACATTTCTACGGTAGCGCGCCACATAATAGAGCGGATAGAATAAGCTGTCGGATATGAGGTATAATACCTTGAAGGGAATATATGAAATCAGCTTGAGTAAGAAACTAAGCATCCGGTATGCCATATCGCTATTATTGTTTTAAGATGCAAATTTAACCATAATCTTTGAGAAAAACATCTGATTGCGTGTCAAAACTTGCTTAAGCATCGGTTACTTGCATTTTGTTGGTGCTCCCGGCGCAAGTAAAGAACTTGTTTGCCATCAGTGGTGGCTATAGTTCTGCGATGTCGCAGGGATGGGTGCCTCTTACAGACAGGATGCTAATAAAGAGAAAAAGGCTGACTCACGTCAGCCCTGTTTCCTTCAATTAAAACAACAATAACAACTTTTTCAGAACGCTTATAGCAGTATATCTTTAATCCGTAAAGTGGAAATTAATTATCTTTTTTAATGATCGGAGGCCTTTTAGCCGCCTTTCGATATTATAACACAGGTGGCCTGCGGATGGTTCGGCAGACATTGTTTTTTTGAAAAAATATCTTGCATTCCTGTTCGAAGCCTATTCTGGATGATGGGGCGAAGTCTGATTGTGCGGGGAATCATACATCCGTCATGATAAGGAGTGTAGTCTGTTGCGATTGGTGCCTGACAGAACACTTTCCCCGACTTTGGGACGATTTCCGGCTATTTATTTGAATATGTCGTGGATTTTTGCGAACTTTACGTGAAAGTTGCGTGTGAGGAATACGTGGGAGAAGAGATTATCCGTCTAATCTCCAACGCCATGGGCGACTTTTCACCACAGTTTACAATCTAATTTACCCACCCGACAGCTTATATCGACATGAAAGTAGTGCTCCTTGCCGGTGGATTCGGTTACCGCATTTCGGAAGAATCCCAGTTCAAGCCCAAGCCGATGATAGAGATCGGAGGAATGCCGATTTTATGGCATATAATGAAAGAATATGCCTATTACGGGCATACGGAATTCATAGTCTGCGCAGGCTACCGTCAGGAATATATCAAAGACTGGTTTGCCAACTATTTCCTTCATAATTCGGATGTGACTTTCGACTATCGCGACAACCGCAATGAGATGACAGTGCACAGCAGCAACTGTGAGCCATGGAGGGTGACAGTCGTTGATACCGGCTACAATACTATGACCGGGGGCCGTATCAAGCGTATACAGAAATATGTGGGAGACGAACCGTTCTTCATGACTTACGGCGACGGGGTGTGTGACGTGGATATCAACAAGCTCTTTGAGTTCCATAAGAGCCACGGGAAGATAGCAACCCTCACGGCCGTGAAGATAGCCCAGGACAAGGGGATTCTCAATATAGGGGGTGACAATGCCGTGAAATCGTTCAGGGAGAAGAATATCTGCGACGGAGCTCCTATCAATGCCGGATATATGGTGCTTGAACCGTCAATATTCGATTATCTTGACGGAGATTCCTGTGTCTTTGAGAAGGAGCCGCTTGAAAGACTCGTGAGAGACGGTCAGTTAATGTCTTACACGCATGAGGGATTCTGGCAGTGCATGGACAACACCCGTGAGAAAGACATGCTTGAGAAACTTCTCGCCTCAAACGCGGCTCCCTGGAAAAAATGGGAACGTCAGGTGCCGATCAACCATAAATTGTAAGAAACATAGTCATAGGACATTTGGATATTATGAGTAGACAGGAAGAACTTAAGCAGCAGATTCTTGAGCTGACAAAGGAATATTATAAGGAGACTCACGGGAAGAAGAAGGAATTCAAGCCCGGTGAGACTTTCGTCAATTACGGCGGCCGCTATTTCGATGACGCGGAGATGGTCAATCTCGTCGATTCCTCGCTCGACTTCTGGCTGACGGCAGGCCCCTGGGCCGCGAAGTTTGAGAAGGCGTTCGCGAAATGGCTCGGTGTCAGGTTCTGCTCGCTCACAAACTCAGGGTCATCGGCCAACCTGCTCGCTTTCTCCGCCCTCACATCGCCCGAACTCGGAGAGCGGCGCATTAAACGCGGAGATGAGGTGATAACTGTTGCCTGCGGTTTCCCCACGACGGTGACTCCATGCATTCAGTACGGAGCTGTCCCGGTATTCGTTGACGTGACGGTGCCGGAATACAATATCGACGTGACGAGACTTGAGGATGCCCTCTCTCCCAAGACCAAGGCAGTGATGATAGCCCATTCCCTCGGGAATCCGTTTGACCTTAAGTCTGTCAAGGATTTCTGCGACAGACATAATCTATGGCTCGTGGAGGACAACTGCGACGCCCTCGGCTCGACCTACGAGATCGACGGAGAGATCCGCAAGACCGGAACCATCGGCGACATCGGCACGAGCTCGTTCTATCCCCCGCACCACATGACAATGGGCGAGGGAGGAGCGGTATATACCGACAACCCTCTCCTGCACAGGCTTGTCAACTCATTCCGCGACTGGGGCCGTGACTGCTGGTGTATGGGCGGCGTCGACAACACATGCGGATGTCGGTTCACGAAGCAGTTCGGCGATCTTCCCGTGGGTTATGACCACAAATACGTTTACTCCCATTTCGGATATAACCTCAAGGTGACCGACATGCAGGCCGCCATCGGGTGCGCGCAGCTCGGGAAGCTCGACGACATCGTGGAGCGCAGGCGCCATAACTTCAAGGTTCTCCGCGAGGGGCTCGAAGGCACCCCATGGCTCATTCTTCCCGAACCCCAGAAGAATTCCGACCCTTCCTGGTTCGGGTTCCTGATCTCGGTTGAGCCGGATGCCCCCTTCACGCGCAACGACCTATCGAAATATCTCGAGGATCACAGGATACAGACCCGCAATCTCTTCGCCGGCAATCTTGTGAAGCATCCCGCCTTTGATCAGATGAGGGAGTCGGGAGAGGGGTATCGTGTTGTCGGCGACCTGAAGGTCACGGACTTCGTCATGAACGGCACGCTCTGGATAGGGGTCTACCCCGGCATGTCGGATGAGATGCTGCATCACATGATATCCACGATCAGGGAGTTCGTGGCACAATACAGATGATCATGGGAGTGGATATTTTCAATAATTTCTATAAGGGTAAGCGCGTGCTCGTGACCGGGCACACCGGTTTCAAGGGTTCCTGGCTCTCAATCTGGCTGAATGCTCTCGGAGCTGAGGTAGTCGGGGTAGGCCTCGACCCCTACTCGGAGAAAGATACATTCGTCCTTTCCGGTATCGGCGACAGGATCAAGGCAGACCTAAGGGCCGATATCCGTGACGGAGAGCGGATGAAGGAGCTCTTTGCTGAATACAAGCCGGAGATAGTCTTCCATCTCGCGGCGCAGCCACTCGTGCGCCTGAGCTACGACATCCCTGTCGAGACATACCAGACCAACGTGATGGGCACCGTCAACATACTCGAGGCTATCCGCGCCACGGACAGCGTGAGGGTAGGTGTCATGATAACCACCGACAAATGCTACGAGAACAGGGAGCAGGTCTGGGGCTACCGTGAGAACGAGCCGATGGGCGGCTACGACCCCTATTCATCATCGAAGGGGGCGGCGGAGCTCGCCATAGCCTCATGGCGCCGCAGTTTCTTCAATCCCGACAGATATGCCGAACACGGCAAATCTATAGCGAGCGTGCGTGCAGGCAACGTGATCGGGGGCGGTGACTGGGCGCTCGACCGCATAATACCCGACTGCATACGTGCCCTGGAAGCCGGAAAGCCGATTGATATCCGTTCTCCCAAGGCCATACGTCCCTGGCAGCATGTGCTTGAGCCGCTTGGCGGTTACATGCTCCTCGCTCAAAAAATGTGGGATGCCCCTACTGAATATTGCGAAGGCTGGAACTTCGGTCCGCGTGCCGAATCCATATCCACAGTCTGGGAGGTGGCCTCCAAGGTGATTGAGAACTATGGAAGCGGCGAACTCCGCGACCTCTCCGATCCAGATGCCCTCCATGAGGCAAACCTCCTCATGCTTGACATATCCAAAGCCAAGTTTCGCCTCGGATGGGAACCGCGTATGGGCATTGACAGGACGGTTGCCATGACCACCGACTGGTATAGAAGATACAGGGATACTGATGTCCATAAGCTGTGTCTTGAACAGATCGAAAACTACACATCTTTATGAAAGTCGCCATCACCGGAGCTACAAGCTTCCTCGGCAGGCATCTTGTCCGGCAGTTTGTAGAGGCCGGTCATCATGTTTTCGCAATAGCGCGGCATGACTGCGAGGCGTTCCATACTGATGGTGTGGAACTCGTGGAGTGCGGTATGGAGGATTACGGGCACCTGCACGGGAAGATCCGTTGCTGCGACGTGCTTGTCAATCTCGCCTGGGGCGGGACCGGCCATTCGGGCCGGGATCTCACGGACGTGCAGGAGCGGAATGTGGAGCATGCGCTCGACGCCATACGATCCGCCCACAGGATGGGATGCCGCCTTTTCGTGGAGGCCGGATCGCAGGCCGAGTACGGCATTTGCCATGGCCTTACCGGCGAGGAATCGCCGTGCGCGCCTTTCTCCGAATACGGCAAGGCCAAGCTCCGGATAAAGGAGGAGGGGGCCGCTCTCTGCGCCGCCCTCGGCATGGGCAGCCTTCACCTCAGGATATTCAGCCTCTTCGGTGAGGACGACCATCCCTGGACGCTGGTGATGAGCTCGCTGGACAGGATGCTCCGGGGAGAGGACGTGCCTCTGAGCGAATGCCTCCAGTCATGGAATTTCATGTATGTCGGCGATGCGGCCGAATGCATCGTGCGCCTCTGCGGATCCTGTCTCACGGAAGGCCCCTCTTCCAAAGGGACGACAGCCCACGAGGTATACAACATAGCCGCGGCAGAATCACGCCCGCTCAGGGACTATGTGGAACGCATGAGAGTCCTGTCGGACTCGCGCTCGCGGCTCCTCTACGGCGCGGTGCGCCCTGGGCGTGTCGTATCCCTGTTCCCTGACGTGACCAGGCTCGCCGACAGGATAGGGGGCATACCCTGCGAGCCCTTCGACGATGTGATACTCCGAATAATCGAAACAAAGAGACAAACCGGCGCATCCGCGGCAGACTGATCCATGGCTGCCTTCCGGATATGCCTACAAAACCAACCCATATGATCAAAGTATCCGACTTTATTTTCCGGCATCTTGTCGGAAAACACGGCATAAGGCACTGCTTCCTCGTGACGGGAGGGGGCGCGATGCACCTCAACGACTCCATAGGCCACACTCCCGGCCTGAAATATATATGCAACCATCACGAGCAGGCGTCAGCCATAGCTGCGGAGGGGTATTACCGTGCCTGCGGCGCACTGTGCGTGACCAACGTGACCACTGGCCCTGGGGGGACAAACGCCATAACCGGTGTGCTGGGACAGTATCTTGATTCAATACCGGGCCTTTACATCTCGGGACAGATCAAGACATCGACTTTCAAGAATACGTATCCCTATCTTCCGCTCCGTCAGCTCGGCGACCAGGAGGCCGATATCGTGGCCATGGTCTCGCCAATCACCAAATATGCCAGGACAGTGACCGACCCTCTTGATATAAAATACGAGCTTGACAAGGCCATCGCCATAGCCCTCGACGGACGTCCGGGCCCTGTATGGCTCGATATCCCGCTCGACGTGCAGGGCGCCATGGTCGATGAGACAAAGCTCCGGGAGTTTGATCCCTCGGAACTTGTCGACCCCGTGAAGCACACCCTTGTCGACAGCCAGATCAGGGAACTGATCGGGAAGATAAAGGGGGCGGAAAGCCCTGTGATATATGTGGGCAACGGTGTCAGGCTCGCGAAAAGGGAGAAGGAGTTCATCTCGCTTGCGGAGAGGCTGGGAATACCGGTGGTGACAGCCATCAGCGGCAGCGACATCATATGGCATGACCATCCCCTGTGCTACGGGAAGCCCGGCATCTGCGGCGACCGCATCGGCAATATCATGGTGCAGAACTCAGACCTCCTCATAATCCTGGGCACGCGCCTGTCGATAAGGCAGGTAAGCTATGCCTACGACCTGCTGGCGCCCAAGGCATGCAAGGTCATGGTCGACATCGATCTGGCTGAGATGCAGAAGCCGACCCTTGACATAGACCTGCCGATACACTGCAACCTGTCGGAATTCATCGACAAGATGACGGAGGCGGTGGACCGTGAGGGCGGCATGCCCGGCTTCGGAAAATGGAGGGAATGGGGACGGGACATCGAGAGCCGTCTTCCGTCGCTCGCCGATGATAATCCTCCCATGGAGGGGTATGCAAGCTCATATGAGTTCGCAGACCGTCTTTTCAATCAGCTCAAGTCGGATGACGTATGCGTCACAGGCAATGGGACTGCCTACACTTGCACATATCAGGCCATGAAGGTCAAGGAAGGTGTGCGTGTGTTCGCCAACCAGGGTTGTGCGGCAATGGGTTATGACCTCCCGGCTGCCATAGGGGCATGTGTGGCCAATGACAAAGGCCGCACGGTGCTGGTGACAGGCGACGGAAGCCTTCAGATGAACATACAGGAACTACAGACAATCGTGACCAACCGCCTGCCGGTGAAGATATTCGTGCTTGAGAACGAGGGCTACCTGGCCATCAAGACCACGCAGAACAGTTTCTTCAAGGGACATTTCACCGGAAGCGATCCGAAGAGCGGCGTGGAGTGCCCTGACCTGGAGAAGATAGCGGCTGCATACGGGATCCCCTATACCTCAGTGGCCGAGAATGGCGCACCTCTCGACGAGGCTATCAGGAAGACCCTCGGCAGCGAGGGCCCGATGATCTGCGAGATACATATGCATCCGCTGCAGACACTGTTCCCTAAGTCGGCATCCTTCATGGACAAGGATGGCCGCATGTCATCGGCTCCGCTTGATAAGATGGCCCCCTTCATGCCGGAGGAGCTGCAGCAGATGTGTGTGTTCAAAGGATAATATTGAATCTTGTTCAAATACCGCTTCACCTGCATGGACAACCTTACCGAACATAACAGCCCTTTGCTCTCCCTCTGTATCCCTACGTATAACCGCGCTGAGATACTTGCGCAGTGTCTTGAGAGGCATATGGAGGCGATAGATGATGAGAGAGACATAGAGATAGTAATCAGTGACAATGCTTCGACCGACAATACCCGGGAAGTAGTGGCCGATTTCATAGAGCGTCACGGGGATATCCGAATAGTCTACCACCGTAACGAAGAAAATATACGCGACAAAAATTTCTTTGAAGTCTTCCGGCATGCCCGAGGCAGGTATCTTAAACTTCTCAACGACTACACCTACTACGGCGCGAAGGGTATGCGGATCATGATCGATGGGGTCAGGAGATATCCGGATGAGAAGACTCCGCTGTTTTTCTACATGAAGCTTCGGAAAGAACCGACAGATTGTGTTGCCGGGGTGGATGAATTCGTCAGGTCTGTCAACAATAAGTTAACCTGGATTTCCAACTTCGGCATATGGCGCAGCCGACTCGGGGAACTCGCCGACACACTTGACAGGTCTGGTTCGCAGCTGCTTCAATGCTATTGGACTCTCTCTATGGTGGAGCGTCACCCCGCAAGGCTTGTCGATATCCGTGACGTGCATCTCCTTCCGGTGCCGGGCAGCAAGAGGGTGCCGTATAATTTCTTTGTGCCCCATGTGGCCAACTACTACACCCTTCTTTCCTCCTACGGATTGTCGGCAAAGACACTGCGCTATGACAAGACAGTGCTTCTTTGGAGTTTTGTAGGCAAGAAAGCCGTCGATTATCTGATACTTAAGAAAGAATGCCCCTTTGAGCTGGAAGGATCGTGGAAAATCCTGTGGCGGCATTTCAAAGGCATTCCGTATTTCTATATGTTCATACCGGTCACCCTTGTGCGCGATGCCATAAAGGGATTACGCGACCTGGGACGTATAATCAGGGGGAAACGCTCCTGACAATACGTCCCAGGGAAATGCTTGTTAATTCTCAGCGAGCGTTTTTCAGCCCATCATGTCGCGGTAGATGTCGAGGGCCGCTTCAATATCCTTCTCCGAAGGCTCGCAGTTGATCTCCGGATCTCCTACGGATCTCAAAAGGGTGAAGTTGGCGCGGCCTGTGGTGGCGTTTTTCTTGTCGTGACTCATCAGGGCGATCAGCAAAGGAGTGTCGGCGCATGATGTGCCGGTGAGGGGATATTGTTCCTTCAGCATGGAGGCGTATCTGTGCACCTCCTCCGAGGGGAATCCTTTCAGCATATGACTGAGGATAAGTTCCACCAGCATGCCGTGGGCCACGGCCTCCCCGTGAGCCAGTGGTTTGTGCCTCTCTATGGCGAGACTCTCGAAGGCATGTCCGGCGGTGTGGCCAAAGTTGAGTATCTTCCGCAACCCTTTCTCTGTGGGATCCTGCCTGACAACGTCTTCCTTAATCTCCACACATCTTTTCATAGCACCCTCAAGGCGCGTGCCGTCGGCTATCACAGCGTCAACATCGAGCAATGATCTATAGAGCCCCTCATCCGCTATGAGACCTGTTTTCAGCATCTCTGCGTATCCGGACACAATCTCGCGGTGCGACAGGGTGGCGAGGGGGAGGGCGCTGATGATTACTTCCGAAGGTAGATGGAACGCTCCTATCTCGTTTTTCAATCCGTTGAAGTTTATTCCTGTCTTGCCTCCCGTGGCTGCATCGACAGCGCCCAGCAGAGTCGTGGGTATGTTGACGAAGCGAATTCCCCGTTTATAGGTGGCCGCCGCGAATCCTCCGATATCGGTCACGAGTCCTCCGCCTATGTTCACTACTAGACTGTGGCGTGTGGCTCCCGCTTCCTCCAACGCTTTCCATATGAGGATTGCCGATTCTATGTTCTTATGATCCTCTCCGGGGGAAAGAATCACTTTGTTGGCTGATGAGAGTGCCTTCGACGATGCGAACGCCGGCATCACGTCGCGTTCCACATTCCCGTCGGTCACTACCGTCACCGTAGCAGGCGCGAGACTGGCTACTATGGCGTCGAGCTGTGCTGCCATAGGATTGGCACCGAGTCTGCTTTCAAGCCAGTAGGCGAAGGCATCCATCGAGGGGAATATCATGTCTGCGCCCTCTTTCTCAAATTCCTCTCTCGGGATCGGCCCTGTGGTGACGGCTATCGTGAAGCAGCCGGCGGCTTTCCCGGCGCGCACTCCGAGAGGGGCGTTTTCTACGACGATGCAGTCTGCAGGTGCGACACCAGCTTTCTGCGCACCCATGAGATATGGCTCAGGATCCGGTTTGCCGTGCTTTACGTCATGTGCCGTCACACGCATGCCGTCGGGGAAAGCTCCGGGATATTCACTGCAGAGGTTGTCGAGCAGGGATGCCTGTCCGGACCCGGTGACAAGCACGCGGGGAATACCGGCTTCCATGAACGCACGGAGCATCCTGTCGGCTCCTTTCATGAGAGGTTTCTTGCCGAATGCGGCGAATATCTCCGATTTACGTGCGTAGAGCTCTGCTGCCTCCTGCGGAGTGACATCCTTGCCGAGTTCACGGCGGTAGATAAGTCGTATGGTCGCCTCTCCGGTCATTCCCTCGTAAAGGAAGAATTCATCAGGATCTGTCTTAACGCCTTGTTCGGCCATCATCTGATGCCATGCTTTGGCGTGATAGGGCATTGAGTCGTAGAGCACGCCGTCCATGTCGATAAGCGCGGCGCATATTTTTTCAGGAAATCTGTCTGTCATTGTCGATAGTTTTAATGATTAAGTCGTTGACTTGATCGTCCGGGATTCATCGGAGAGTATGCCGCTATTGTCCGAGACACCGCTTCATGGCTGCTGTGAGGAAGGCTCCGTTGTCGAGGTCATGTGCGAGAGCCACAGCTTTCCTTTTCATTTCGCAGTATTCCTCCTGAGAGAGAGCTTTCAGTCTTTCGGGAATCTTCCGGAGTGAGGATACGGCGAATCCGGCTCCGTTTTCCTCTACTATCTCCGCCATCGCCGACTTATCCCACACTATCACAGGCAACCCTGACGATAGATACATCGACATTTTATGGGGGGATATGAATTTCAGGTAGCTGCCGAGGACACCCTCGCAGGTGTCTATGCTGTCGCCGTCCCATACGAGCCCGAAATCTCCTTCGAGATGTCGGCCAAGCTCATTAGGATGAAAACAGCCTTTGTATACTATCCTGTCAGTCTGCCGGATCCTGTCTCCTCCCACTCCGTAGAGGTTAATGTTTACCGGCAGATCATGCAGTTTGTCGAGAAAAAGGCTTTTCTTAAGATTGCCGGCGAAGATGAGTCGGTATTCACCATTATGGCGGTATATGGATAGATTGGCATGCAGATAATCGAAGATGCCGAGTGTCTGGACGGACAGCCGGGGGTAGCGGGAGTTGATAAGTCGCGCCATATTCCGGTTGTGGAGAATTGCATGATCAACATCGTTCAGGAAGTCGAGCTCGTTGTCCGCCACGTCGAAACGCAGGGAATTTATATCGTGGATAAGTACGATCACCCGGTTCCCCTTTTCCTTTGCTTTGGCTATCATGGGCAGAATATCGTCAGAGGGATATTGCAGGAATACCGTTCCACCATTAGGCATCCTTCTCTTGCCTACAAATTCTGACGTCAGATCCCAGAGTTTTCCCCATAGCCAGAAGTTGAATGTGCGCGTCGGAAGACCGATATTCTTGAACCCCATGTGAGCCACTATCTCCTCTGCGTCGATTTTAGCTTTGGAGGAGGCCGTGAAGGGATGGCGGTAGTTTCTTGAGACGAATACTTCTTTCATATATTGCCGTTTTTATTCAAATCATGCCGTTGAAAAGGTTCATTACAGAGGCTATGAGGGGAGCCATGTCGTAATATCTGTATTCAGCGAGACGGCCGCCGAATATCACATTTTTCTCTTGCCCGGCTAAAGTGGCGTATCTTTCATATATCCGCTGGTTGACGGTATCGTTGACGGGGTAGAAGGGCTCCATGCCTTCCATCCATTCCGTAGAGTATTCCCGTGAGATCACGGTGCGGGGATTGTCGTAGACGGCATTGCCGAAAGTTTCGAAATGTTTATGTTCGATTATACGTGTATAGGGCACGTCGGAAGATGTATAGTTGACCACAGCGTTACCCTGATGATTGGGTTCGTCGAGCACTTCTGTCTCAAAACGCACTGTCCGATAGTCGAGTTTACCGAATCGGTAGCCATAAAATTCATCGATTTTTCCGGTGAAAAGGATCTTGTCGGCTTTTGATTCCCAGAATGCCCGGTCTTCGAAAAAGTCTGTGCGAAGTCTTACATCCGACCCTTCAAGCAACCCGTCGGTGAGGCGGTTGTAGCCTCCCTCGGGAATCCCTTGGAACGTATCATTGAAATAATTATTATCGAAGGTGAGTCGCACGGGGAGCCTCCTTATGATGAAAGCTGGAAGCTCAGTGCATTTGCGTCCCCACTGTTTTTCCGTGTAACCCTCTATCAGAAGCCGGTAGATGTCCTCTCCAACGAGAGAGAGAGCCTGCTCCTCCAGATTCCGCGGTTCCGATACCCCTTCGGCGCGCATCTTATCTATGGCTCTCGCGCGTTGTTGTTCGAGCATAGCGGCTGCCTCGCGAGGAGTCTTTACTCCCCAGATGCGGCAGAATGTGTTCATGTTGAACGGGAGGTTATACAGATTCCCGTCGGGAGCAATGGCTATCGGAGAGTTTGTGAACCGGTTGAAGGGGGTGATAGAGTTGACGAAATCCCAGACTTTCCTGTCGGAGGTGTGGAAGATGTGTGCTCCATATTTATGCACGTTGATCCCTTCGATCTTTTCGCAGAAGATGTTGCCTCCCGTGTGGGGCCTTTTGTCTATCACAAGACATCTTTTCCCCGCCTTGCTTGCAAGATGGGCGAAAGTCGATCCGTATAGTCCGGCTCCCACTATCAGATAGTCATATTCTTTTGTCATGGTGGAGTGTCTTGTGATATGAGAACGTTTTTTATCAGATAAGGGGAGGTTGGCTGCCGTTTTTGTCATCGTCGGCATAGGGCTCGAACGATACCAGCAGACGGATGAGGTCTCCGGGGAGGGGGGCGTTAAGCGGCCCGTCTTCCACCGATTCCTCATCGAAACGCTCGGTGTCGTAAGGGAGGTCATCGTTGAAATAGACCACCGCGGGCACTTCTCCCGGAAGCCTGCGGGCATCTTTCCAGGAGGATATGTGGTCGCCGGTCACCACGAGGTTCATCTGTAGCTTGGCGTTCCAGACATAGTCGGCCACGGGGGTGATGAGCTGCTTGTCGATATCCTCAATGGCCTCGATCTTTGCCATGACATCGCCGCGCATCGCCGCGCGGTCCGGGCCGTCGACATACACGAGCACGAAGTCGAAGATCTCGATTGCCTTTATGGCGAGCATGGCCTTGTCGGCCAAAGATCCTGTGGGATAACCTTTCGATATATCGATCCCCTCACCCATGGGGAAAAGAGGCTTGAGCATGGCCATCATGGCGGCTCCCCTGACGGAGTCGGTGTCGGCCACCACTACGCCGTGGCCGGAGAATTTCGGCATGACGAACAGCCTCAGGTCGTTCTGGGGAAACGCGAGGCCGGCGCCGAACTTCGCAAGTGTCGACATAGGCACGGTGCCTCTTGAGAAATCATAGCCGAGCAGGGCGAGCATGGTGTTTTCCGGAGACACCTCCACGTCGTCGGGCAAGGTCTGTATGGATCCGCAGCATCCACATTTCGCGAGGGCGTCGAGCGATGGGGTGCGGGCGGCCATGAGCGGCGTCTGTGAGCCGTTGTCGGGATCTGGAATATCGGCGAGGCCGCCGATGACAATGAATATTGTTTTCATAATCGTCGGAGACAGGAATCCTGTCGGTTGGGGAGATATTTCAATGCCGCCACTCCCCGGAAGGGGTGGCGGCAATATATGCGGTGGTGGCGCCTGCCGGATGTCAGGCGTCGATGTTGGCGTAGGTGGCGTGTGCCTCGATAAACTCTCGGCGCGGTCCTACCTCTTCGCCCATGAGCACGGAGAAGGTGCGGTCGGCTTCCGCGGCGTTTACGAGGTTCACCTGTTTGAGCATCCTGTTCTCGGGATCCATTGTGGTCTCCCAGAGCTGCTCGGGGTTCATCTCACCGAGACCTTTGTAGCGCTGAAGCACCATGCGGTCGCGGTTGCCGTCGCAATAAGTGTCGACGAATCTCTGCACCTGTTGTTCGTCCCAGGCATATTCCTGGGTCTTGGTTTTCCCTTTCGTGCTGCATTTGTAGAGCGGGGGAGTGGCGATATAGAGATATCCGTTGTCGATTATGGGGCGTATGCGGCGGTAGAAGAAGGTCATCAGGAGGGTGGCGATGTGGGCGCCGTCGACGTCGGCATCAGTCATGATGATGATCTTGTGGTAGCGGAGCTTTGTCATGTTGGGCTCCTTGGAATCCTCCTCAGTGCCGATGGTCACTCCGAGCGCTTTGAACATGTTGACGATTTCCTCGCTCTCGAAAACCTTGTGGTCGAGCGCTTTCTCCACGTTCAGGATTTTTCCGCGCAGTGGGAGGATAGCCTGATAATTGGGGTTGCGTCCCTGCTTCGCGCTTCCGCCTGCGGAATCACCCTCGACGAGGAACAGCTCGCATTCCGCGGCATCGCGGCTTTTGCAGTCGGCGAGCTTTCCGGGGAGTCCGGCTCCCGAGAGTGGAGACTTGCGCTGCACTTTCATGCGGGCGTTGTAGGCGGCGTGGCGCGCCTGGGCCGCGAGCATCACCTTGTCGACTATGGCGCGCGCCTGCTTGGGATGCTCCTCAAGATAATAGCGCAATGCCTCGCTTACGGCTGTCTGCACGACTCCCGCCACCTCATTGTTGCCGAGTTTGGTCTTGGTCTGGCCCTCGAACTGAGGCTCCGCAACCTTGACCGACACTACAGCTGTGAGACCATCGCGGAAGTCCTCCTTAGAGAGTTCTATCTTGAGCTTGTCGAGCAGGTGGTTGTCGTCGGCATATTTCTTGAGGGTTGTGGTAAGGCCACGGCGGAAGCCGGTGAGGTGCGTGCCTCCCTCAATGGTGTTGATGTTGTTGACGTAGGAGAAGATGTTCTCGGCGAACGATGTGTTGTAGGTCATGGCCACCTCCACGGGGACACCGTTTTTCATCGTGTTGAGATGGATGATGTCTTCGATAAGCGGCTCCTTGCCCTGGTCGAGATAGCGTACGAATTCCTTTAGGCCGTCTTTGCTGTGGAAAACTTCGCTATGCGGTTTTCCCTGCTCGTCACGTGCGCGCATGTCGGTGAGCGTAAGCGATATGCCGGCGTTAAGATATGCCAGGTCGCGCAGACGGTTGGCCAGGGTCTCATAATCGTAGACAGTCTCTGTGAATATCGACGCGTCCGGGTGGAAGATTATGGTTGTGCCGGTGTGGTCGGTCTCTCCGATCACGCTCAGGTCGCATGTGGGCTTGCCGAGTGAATACTCCTGCATGTATATCTTGCCATCGCGGTGAATCTCGGCGCGGAGATAGTCGGAGAGGGCGTTGACGCAGCTCACGCCCACACCGTGCAAACCTCCTGACACCTTGTAGGAGCCTTTGTCGAATTTACCTCCTGCATGGAGCACAGTGAGCACGACCTCAAGGGCCGGCTTATGCATTTTCTCATGCATGTCTACGGGAATGCCACGGCCGTTGTCGACCACCTTTATGGAATTGTCTTCAAGAATCGTGACCTCGATATGGGTGGCATAGCCTGCAAGGGCCTCGTCGATTGAGTTGTCGACCACCTCATACACAAGGTGATGCAGACCGCGGCCGGAGATATCGCCGATATACATCGCCGGGCGTTTGCGCACGGCCTCGAGCCCCTCGAGCACCTGGATGTTGTCGGCTACATATTCTTTCGGTTGCTGATCCTGCAATTCTGTTTCTTCTGCCATATCTTATTCTGAGTCAGTTATATGCTTCTATATTTAAGAAATGGGCTGCAATAAGCGCCTTTTCTTTACAAAATTACAAAAAAAATCAGTCATGGCAAAATAAAAATAGCTTTTCCATCTCTCGCTGCGGAATGGGGCGCCGTAGGCGCATGCCTGGGAATCCGCTTGAGGCTGCGTGGCTTTCCGGTCACGCTGAGGTCAGAGATATAGTGTGGGTCGCGGATAGAGGGTCTTGACCTTGTGTCGAAAAAACTTCTCTCCTTAATTGTGTGTTAAAGAAAAAAAGTGTTAATTTTGCGCCCAAGTTTCAATAACGGTAAGAAAAACGCCTCGTTCAAGAGCTTTCTGACCAATTGCCAAAGGCCCTAAAACAAACTGTCAAGATGAAGAATCTGGTCATAGTCGAATCGCCGGCAAAGGCGAAAACCATAGAAAAATTCCTCGGCAAGGACTTCACTGTCATGTCGAGCTACGGCCATATACGCGATCTGAAGAAGCATGGTTTCAGCGTTGACGTGGCCGACGGCTTCAAGCCTGTCTACGAGATACCTGACGACAAGAAAGAGCTTGTGAAAAAACTGAAGAAAGCGGCCGCCGATGCAGACACGGTGTGGCTCGCTTCCGATGAAGACCGCGAGGGGGAGGCTATCGCCTGGCATCTCGCGGAAGTTCTCGATCTTGATCCTGTCACTACGCGCCGCATTGTCTTCCATGAGATAACGAAGCCTGCCATTCTCGCGGCCATAGAGAATCCGCGCACCATCGACATTGACCGTGTCAACGCGCAGCAGGCCCGAAGGGTGCTCGACCGCATAGTCGGCTTCGAACTCAGTCCTGTGCTCTGGAAGAAGATAAAGCCGGCGCTCAGTGCCGGACGCGTGCAGAGCGTTGCCGTCCGCCTTATATGCGAGCGCGAGAAGGAGCTTGAAGACTTCGTGGCGGAGCCTTTCTTCCGTGTCAACGCACTTTTGAAGGTGCCTGGCGTGGAGCTCCCTGTCAAGGCTGAACTCTCGTCGCGCCTGGCTGACCGTGCGCAGGCGGAGGCTTTCCTCACGGCATGTGCCGGAGCCGCATATTCGGTGGGAGAGGTGTCGGTGAAGCCGCTCAGACGCACCCCGTTCCCTCCGTTCACTACCTCTACCCTTCAGCAGGAAGCGTCGCGCAAGCTCGGTTTCTCCGTCAACCAGACCATGATGATCGCGCAGAAGCTGTATGAGGATGGAAAGATAACATACATGCGTACTGATTCCACCAATCTCTCCGCTCTTGCCATCAACAGTGTGGCCGAGCTTGTCAGGAAAGAGATCGGGGAGGATTATCTCAAGGTGCGCCATTACCATACGAATTCCAAGGGTGCGCAGGAGGCCCACGAGGCCATACGTCCCACATATGTGTCGAACCATACGATAGAGGGCACTGCCCAGGAGCAGAAACTGTATGAGCTCATATGGAAGCGTACAGTGGCTTCACAGATGGCTGACGCGGAAATAGAGAAGACCACCGTCGATATCTCCATTACTCCAGCATCAGGTAAAACTCTTGGTGAAGCGTTGGGAGATGTGTCTTTCCGGGCCGAGGGGGAGGTCGTCAAGTTCGAGGGCTTCCTTAAGGTATGGAAGACAGAGAACGCCCGCCAGCAGGAATTCACGGAGCTCCCACCCATGAAGCCCGGTGAGAGCCTTGAGGCAGAGGAGGTCACCGCTACCCAGCGTTTCACGCAACCCCCCGCAAGATATACTGAGGCTTCCCTGGTGAAGAAGATGGAGGATCTTGGAATAGGGAGACCTTCCACATATGCGCCTACCATATCCACGATCCAGGCCCGCGACTATGTGAAACGCGGTGAGAAGGAGGGTGTGAGGCGTGACTATGAGGTGCTCACTCTCCGCAAAGGGAAGATAACGTCGAAGAAGCTCTCGGAGGCTGCCGGATCGGATAAGGGAAAACTTGTGCCTACAGATGTGGGAATGGTTGTCAACCGCTTTCTTACGGAATATTTCCCCGATATCCTCGATTATAATTTCACGGCCAAGGTTGAGGAGAAATTCGACGACATAGCCGAAGGCAAGCTTGGCTGGCAGAACGAGATATCCGATTTCTACGGAGGTTTCCATCCTGAGATCGAGAAGATCAATTCCCTGAGGATGGAGCATAAGATCGGCGAGCGCCAGCTTGGTACGGATCCGGCCACAGGCCGTCCGGTGTCGGTAAAGATCGGACGGTTCGGCCCGGTTGTGCAGATCGGACGGGCCGAGGATGAGGATAAACCTCTTTTCGCAAGTCTTCTGGCCGGGCAGAGTGTGGCCAGCATTACTCTTGAGGAGGCGCTTAAGCTTTTCGAACTTCCCCGCGCGGTGGGAGAGATTGATGGTGAGAAAGTGACAGCCGCCATAGGGCGCTTTGGCCCTTACATACGCATGGGCAAGACTTTCGTCTCAATACCAAAAGAACTTACTCCCCAGGGCATCACTCTCGAGGAGGCGGCAGAACTGATCGGCAAGAAGAGGGAAGAGGAAGCCAACAGGTTGATAAAGACGTATCCCGAGATGCCTGGTCTCGAGGTGCTCAACGGACGGTATGGCCCTTATATGGCTTATAAGCCTGAAGGGGCGAAGAAAGCCGTAAATTATAAGATACCGAAAAATACTGACGCGTCCTCCCTCACTTTTGAGGAGGCCAAGGCCTTGATGGAGGCGCAAGACGCCGCTCCCAAGAAAAGCGTTCGCCGCGCTAAGAAATCATGACAGAGTATTAATATGCCATACAGAGAGAGGGGCATCCCGGATGATGGGATGCCCCTCTCTCTGTTCTCGGATCAGATCAGATATCAGCCCTGGGATCTTTCATGCCGGTTTCCGAACCGTCGTCGGCACCGGATGCAGCTGTATTATGGACATAGGCTGTGGGTGGCACGCCATACATCTCCTTGAATGAATTGGAGAAATGGGAAGGGTTGGCGAAGCCCGTGGCATAGGCCACCTCGGCCACCGACAGTTTCTTCTCGCGCAGGAGTCTGGCAGCCTGCCGCATCCTGATGGATTTTATGAAATCCCTGGCAGAGAGATTGGTCAGTTCCTTGAGTTTGCGGTGCAGATGCACGCGGCTAAGTCCGACTTCCGTCGCAAGCCGCTCTACACTGAAATCGGGCGACGATATATTATCGTTGATCACATTCATGATCTTCTGCAGAAGCAGTTCGTCGTGCGACTTCAACGATATTTTCCTGACATTCTCCTCCTGCTGCTGGACTCCGCTGAACTTTGCCTTGAGGATGTTGCGGTTGGCGAGCAGTGAGGCTATGGTGCTCTTGAGGACGTCGGTGTTGAACGGCTTTGGCAGATATGAGTCGGCACCGGCCTCAAGTCCCATCATGCGGTCTTTGTCGTCGGTGCGAGCCGATATCAGTATCACCGGGATATGGTTGACATTGACGTTCTGCTTGACTTTCTGGCATAGGGCGTATCCGTCGAGACCCGGCATCATCACATCGGATATGATTATATCGGGTGCGTCCGTGGAGAGTATCGCCTTCAATGCGTCGTCGCCGTTGCCGAAAGTAGTGACCTTATAGTCTTCCGACAGCTCTGAGGTCAGGAAATTGCGTATCTCCGTGTCGTCTTCCACTATCGCCACCACCTGCTTGGAGCGAGGTTTCTGCATTGACGGTGGAGCGGCGGAGGCTCCCCAGTCGATATCGGGCGACGCATGGCGCGGCATCCTCGGGATTCCCGCATCAGCGATTTCCTCCGGAGAGAGGTGGGATCTTCCCGCCGGAATCCTTATTATGAACTCACAGCCTTTCGAGGGGGTGTTGTTGCGGGCAGTGATTGTGCCATGGTGCAACTCCACGAGCGACCGGCATAGGTGTAGCCCGATGCCGGTGCCTGCCGTTGATCCGGTGATGTCGTTGTCTATGCGGTAGAATCTCTCGAAGATCTTCTCGAGTTTATCGGGAGCTATCCCAATGCCGGTGTCTGATATCCTTATCTCCACGCTGTCGTTGAGCGGCGCGGGGATGGAAGGATTGTGGACTTCCGTGAGCGAGACGTTGATCTCTCCGCCATCCGGAGTGTATTTGAATGCGTTGGAAAAGATGTTGAGAAGCACCTTGTCGAAATTCCCGGCGTCTATCCATGCCGACACGGGAGGTTCGGGATGGCTGAACCTGAACTGTATCCTTTTCTGGCGTGCGAGATATTCGAAAGGGAGCATGGCGTTGTTGACGAAAGATACCATGTCGGTCTGCGCCATTTTCATTTTCATCTGTCCTTTTTCCAGCTTGCGCATGTCCATGAGCTGGTTGACCAGACTCAGGATTCTCTGGGCGTTGCGATATATTATGGAATAGACGCTCCGCAGATTAGGATCCTGGCACTTCTCCAGGAGCTTGTCGAGAGGATTGAGGATAAGGGTCATCGGGGTGCGTATCTCATGGGAGATATTGGTGAAGAACTGAAGCTTTGCCTCGAGTATCTGCTCAGACCGGCGCCGCTCTTCCCTCTCTCTCCGTTGGGCGTCTTTCATGTTCATAAGGCGTATGGCGGCGAGGATCACGAGCACGAAGATGAGTGCGTAGACAGCCATAGCCCACCATGTCTGATACCATGGCGGCCGGATTTCAATGACCAGCGATCGTGTGCCGTCGGGAGAATTGTCGCCCGCCACTCTCAGCTGGAAATGATATTTCCCCGGCGACATATTATTGAGAGTGACATGATTCTGCCCCGGCATTGTGCGCAGCCAGGTGTCTCCGTGTTCCCGTATGCGGTATTCGAACACGATTTTGTCAGGGTTGTCGAATGTGAGGGTGGAGAAATGCAGTGAGAATGTGTTGTCGGTGTGGGAGAGGGATACCTCTCCGGCCCGGTCGAGCACATCCTTTATCACGGGGATGCCTCCCGAGAGTGTGGCGGTGGTCACGGGTTGCGAGAAAAGGGTGAGGCGTGTGAGTCTTGGACTGTACTGGCGTGGCGAATCATCGATGTCGTATGGATAGAACATGCTGAAGCCGCTCACTCCTCCGAAATAAATGTCGCCGGTGTCGTCCTTGCAGAATGCTCCGTGGGTGAACTCGTTGCTCTGCAGTCCGTCGCCCGCGTCGAAATTCATGAATCGGTTCTGGGTCATGATATATTTCGCGATGCCGTGGTAGGTGCTTATCCACATGTTTCCCCCTTCGTCTTCGCAGAGTCCGCACACCACATTGTTGGGCAGACCCTCCTTCTCGGTGAATTTCATCAAGGCGTGCGACGTTGGATTGTAGACATAAAGGCCTGCCGAAGTGCCGCACCAGATCTTCCCATCCCTGTCGAGTGCGAGGGCGTATCCTATGCATCCGTCGGCAAGATTTCCCCCGTGCGACAGTTTGATGAAACTCCCGTCGGCCGGAGAGAAGCAGCTTATGCCTCCGTAGTGGGCGAGCCATATATTTCCGTCCGGACACACAAGCATATTGTTGATCCAGTCCACCGGTTTGTTGGAGTCTTTGTGCAGGCTCCCTTTGGTGGTGATTTCCGAGATTTTTCCGCTGTCAGGGTCGAGCCTGAGCACCCCTTTCCCGAAGGTCCCGATATATATCCGGCCGGTAGCGTCTTCACCCAGACTGTAGATCTTGCATCCCTCCAGTCCCCTCAGGGGGATGGGAGAGCCTTCAGAAGGTATGAGGAACAGTCCTGAGTTGAATGTGCCGGCCCAAAGTCTCCCCTTGGAGTCTGACAGCAGGCACATTGCTGTGGATGGAAGCGAGACATGCCTCAGGCGCCTCAGATCGCCGTCGAGCTCATATATCCCTTCGTTGTCGCAGCTCACCCATGTGTGGTGTGTGCCTGTGTGGCATATGGCCATCACGCATCCCTCCCCGATGGGATTCGCAGGGCCGGAAATACGGCCGTATGACTCGAATAGCCGGTTTTGCTGAGGTATCAGCATCATGCCCTGCTGGTATACTCCCACCCATACGTTACCGTCGCGGTCTGTGGTCATCTGGTGGATTTTTCCTGTGGCGCACGGGAGGAGCGGGGAGGCAAGGGGGAGGTCTGACAGTGCCGAGGGGGTCACGAGTTTCGCGCCGTGCCCTTCTGTGCCGGCATAGCATCTTCCGGCCACGCATGCCAGCGATTTAACGGCGAGTCCGGTGCCGGGATATGAGAGTGCCCTTGGAGAAGATGCTGTCCCGTCGATGCAGGCCACTCCTCCGTCGAGCGAGCCGATATAAATGGCGCCGCTGGCGGGATCCTGCGCCACTGATGAAATCTTGTCGCCGGGAAGTTCCGGCTTACGGTATATCCTTAATTTCCTGGCTGAAGGGTAGTAGCGCCCGATACCGCTGTTCTCGGTGCCGAGCCATATGGTGTGGGCGGAGTCTTCAAAGATACAGCTTATGAAGGCATCTTCCATGCAGTCCGCGATCCCGTCGATATGTGTGGTCTCCCCTGAGGAAGGACGGTGTCGGAAAAGTCCGTAGCCTGCGGTGCCGATCCATATCTCCCCATTGGAGAGAAGGGTCATGTCTGTGATGTGCGGATATATCAACCTTCCATTGTGATATAGCGCGATCCTGCGGAAAGTCTCCGCGCCACGGTCGAATTCCAGAAGTCCTTTGACTGTGCCTACGAGCAGATATCCGGGTCTGTTTTCTATGAGTGTGCGCACATAACTGTCGTTGAGCGATGTCGTGTCGCCCGGCGTGTGATAATAGGCCCTTATGGATGTTCCGTCGAAGCAGTTCAGCCCGTATTCCGTAGCTATCCATATGTAACCTTCGGAATCCTGGTAGATTTTGTTGATGAGGCTGCTCGACAGGCCGTCGGCCGATGTGAGAAGGCGTGCGCGCTGTGCATGAGCGCATATGGCGCATGCCAGAGTCAGAACGGCGGTGGTCAGGATGCGGATGGCGAGTTTCATGATTTGCGGTTCATCTGCGATGATACATTTGTTGTTTTATGTCTGCAAAATTAAGAAAAAGAAACATGTGGAAAAGTGTCCTGTCTCCGTAAAATGGTGTGATGTTCTAAATCTTAAAGTTTATGTTACGCGGAGAAATGCAGTGATGCATTTTATATGGCATAAGATAACGTCGCGGGGAGTGGCTGACGGATGTTTTTTGTTAATTTTGCAATATGGTATGACACCAGTCTTCTCACTTCCGCTTGGGGCTGCGTGGGGCGTCCCTGTTAAGTCTGAATATAGTATTTTGAAACACCATAAAAACTGACAGTCATGAATTCATTGATCAAGATTCTGCCGCTCGCGGCGATGATATCGCTTGCCGCATGCGCGACGAAATCACCGGAACCTGAGTCTCCGGCCCTTAAAGACGCCTTCGAGGGAAAATTCCTTCTCGGAGCGGCCCTCAACCTCGACCAGATTACCGGGAAGGATTCGCTGGGTGCCGAGGTGGCACGCCGGCATTTCAACTCTATCGTGGCCGAGAATGTGATGAAGTGCGAGGAGATTCATCCGGAGCGTGACCGCTACGACTGGACCGCCGCCGACGCTTTCGTGAAATTCGGCGAAGAGAACGGCCAGCATATGGTGGGCCACTGCCTCATATGGCACTCGCAGTGCGCCCCCTGGTTTTTTGTGGACGAGAATGGCGATCAGGTCAGCGCCGACACCCTTAAGCAACGTATGCGCGACCATATCCACGCGGTGGTTGGCCGCTACAAGGGTAAGATAAAAGGATGGGATGTGGTCAATGAATCGATTGTGGAAGACGGCAGTTATCGCAAGAGCAAATTCTACGAGATTCTCGGCGATGAGTTCATTCCCCTGGCGTTCGAGTATGCCCATGAGGCGGATCCTGACGCAGAACTCTACCTCAACGACTACGGCATGAACGTCGCGGGACGTCGCGATGCGTATGTGCGTCTGGCGCGGTCGCTCAAGGAGCGTGGCCTGCGCATAGACGCTATAGGCATGCAGGGACACATGGGTATGGACTATCCCGATCTCAGTGAGTTTGAGGCGTCGATCGACTCTTTCGCTTCCACGGGTTGCAAGGTGATGATCACGGAATTTGACGTCAGCGCTCTCCCGTCGCCCCACTGGGGCGCCAACATCAGCGATACCGAGGCTTACAGAAAGGAGATGAATCCGTATCCGGAGGCTCTCCCCGACAGCGCCATGCAGGCATGGAGTGCCAGGATGGATTCGCTTTTCACTCTTTTCGACAAGCATAGCGACGACATCACGCGTGTGACGGTGTGGGGCATCAGCGACAAAGGGAGCTGGAAGAACGATTTCCCGATGCGCGGCCGCACGGACTATCCTCTGCTTTTCGACCGTGACTACAAGATGAAGCCTTTCCTTGAGAAATATCTCACAGCCGCCTCGAAATGAGATATAGAAGAATTCTATTATCGTTGATCATCACGATGATTGCCCTGGGGGCGGCGCGCGCATCTGCCGCGTCGCGCCCCTCTGCGGCAGATGCTTCCCACACACCTTTTGCCACAGCGCAAAGGGAGGCGGCGGCTTTTCAGGGAGGCCACGTGGAGCTCCGGCTTGACAGGCGCGCCAAGTCTCTCGGGCAGGAGGGGTTCGTGATCCGTGCCCTTGACGGAGGCTACAGGGTCGAGGCGGCCGGTGAGCCCGGGTTGCTCTATGGAGTATATGCCCTGGAGCGGCACCGTGCCTCAGGCACCCTCCCGAAGGAGGGTGAAAAGATTGAGGAGACGCCGTTCTACAGCCTGCGTATGCTCGACCATTGGGACAATCTCGACGGCACGATAGAACGCGGGTATGCCGGCAAGAGTCTCTGGCGCTGGGACGAGCTCCCCGATTCCGTGTCGCCGCGCTATGGGGAATATGCACGCCGGAATGCCATGGCGGGGATAAACGGAGCCGTGCTCAATAATGTGAACGCCTCTCCTAAGATCCTCGACAGCTCATATCTGAGCAAGGTCGCAGCCATCGCTGACGCCTTGCGTCCTTATGCCGTCAGGGTATATCTCTCTGTGAATTTCGCGTCGCCCATGCTGCTTGGCGGACTGCCCACGGCCGATCCCGCCGACCGGGAGGTGGCCAAGTGGTGGAAGAGGAAATGCAATGAGATCTATAGGCTGATCCCCGACTTCGGAGGATTCCTGGTGAAGGCCAACAGTGAGGGACAGCCCGGACCGTGTGATTTCGGGCGCACTCATGCCGAGGGTGCCAACATGCTTGCGCGCGCCCTTTCACGCCATGGGGGCAAGGTGATATGGCGGGCGTTTGTCTATTCCCCCTCGGATGCCGACCGCGCAAAACAGGCCTATCTGGAGTTCCAGCCTCTTGACGGGCGTTTCGACAGCAATGTGATAGTGCAGGTCAAGAACGGTCCGATCGATTTCCAGCCGCGCGAGCCTTTCAGTCCGCTGTTCGGGGCTATGCCGGCCACACCTCAGGCCGTGGAGTTTCAGATCACACAGGAATATCTCGGCCACAGCAATCATCTGGCGTTTCTGGCCCCGATGTGGGAGGAATTTTTTAGCCATGTCGATCCCTCATCACTGACAGGGGCCGCCGGAGTCTCGAATGTGGGCGATTGCGCCAACATGACCTCCCATCCGCTCGCGGTAGCCAACTGGTATGCCTTCGGGCGCCTTGCCTGGGATCCGCGGCTCACATCGCGCCGCATTGTGGAGGAATGGCTTCCTATGAATGTTGCCGGATATGCGGATATGCCTCGCTCTGTCAGAGACGGACTTGAGGAGATGATGCTGCAGAGCCGGGAGGCTGTGGTCGACTATATGATGCCGCTGGGATTGCACCATATATTCGCGTTCGGCCATCATTACGGTCCTGAGCCCTGGTGTGAGGTGGAGGGGGCGCGTGCCGACTGGCTCCCGAAATATTACCACAGGGCAGACTCCGCAGGCCTCGGTTTCGACCGCAGCGCGCGGGGAAGTGATGCCGTGGGGCAGTATCCCGAACCTTACAGGTCGCTCTATGGCGACATGTCGCGTTGCCCTGAGAACCTTCTTTTGTGGTTCCATCATGTCCCCTGGAACCACAGGATGCGTTCTGGCTCCACCTTATGGGATGAGCTCTGCAGGGCTTATCAGAGGGGGTGCGACATGGTGGAGCGCATGCAGCGCCAGTGGGCTGCCGCGAAGCCATATGTCGATCCGGAACTTTTCACCGACGTGGAGGGGCGCCTTATGATTCAGGCGCGCGACGCGCAATGGTGGAAAGACGCCTGTCTGCTTTATTTCGGACAGTTTTCCGGGATGCCTCTTCCCGACGACGTGGCTCCTCCGGTGCACACGCTGGAGGAGATGATGCGTGTGAAACTTCCGATAAGCAATTTCGAGTGCCCCACAAGAGAGATGCTCAACAATGTGAGATAAGGACGACTGTCCTTTAGATCCTCTCAGGGATTCTCCTCCGGTATGAGGTGCAGGTTGTCGTGGGCGTTCACCCGGTAACGGTGTGAGACATCGGTAGTCTCGTTTGTCACCCTGAACACCAGGAGGCGTATATCTTGCTGCAGTTTCGAGGCGTCATAGGCCTGTAGCACGGCCTCATGGAGATTGCTGACTCCGGTGGTGCGGAAAGTGAAAAGCTTTTTACCATCGTCGTTGAATATCTCTACCAGCACATTGTTGCTTTTTTTGATAAAATCGTGTTCCATAGTGAATGATAATAATAAGTGGAGACAGGCGGTCGCGAGGCCGTCTGTCTCCGTTATAACGTAGCGGTTGGCCATGCGGTTCTCAACCGCTGAAGACCAAGGGGTGTCGATACCGGCGAAAACGATCTTCCTTGAAATCCCTTTTATTTGTGAAAAATTAGGGTTATGACAGAAAAAAACGGTTTTTGATTGAGTAAAATCTGAAGTTAAAACGAATCCATATATAAAGAGAGGCGGAAAAAACGTATTCTAAGCGGATTCAGACCGGATCCTTATCCAGACTGATGCCGTATCAGGTCAGAAGCCTCCGAGGAAACGATAACCATTAAACTGATTAAAAACCTAAGATGATGAAAATTTCAAGGATAGTGATGATGACGGTGATGGCGGCGGCTATCCCCGCCGCGGCCAAGGTTGTGACTTATCCCGCGGGACCGGGAGTGGAGACACTCGGTGATTTCTCCGTGGAGGTGCGCCAGGACGGGGGCGCATGGCAGCCCGTGTCTGTTTATCCCGTGAAAGTGGATGAAGTCCGCGGCGCCAGACACCATGTGGAGACAGCCTCGATGGCCTGTTTTGATTTCGACGGCAAGGTGGATGTGCGTGTGATAAGCAACAGAGAGAAAGTCAAGGATGCCAGGGTGCGTCCGCTCAGTTATAAAATAATTCCGGCCTGTGCGGGCGACACCCTGACATTCTCCCTCGACCGTCCGCGTAACCTCTCCGTGGAGGTCAACGGCGATATATTCCACAATCTCCATCTCTTCGCAAACCCTATTGACCGTTTCCGTCCTACCGACAAGGAGATAAAGAAGGCGATCAGGAACAGAGGGAAGAAAGGGAATAAGCTCGTGTATTTCGGCCCGGGCGTACATGAGCTCCCCGGCGACACGTTGCGCGTGGAATCCGGTCAGACCGTCTACATCGACGGCGGAGCGCGCGTCTATGGCGAACTGATAGCCGAGGGGGTGAGAGACGTGAAATTTCATGGTCGCGGCGAGGTGCATCCCAAGGGTAAAGGGGCCGGAGTCTCCGTGCGACGTTCAAAGAATATAGAGGCGGAGGGGATCATGCTGACCCAGATACCGGTCGGAGGCAGCGATTCCGTGCGTATCGACAACGTGAAATCTATCAGCTACTATGGCTGGGGCGACGGCATGAACGTCTTTGCCAGCGACAATGTGAGCTACGACAATGTATTCTGCCGCAACAGCGACGATTGCAATACGGTCTATGCCACGAGGAAGGGCTTCGTAGGTGGTTGCAAGAACATAAAGATGGAGAATTCCACGCTTTGGGCCGACGTGGCCCATCCGATCATGATCGGCCTTCACGGCGCGGCCACAGAGATCGGCATCGACGCTCCCGCCGATACCATACAGAATCTCCTCTACCGTAACATAGATATTCTCGACCAGAAGGAGAAACAAGTGGATTACCAGGGATGTATGGCCATCAGCTGCGGTGACAACAACATTGTGCGCGACGTGACCTTCGACAATATCCGCGTGGAGGATATCCGCGAGGGTCAGCTCATCAACATACGTATCTTCTTCAACAAGAAATACTGCGCCGCTCCCGGTACCTGCGTGGAGAATGTTCTCTTCAAGGATGTGGAATACAACGGCCATAACGCCAACCTCTCGATCATAGCCGGCTACGATGACACCCGCAAGGTGAAGGGTATCACTTTCGACAATCTCGTGATCAACGGAGTGCGAATAGCCGACGACATGCCCGGGAAGCCCGGATGGTATAAGACCTCTGATTTCGCCAACATGTTTATCGGCGAGCACGTGGAGGATGTGATGTTCAAATGATGATGGTATGGAAAATTGAAATGGGAAAGAGAATATCATATTTATTTGCCGGAATAATCCTCACCGTGGCGTCGGATGCCTCGGCACAGTCGGTATATCCGGGTCAGCACCATGGGAAGCTGCCCGTAGAGACTCAGGTGCCCTGCAAGGCGGAGGCTTTCGACCTGCGTCAGGTGCGTCTCCTGGAGTTCTCACCGCTCTACGACCTCAACCATTGCCGCTACGGTGTCTACTGGGATTTCAACGAATAAAGACTGATAATCATACAAAACCTGACATAGATTTATGAGAAAAAATACATTATTGGCGCTAAGTCTTCTGTGTGCCTCTTTCATGGCCTCGGAGGCAGAGGTGATAAAGCATCCGTCGCTGATCATCACACCCGAACGCGTGGCCGCCGCGAAGGAGATGATGAAGAGCGACGCCGCTCGCCAGCAGGGATGGAAAGCGATACAGAAGCGTGCCGATGAACTGCTTTCGAAAGACGACTATCATAATATAGAATATCTTGCACTGGCTTATATGATGACGGGCCAGAAGAAATATTCCGACAAGATCATCGACCTGCTGAAAAAAGCTTCAGAGACAAAATCGTGGGGCAATGGCGAGATGCTGGCCCGCAAGCCGGCATGGCGCAGCGAGTTGCAGATGGCTTGGAAAGCCATGCAATGTGCGGAGGGATATGACGTGGTCTACGATCTCCTGTCGCCTGATGAGCGCAAGAAGATAGCCGATGGCCTATATCGTCTGGCTGTAGAGCCGTTGCTCGGCGACTGGCTGGTTGATAGCACGCGTATACATTCGCTCAACTCCATGGGCCATAACTGGTGGACAGCCTGCATCAACGGCGGAGCCATGCTTGCCCTGGCAATCGGCAACGAACGCCCGGATGCCGCGCAACTGGCCGAAAAGGCTGTTGAGTCTCTTCCCGAATGGTTTGATTTCGCCGGCGACGTTATCCAGCACAAGCCGAAAACTTTCGATCGCGACGGTGGCATGTATGAGAGCATCAACTACGCCAGCTTCGGCACCACCTCGGCGTTGAAACTCCGTCTCGCATGGCTCAACGCCCACCCGGATGCGAAGCTTGAAGATATCCCCCAGATGCATCAGCTTGGCTCTTTCTTCTGCAATGTCGCTTATCCACGCAACGGTCAACTTTACAGTATCAATTTCGGCGACAGCCATAAGAACGTGACCGGAGAGAGCTCCATGATCCTGGCCTACGCTATGGGAGCGGAGTCGCCCGAGACCCTATGGTATATCAATCAGGTGGATCCCGATCAGTTTCACGAAGGATATCCACTGCGTTTCCCTATGGGTTTCCTTTATTCTCCCGACACCTCGGCGGCTCCCGTATCTCCCGATCTCCCGACCTCCCATCTCTGGAAGGATTTCGGATGGGCCACGATGCGCGACTCCTGGAAGAAAGATGCCACGATGCTCGCCGTGAAGAGCGGCATGACGTGGAACCACTCTCACGCCGACGCCAATTCCCTGATACTTTTCCACAAGGGTGTTGACATCATCAAGGATGCCGGCAACAGTTCATACGGCACTCCGGAATATCGCAAATATTTCTTCCAGAGCGATGCCCACAACATCGTGAAGTTCAACGGCCAGGGACAACCTACTTACCAGCAGTACCACGGCACGATGCTTCCAGGCTCTGTATCGTCGCTTCTCGACGGAGGCAACATCAAGTATGTGATGGCCGACGGCACGGGTCCCATGTCGCGCTGGCTCGACCGCAACTTCCGCCACTATCTCTGGATTGACGACGTGATCTATGTGATCGACGACCTCCACAGCCATGAGCCCGGCACTTTCGAGTGGGTGTGGCATCCCGGCGGCGAGGCCGTGAAGCGCGGCTATGACCTTGAGATCACAAACGGCGCCTCTTCGGCCATAATAAGGCCGATATTCCCCCGTCCGTTGGCCTACAGCAATTTCGTGCACGACTATCCTGAGGACATGTACTGGGAGACCCACGAGGGACCGACAGAGAATCTTAAAGGGAAAGAGACTTACTGGAGCTTCCATCTTCCGGGAGCCAGGGATAACGTGAAGGGTGTCACGGCCATCATTCTCAAGGATGATCCGAAGCAGAAGAAAGAGGATCTGCCGCAGATAGAGCGCCGCGAGGGAACCGACTGGATCGGCCTGCGCATAAGGCATGACGGAAAGGTGACAGACCTTTATATCAACCAGCTCGCCGACGGACGCCTGATGCACATGAACTCGTGGATCGATGCCGACGGATGGACTACCGACGCCTACATGCTGGCCGTGAGCTATCCCGATGGTGGCGATCCGAAGGATCCGTCGGAGATGTTCGTATGCCATGGCAGCTCCGTGCGTCGCGGCGGCGATGTCTATTTCTCGACACTCTCCAAGCTCAGTGCCATATCTCGCACCGACGGCGACACCATGAGGGTGCAGGTTGCCGGACAACCGCGCGTCAACCTGGCTGTGAAGGGGAATGCCGGGAATGTTGAGGTCAATGGCCGTAAAATGGAGACAGAGAAGGAAGATGGTCTTACACGTATAAAATATCGTGAACAATGAAAAAGCTTATATATTTACTCGCCATAGCCTCTCTGCCGGCTTCGATGGAAGCCGCCACCGACCTGGTGCTGACCTCGCCCGACGGGCGCAACCGCATTACATTCACGAAGCCGGGCAAGGAACTTACCTATTCGGTGGAGCGCGACGGACATGCGCTTATCCTTCCCTCGCGGGCCGGTCTCGATGTCGACAACCGTGTCTGGGAGATGGCCCTGGGTAAGCGCGACCTCGCACAACCGGAGTGCTGGATGGATCTCCTGACGGTGGATAGCGTCAGCTATGCCGCACCGGTCGACTCCGTGTGGCATCCCCTCTACGGGGAACGTTCCACCGTGAGAGACAACTACAACGGCGCTACTCTCCATATGAGCCGCAAGGACAAGAGCGACTACCGACTTGACGTGCAGGTACGCGCCTACGACGAAGGAGTGGCTTTCCGCTATTTCTTCCCGGAGCATCCCGCAGCCATATTCCATAAGGTTGTGGAGGATCTGACGGATTACACCTTCCCTGAGGGTACGAAGGCCTGGAGCGAACAGTGGGCGCAGGCGTTTTTCGATGAAGGACCGGTGGACAGCATCACGCGTCCCGTTGAGAGGGCGCTGACGCTTCTTAATCCCGCCGGCGACTGGACGGCCATTCTCGACGCTGATGTCGACGACTGGTGCCTTACGAAGCTCGTGGCGCGCGAGGGTAAGCCCAACACCCTGAGCTCCGTGATGTATAGCCCTGTGGATATCGTGACCTATTACGCCACTCCCTGGAAGATCATCATGGCCGCCGACCGTCCGGGCGAACTGATAGAGAACAACGACATAGTGCTCAACCTCAATCCCCCTTGCGAGATCAAGGACGCTGATACCTGGGTGAAGCCGGGTCGCATTATGCGCTGCACGAAGATCGACACTGAGGCCGGACTGCGCAACATCGACTTCTGCGCCGAGCACAACATCCCGTATATGCTCTTCGACTGGCTATGGTATCTCCCCTGCACCTCCCACGACGGCGACGCCACGAAGGTGGTCGACAAGCTTGACATGAAGCGCGTGGTAGACTACGGCAAGGAGAAGGGTGTGGGCGTATGGCTCTACGTCAACCAGCATGCCCTTATGAAGCAGATGGACGAGCTCTTCCCGTTGCTCCGCGAGTGGGGGATTGTCGGTGTGAAGTCAGGATTCGTGCAGTATGCCTCGCACCGCTGGGCCACATGGCTCCACGACATGGTGCGCAAGGCGGCCGACAACCATCTGCTCATGAACATACATGATGAGTTCCGTCCTTCCGGTTTCTCGCGCACTTATCCCAACCTGCTCACGCAGGAGGGGATCTGCGGCAACGAGGAGTGGCCTGACGCCACCCACAATGTGACGCTTCCCTTCACGCGCATGATCAACGGAGCGGCCGACTATACGATCTGCTACTTCGACAAGCGCCTGAAGAACACCCACGCCCATCAGCTTGCCGCATCGCTGGTGTTCTACAGTCCGCTGCAGACAATCCTGTGGTATGACACTCCCGACCGTTATCACGGGGAGCCGGAGATCGAGTGGTTTGAGACGCTTCCCACGGTCTTCGACGACACACGGGTGCTTTCCGGTTATCCCGGTGAGAATATCGTGATGATGCGCCGCAACGGTGATGAGTACCGTGTGGCCCTGATGACCAACAACGAGGCGCGCCATGAGACATTGCCGCTCGATTTCCTGCCTGAGGGTGTGAAGTACAATGCCAGGATCTTCACCGACGATCCGAAGGTGAAGACTGCCACGCAGGTGAGGATAAGCGACCGCAAGGTGGATTCCCGCAAGAAGCTGGAGTTCGACCTCCTTCCCCGAGGCGGCGCCACAGTCATCCTCACCCCGGTCAATTAATTAGCAATGAGTAATTAGTGATTAGTAATTAGGTTGGTTAGTTATTTGGGCTTTAGCCTTTATTTGTTGGCGGTTGGTAATTGTGAAGACATTTACCGGCCGCCAATGGTTTTTGAGGAGAGACCACGGCTTTCAGCCGCGGCACGGCAATGCCATCCGGCAGTAACTGATAGGCTGACGACTGACAGATCGATTACTCATTGCTAATTGAAATTGCTAATCAGAATTGCTAACTGCCAATTACTCATCGCTAATTGAAATTGCGCAGTGCATGAGGTCGCCGCGGGAGTCGCGGAGATGCATGCCGTTGCCCTCGCAGTAGCGCCAGAAGCGGCAGTCGGCACAGACTCCGCGGCGCATCCAGCTACGGTCGCGGTATTGCCCGAAACGGGTTTGCCAGACATCCCAGAAATCATCTTCGTAGATATTGCCCTGGCGATAATCCGCGCGGATGCTCGGACATGCGCCTATCCCTCCGTCGAGGAGCACGGATCCGACCGTGACACCGGCCTGGCATTCGAAGAAATTGTCGCGCACGATCCCCTCGTAACTTCCCATGAAACCCTCGCAGCAGAACGACGCCTTTATCCGTCCCTCCTTGCGTGTGTCGGCAATGAAACGCATGAGGGTCTCGATCTCCCCCTTCGTAAGCTTGAACTCAGGATAGGCGGCCGCTCTTCCGGCAGGGAAGATCGTGAAGAGACGCCATCCCTTCACCCCGGCCTCAATGAGCAACTCCTTCAGTTCCGTCAGACGTGGTAGGGAACGCCGGTTGACGCATGTCACCACGTCGAAATTGAGATCGGAGGCCTTTGCCGTCATCTTGATCGCCTCATAAGCCCTTGCAAACGATTTCGGATGGTTTCTCATCCAGTTATGGTCCTCCTCAAGTCCGTCGAGGCTGATCGTGATGTTGTGGAGTCCTGCGGCGCGCAGGCTTTCGAGGCGCTCCGGGGTGAGCAGCAGACCGTTTGTGACGATCCCCCAGGGCATTTCACGGTCGTAGAGCTGACGGCCTACATATTCTATGTCGTCGCGCACGAGAGGTTCGCCTCCGGTGATGATTACGTTGAGGATGTGCGGATCAACGTGTGGCAGAAGCGAGTCGACCACCCGTAGGAAATCGGCCGCGGGCATGTCGGGGAGAGTGGATGAGCTCTTGCAGTCGCTCCCGCAGTGGCGGCACGACAGATTGCAACGCCAGGTGCATTCCCAGAACAGCTGCCGGAGGGTATGTTCCCTCCGGCGCGTGTCCTTCAGTCGGCGGTTGAGCTCGAGGGCTATCCTCTGGCGTATCGACAGATCGTTCATTGACCGGATTCTTTCTTTTTCAGAATGAAATCTACCGTGGCGTTGGCCTGGCCGATATCCCACGGGTTATTCTTATTGTTTTTGCCGGTATACTTCACGTCGATGATCACGGAGTCGGCTTCAAGGGCCGGATTATCGGGTATGCATACCACTTTGGTCTTGTTGCCGAGTAATTCGTTGCCGGTCGAGATGTAGGTGCCGTTATCACCGGTTTTTACCTCGGCATAAGAGAAGACTCCGGAAGGGAAGTCGGGTTGAGTCACCCTGACGGCGGCTCCCGCAACCTCCTTGCCGTCTTCCGTGACAACCTTCCCCTTTATCTCAAAAGTGCCGACGGGGGTGCCATACATATCGCCGCCCCCTCCGGGATAGTCGCCGTCGCATCCGAATCCGAGGAGTGCCATTCCTCCGGCGCAGAGGCGGGTCAGAATGGATTGAAAACTGAAATTACGCATATTCATTGTCGTTTGTTGTTTCTGTATATAAGATGACCGTAAGAGGGAAATACTGCATGAGGCTGAAGAAAAAATTTTAATTGTCGCTGCCTACATGTTGAATCTCAGACCTATGGGAAGCGAGAAACCGACAGGATCGTCAGTCCAGATGTTGGGCACCTTATATTCGTGGTCAAACCTGTATTGAAGGGTGGGCTCCAGGAAAATCTCGAAATGGTCAGTCAGTTTTATGGCCGCGCCGAATCCGGCGGAGAGCGACCATACGGCCGGGGAGCTGAAACGTCCGGCTTTCAGGTCGGGAGGATTCTGGGTGGTGGTCACCTCTGCCTCGGAGTAGAGGGGAATATCCAGCTGGGCACCGGTGGAGGCGTAGAGAGCCAGACGCCCCGAGGAGAGAAGATTGAACCTCACCCTCAGCGGAATGCCCAGGTAATGCCAGCGGCAGTCGGCTGTTGATCTTATCCCCTTGAATTCCGTGTGGAGATATGTGTAGGTCAGTCCTGTCTCCGCGGAGATTGATCCGGTAAGTCGTCGGGCCACGAGGAGTGAGGCCGAGACGGGGAGGGAGTGGCGGTGAGGGGCCGCGTCATAGGGGAGGAATGATGATGAGGCTCTCGTGGGAGGCGCGGGGGCATTCTGGTCTTCCGGTTTCTTGTCGGGATCAACGGGATTGATGTAATCAGGAGGAGCGCTCGCATCGCCATCCACGCCATTGCCCCGGGCATTGAAGTTGGCTATTCCGGGGTTCACGCCGATGCCTAACGACCATTCCGGGGTGGTATGGCTTCCATGGGCGCGAGGGAGGGGGATATCGGCATAGAGAGGGGCGTCGTCCTGGTAGTGGGCGCCGTCAGCGGCCGGTAGTGGTGGATTGGTGTCGCCCGGCTGCTGGTCATTCTGAGGTTGCGGCTCTCGCGGAGTATCTTCCGGCTGTGTGGCGACTGTGTCAGGCATGGTATGGATCGCGGCCGTGCGGAGAGTGGAGGATGGCGCTGCGGAAGGCTGCCGGTTCGGGACGGTAGTGATTGAGGCGGACGCGATGGGCGTTGCGGGAAGGTGGGTTGTCGGGGCGGTCGGTGGTGCGGTCAGGGTTGAGGCGGGGGGGATGACGGTGGAGGCGTCGGTTATGGCCTCTTTGTCGGCGCGGGTCAGGTAGATGCCGGCAGGGATGGCTGCCAGTAGGAGGATGAGTGCACCGGCCTGTGCGCGGTAGTCTTTTATGAGCCTTTGCATCATCATGCGTGCCCGGAAAAGCTGAGAGGAGGATGATTTAGGGGAGATGCCGAGAATGCGGGCTATCTCGTTATGCGATTTTTTCTCGAGCACGGCGAGGCGGAACACCTTCTGGTAGCCTGCGGGAAGTTCCTTGATGAGCGATTCGAGGGTCTCCATGTCGAGGAATTCATCGATTGCCGGGGTGTCGGCGGTGTCGGGTATGTCGTGGAGCATAGCTCCGACGTCCTGGAGGTGGAGGAACTGCAGGGCGAGGTTTTTCATGATGGTGGCCAGCCAGTAGTCGGCGTGGTCGTAGTCGCGGAGAGTGCGCAGGCGCGTGAAGGCTACGATGAAGCCGTCGTGGAGGATATCCTCGGCGTCCATGGGGTCGCTGACGTATCGGCGTATCAGGGCGAGCATCTTGGGCGCGAAGCGGGTGTAGAAGAGGCTGAGGGCTTCACGGTCGCCCTTCAGACACTCCTCCACGAGGCTGCGGTTGTCGATATGCAGGTCGCGGTTCATATCCTCACGTATATTCCGTTTCATAATGTAAAGATACGGATTTACCCGAAATACTGCATGGCGACCCCGAAAAAATTTTTACATCGCCTCACGCGGAGTTTTTAATTTTCACGCGGAGGGGAGTGTGGTTGGATGGTATTGAACACTCCCGCGGAGGGGGAGAGGAGTTTTTTTGCCGGTACTTACTGGATATATATTGGCGCCCCGAAATTAACGTTCATGTTTTTAACAGCTTCTAAATCTCATGAATTTTACTTATTTATTAGGGTGTTCAGTTTGATATTCCAAAATTAACTCGCATTTTTGAGAG
>CAJUQP010000009.1 GCA_910588245.1 uncultured Muribaculaceae bacterium | reverse complement strand
AGAAATCGGTCGCTTCCAGTTCACCGGATTCTCAGGCGGCTTAAAAATTGGAGGGCGTACCAAAAACTGAATTTTGATACACCCTCTTATTGTAGTTGTCGCTGATGATTATTTGTCGCAGATCACTTTCACGGTCTTACCGTCAGGACCGACAACTGTCACTGTGGAACCGGCTGCCACATGTATCTCCTCAGTGGTCTTTGATGCTCCGACCTTGCCTGTGCCACCCTCGAGAGGATGCACTGCCTTCATGTAGTCGTAGCCTTTCACGGGCGATACCTTATACTCAACACCGGCACCTTTTGCTCCGGCAGATTTTGCAACGGGAGCGGCTTCTCCTCCGACATACTGGAGAATGGGATCGTTTGTGCCCATCACGTCGCCTTCCTTGACAAGGAACTTGGCGATGACTCCGTCGCGATCTGCCCCGAGGTTGTTCTCCATCTTCATGGCCTCATAGACAATGACGGTATCACCCTTCTTGACTGTCTGACCCGGTTTGGCGACAAGTTTCATCACCGTGCCGCCCATAGGAGCGACCATCACAGCGCCCCCCGCAGCCGGAGCGGCTTCGGGAGCAGCTGCGGCACCGTCTGCCTGGAACTCAATCAGCGGCTGGTCGGTAGCCATCACGTCGCCGTCTTTCACGAGCACCTGCTTCACAACGCCTCCCATATCGCTTGCCAGATCGTTCTCCATCTTCATGGCCTCATAAATGATCACGGTCTGGCCCGGCTTTACAGTATCGCCGGGTTTCACCTTGACACTCATGACAGTGCCACCCATCGGGGCACGGAACACGGGACCCGTTACAGCCTCGTTTGCCACATTTGCCTTGCCTATTTCGGCTGCGGGCGCGTGGGTGGCCTCATACTCAGCCTTGCGCTTGTTGGTGAGATATGTCTTCGCCACGGCCGGAAGGAGCTGGAGGAGAAGATATTCCTCATCGTTAGCAGCGAGTTTCACGCCTCCGAACTGGTCGAGAGCCGGATTCTCGGGATTCTGATATGAGTTGGTGTCGTAGGGTTTCTCTTGCGCGTCGCCTGTGATCATTTCGCGGAATTTCGCGTCGACGGGCACAGGAGTGTTGCCGTATTCACCCTTCACGAGAGATATGAACTGGTTGCTCTTGTTGGAGTAGTCCGGTTTGCCGGCGCGGCGGTCCATGGCGAGCGACACAGCCTGTGAGCCCACGATCTGGCTGGTAGGAGTCACAAGGGGCACGAGACCTGCGTCGCGGCGTACCTTCGGTATCAATCCCATAGCCTCCTCAAGCACGTCTTCGGCGTTGAGGGCGCGGAGATTGGCCACCATGTTGGAATACATTCCGCCGGGCACCTCTGCGTTCTTTACGATCTCGTTGGGCTTGGGGAATCCGAAATATGCCTCAATCTTGTGGCATGCGTCGAGAAGTTCCTCCTCCTTGTCGGCCTTGGCCATCTCGATGGCACGGTCGAACTCGGCGTCGATCTCCTTAGGCATCTCTGCATAAGCCTCGTCGAAGTCGCGCTGCCAGCGTTCTTTGTTGAGGTCGAAAGCTGCGAGGGCGAGGCGGGCGTTCTTGAGCTCTTTGCGGATCTTGGCCACGGCCTCCATGTTGACATCGAGTTCCACACCGAGTTTGCGGCAGAAGATGTCGATGAGCTCGATGGCCGGAGCTGCCGAGCCACCGCCAAACCACCAGATGTTGGTGTCGACGATATCGACGCCCTGTATTATGGCTGTCAGAACCGAAGCAAGGCCGTAGCCGGGGGTGCAATGTGTGTGGAAATCCACGGGCACTTTAAGCGCGGCTTTCAGCTTGGGCATGAGGGTGTATATGCGTGAGGGATTCACAAGGCCTGCCATGTCCTTGAGGGTCACCATCTTGGCGCCGAGTTTCTCCATCTCGACGGCCTTGTTTACGAAGTAGTCGTCGGTGAAGATCTTCTCGTCTTCAGCGGTGCCCTTGGGGTCGATCGTGTAGCATACGGCCGTGTCGGGAATAGCCTCGTTGCCGTTGAGTCCGTTGAACTCGTTGATCATCTTGATGGAGCTCTTGATATTGTCGAGGTCGTTGAGTGCGTCGAAGATACGCATCACGTTCAGACCGTTTTCGATCGCTTTCTTATAGAATCCTTCAAGCACGTAATCGGGGTATGGTACGTAGCCGAAAAGGTTGCGGCCACGTGAGAGGGCAGAGAGGAGGGAGATGCCTTTCATCTCTTTCGAGCATGAGCGTAGGCGATCCCAGGGGCTTTCGCCGAGATAGCGCATCACGGAGTCGGGCACAGCGCCTCCCCAAACTTCCATTATGTAAAACCTTGCCTCGCGATAGAGCGGGAGAAGCTTGTCGACGTTCTCCTGCTTCAGGCGTGTGGCAAACAATGACTGCTGGCCGTCGCGCAGCGTCAAATCTCTGATTTGAAGTTTCTTTGCCATTTCTATAATGTGTTTTTATAATTGACTTAGACACATATGCACCTGCGGAAGGCGGCCTTGCTGACCGCTCCTTGGAAATGGGTCATATATTTGGTGTCAAAGTTAGTGATAAATTCCCAATTAAAGAAATTTTTCCGCAAAAGAATGACTCTTAGTGCTATTTACGGTTGGTTTCATTGGTTTTGTGAGGGGTAAGTATTAATTTTGCGGAAAATTTCAAGGCCTGTCTTTCCTGTGTGTGACGCTTGGTGAGACATTGCATGGCCGTATTAACGATCGTAAGAAATGTGGATAGCTCTGGCTCTTGTCTCGGCGCTTTGTCTGGGATTCTATGACATTTTCAAAAAGCTGTCGGTGAGGGGTAACGATGTGCTTATGGTGCTCATGCTCAACACTGTATTCGGCGCCCTATACATGTCGCCTTTTCTGATTGCCGGTGTCTCGGAGGGTAATTTCGGCTTTGGTAACACGGTGGTAGGACATTTGCAAATCTTGCTCAAGTCGGTGATTGTGCTCGGATCCTGGCTTCTCGGTTATTTCGCCATAAAGCATCTGCCGCTCACAGTGCAGGGACCCATCAACGCCTCGCGCCCGGTGATAGTGCTCGTAGGAGCGCTCGTGATATTCGGGGAGAGGCTTAACTGGGTGCAATGGATAGGTATAGCGCTTGGCTTCGCTTCCCTATTTTTCATCTCTCGTATCGGAGCGAAGGAGGGGTTCTCGCTTAAGCATTCCCGATGGATATGGATGTCGATCGGTGCGACGGTGCTCGGTGCTGTCAGCGCGCTCTACGACAAATATCTTCTCAAATCATATCATCCGATAGAAGTGCAGGCCTGGTATTCCCTTTATCAGTGCTTCATCATGGTGGCCACGATATTGCTGCTTAGGCGTATGCACAAGGAGAGAGGCGATGGTTTCACATGGCGATGGACCATACCTTGCATAGCTCTTTTCCTTACCGTGGCCGATCTTGCCTATTTCTATTCCCTGTCACTCCCCGGATCCATGGTAGCCATCATCTCTATGATACGCCGCGGAAGTGTGATCGTAAGTTTCGTGTATGGTGTGATCGCTCTTCACGAGAAGAATATAAAACCGAAACTTGTTGATCTCGGAGTCCTTCTCCTCAGCCTTGCCCTCCTTGTCATAGGCTCAACCCACGGTTAGGGGGAATGGTTAAAGAAAGGTTAAAGGTTAAAGGTTAAAGTTGAATGTTGATGGTTGAGAATTGAGGGGTTAAAGGTTTAGGATGGAATAAGTTAAGGAGCGAAGGTTAAGGGTGAATGGGATGAGGAAAGGGTTAGTAAATGAATTATGCATTATGCATTATGAATTGTGCATTATGCATTGCGTGTTGTGCATTATGAATTCTTTGTAAAATGAAGAGAATTGGGATCATAAGCGACACCCACGGGAAATGGGACGACCGCTTCGCTCAGTATTTCAGTGACTGCGACGAGGTGTGGCATGCCGGTGATATCGGCGATTATGGTATTGTCGAGAGGCTGCAGGATGTCGTGCCTGTGGTGCGTGCTGTGAGCGGAAATATCGACCATGGCATGGTGCGCCGTAAATGCCGCGAGCTTGAGATTTTCCAAGTTGAGGGAGTTAAGGTGCTCCTGACTCATATCGGTGGCTATCCCGGAAAGTGGTCGCCCGGCATGAAGCGGCTTCTCAAAGAGGAGGGCATCACACTTATGGTCGATGGCCACTCTCATATCCTGAAGGTGATCTATGACCATGAGCTTCAGCTCCTGCATATCAATCCGGGAGCCGCGGGTCTTGCCGGATGGCATAAGGTGCGCACGCTCATAAAACTTACTATAGATGGCGCTGATATGAAAGATTGTGAGATAATCGAGCTTGCCCCGGCCTCCGCAAGCGGGAGCGAGGTAATCGCGGAATAGACAATGATATGAATGGTGAGAGAATAATAGTCGCTCCCGACTCCTTCAAGGGATCCTTGACTGCGGCACAGGTCGCGCAGGCATGCCGCCTTGGTATCCTTGATGAATTGCCGACGGCAGAAGTGGTGTGTCTGCCACTCGCCGACGGAGGAGAGGGCACCGTCGATGCTTTGTCGGAATCCGCCCGAATGAGTAAAGTGAAATGTAAGGTGTGTGATCCGTTGATGCGTCCCGTAGAGGCTGTTTATGCTATTTCTTCCGATGGAAAGAACGCTGTCATGGAGATGGCGGCCGCATCCGGACTCACTCTCCTTTCAGAATCGGAACGTGATCCTTTGCAGACTTCCACCTACGGCACCGGGGAGATGATTCTCGATGCCCTCCGTCGCGGTTGTCGCCGATTCTTCATCGGCATAGGTGGAAGTGCCACCAACGATGCCGGTATGGGAATGTTGCGGGCCCTCGGCTATCGGTTTGCGGATGCTTCGGGAAATGAGCTTGATGGTGTGGGTGCCGATCTTGCACGCGTAGCCCATATTGATGTGTCGGCAGCTGATCCAAGGCTTGATGAGGCTTCATTCACCATAGCCTGTGACGTTGACAATCCTTTGTTCGGTCCAAATGGAGCGGCGTTTGTGTTCGCTCCCCAAAAGGGGGCGGATGAGGAGACTGTCATGCAACTTGACAGAGGTTTGCGCGATTTCGCTTCAGTTATAATGCGGGATAGTGGTGTCGATGTCAGCTTGATGCCCGGAGCCGGTGCGGCCGGAGGGCTTGGCGCGGCATTCTGCGCTTTCCTTGGCGCGGATCTCAGGAAAGGTATCGAGATGGTTCTTGAGGCTGTCGGTTTCGACAGGGCTATAGCCGGCGCCTCGCTGATATTCACCGGGGAGGGTAGCGTCGATGCGCAGTCGCTGATGGGTAAGGTGGTTTCAGGTGTGTCGTCTCACGCACGTGAGGCAGGGGTTCCGGTTGTTGTTTTAGGCGGTAAGGTTGCCGATCGTGTCGCACTCGCGAAGGCAGGATTGACCGCTCTGCCGGTTGTCTCCGGTCCGATGCCTCTTCCCCAGGCTATGCGGCCCGAAGTGGCGGAGGCCAATGTCAGAGACACCGCCGGTGCCGTTATGCGTCTTCTGCACATAGGGAAGGAAATGACATGATATGAAACATTAGGGCAGAAAGCTTGTTGAATATATATGACTATGAAAACACTATGAATTATGAAAAAAACATTGCTGACCCTTTTCATTGCCCTTATCGGATTTGCCGCACAGGCGCAGACCGATATCCCTTACACTGAACTCAACTACAACGTGCACTACCACTGGGGAATGATAGATGTGGCGATCGCCCATGGCGTCGTGACCGTGCAGAAGAGCGGCGACAGCCTCACAGCCACCCTCGATGGAAACAGCGTGCCCTGGAATGGCCGCATATTCTGCGTGAGCGACACCTTGAGGGCCTCTCTCACTCCATCGTCGGAGAGCATATCGTATATCAACGGCTGGTATATGAAGCCGAAGGTGTCTGTATATCGCGGAGGAAGTTTTAATCCGTCTGATCCCGCTTTCTATAAGAATATCAAAGGACAGGGGGAACTTGACGCCAGTCCTCAGACAATGGAGGCTGTGACCATAACAGCCGATATGCTCGCCCTTTACTATTATTTCCGCGTGATGGATTTCCCTAATATGTCCGACGGGCAGTCGGTGAGTATCCCCATATCGTCACCGGGAGGATCCGACAGCGTGCTTATCACCTACCACGGCCGGTCTACCCTCGATATCGGGGGTAGCACATATCATACCTACCGTGTGTCGTTCGAATACAGCTATCAGGGCCGTATGAGCGGTTATCCCGTGGAGACGGAGGTCTCAGCCGACAGCCGCATACCTCTCCGTTTCTCGGCGAATCTTCCTGTAGGCCACGTACAGATGACCTACGATGAGTGACGCCATCCGGGCAACCTCATTCCTCGACCGTCTTCTCCGCTTTCTGCAGGATCTGGGTGCGGTATTCCGAAGGTGTCATCCCCGTGAATTTCTTGAAGGTGGTGGAGAAATGCGGCTGAGATGAGAATCCCAGGCAGAAGGCAACCTGCGACACGTCAATATCGGGCTTGCGGAGCATATCGCAGGCCCGTTTTATCTTGACGTTCCTGATGAAATCGCTCGGCGACATCCCGGCGAGCTCCTTAAGTCTTCGGTGAAGGTGAGCGCGAGAGATCCCTACCTCCTCGCTGAGGTTCTCCACGTTAAACTGATTGTCATCGAGATGGCTCTCGATAGCCTTTATCACGCGGTCCATAAGGATCTCGTCGTTACCCTTTATCTCCGGTGAAGATATTTTCTCTGTAGAGGCTTGCACGCCGGAGTATTTACCTTTCATCCTCAGCCTGTTCTCTATGAAATTGTCGACGATGGCGTCGAGTTCCGACATGTCGAACGGTTTGCCGACGTATCCGTCCGCTCCCTCTCCCCAGCCTGCGAGCCGGTCGGCCACCTCGCCGCGTGTGCTGAGAAGCACTACCGGAATGTGGTTTGTATCGACATTTGCCTTTATCGTGCGCAGCAGGGTGAGTCCGTCCATCTCGGGCATCATTACATCGGATATGACCAGATCTATCTTTTTAGTCAGCAATATTTTCATGGCCTCGTTGCCGTTGCGGGCCTTCTCCACCTTGACGAAATGTGAGTAATGCTCGCAGAGATAGTCGAGAAGTTCGGCATCATCGTCGGCTATGAGTATCCGGCGCGAGAGTGATGCCTTCATTGGGGTGCTGTGTCCGGCTTCTTCGTCAGAACGGATGATGTGACTCATGCCTGAGGCTGCGGCCGGTGTATCCGATGCATCCTCGCCGCCGGTTTCCCGGCTGCTCAGATGTGCGTTGCCCAGGGGCACGCTCACGGTGAAGACGCTTCCCTTCACTCCGTCGGAACGGTTGGCCGCCTTTAGGGTGCCGTGGTGAAGCATGGCGATCTGGCGCGCCAGATCGAGTCCTACCCCGAATCCGGATGCCGATCCACGTCCCTGGTAGAAACGGTCGAAGATTTTCTCTATGTTTTTGGGGTCAAGGCCTATGCCTGTGTCCGTCACGGCTATGCGTGCGCATTGGCCGAGCATGGGGTCGTTGTCTTGCGAGATGCTGACTGTGATTTTCCCGTTGTCGGGAGTGTATTTTATGGCATTCGTGATCAGGTTGACGAGCACCTTGTCGAAGTTGGCCCTGTCTATCCATACCTGTGGGAAATCATCGGGCATGTCGAGAGAGATCTTGATGTTCTTGCTCTCGGCCATCTGGCGGTAGAGGTCGACGATCTCTGCCGTGAATCCGCGAAGATCCGTGGGTCGCATCGTAAGGGTCTTCTTCCCCTTGTCGATCTTCCTGATCTCGAGCAGTTGGTTGGCGAGGCTGAGGATGCGGCCCGCGTTTCTATGCATTCCGCTGAGAAGACGCTTCGTGTCAGGATCGAAATCTTTTTTCATCAATGATTCCAGAGGAGCTATGATACACGTCATCGGGGAGCGTATCTCATGTGATATATCCATGAAAAACTTCACTTTCGCGTCGTTTAGCCTCTCGGTGTTCCTTTTCCTGTAGAGCATGAAAAGAAGCGTGACGAGAGCCACCGCCGCAAGCAGATAAAACAGCTTTGCGGGCACGGAACCATACCATGGAGCCGTGACGTGTATATGCAGTTTCGTGACAGGGGAATAACTTCCGTTGTCGGAGGCCCTGATAAGCAGGGTGTAGTCGCCGGGGCCGAGCTTCGGTATGACAATCGAGCTGTTGCCGGGCTGTGCGGCCGTCCATTCCTTGCTTCCTTCCATCTTTCTCTCAATCACAACGTTCTCGGCATCACGGAAATCCATGGTCGACACTTTTACGAGCAGATTGTTGTCTCTGTAAGATATCAGCACTTTGCTGTAGCCTGTCTCCGGATCGGAGGTGAGTGCGCCCTTGCCGTCGACGGTGTCGTCGTCCGTCATTTTAAGTCCGTTGAGGTATATGCCGGAAATGTAGGGTGGTCTTGTTATTTCAGCAGTCCTGACCTCCCGGGGATTGAAGGTGGTGTAGCCGAGGTTTCCGGCGAATGTCATCTCTCCGGCAGCGGGGTTGAATGAGGAATATCTGAAAGCAATCTCCGACAGTCCGTAGCCGCCGCGTATGGATGAAATCTCTCCGGTGGAGGGATTGAACGAGGATATGCCGAGGAGAGTCCCGAGCCATACAGTGCCGTTGTCGTCCGGCTGTATGATCCTTATGTCGCTGTCGGCCAGACCGTCGGTCTTGGTCAGTGTCTTCTCCACAGTGTCTTTGCCGGGGTTGTAAATGAGAAGGCCGTCGCTCGTGCCAAGCAGTATCTTCCCGTCGGCAGTCTCACAAATGGCGTGTATGGCCATCTTCATGAACGGGCTCTGGTCTATCACGTGGAAGGTCTGCTTCATGGTGTCGTAGCATGACAGGCCGCTGAAAGATCCGAGCCACAGTCTTCCTTTGGAATCTATGAATGAGGAACTGATCCAGTCGCTGTATAAGTTCTTGATCCCCGGCGAAGTGGTTTTTAATTCGCGCCAATCCCCTGTCGTGGAATTATAAATGAAGAGTCCCTCTCCGATTATGGAAATGTAGAGGACTGAGCTGTTGTCGGCTTTGTTGATATTATAGCGTGCGGCATGACGCGGAAGTTCGGCTATCTTGGAGGCCGCCCCGCTCGCAGGGTTTACTTTCCATAGCCCGGCATTGCTTGTGGTTGCGTATAGGGTGTCGTCGTCATCAAGGAACAGACACGTCACGCTGCCGGCACCCGGTATGGACACGCGCAAGCCGGGATGTCCGTCGCTGTCGAGCCGGAGCACATCGCCATCCTCCAGGGCGATCCAGGTGCCGAATCTGTTGTGGGCAATAGTTGAGATACCCCCTTTGAACTCTTTGACTTTGCTCGTAAGCGGATGGTAGGCGAATGGCAGGGGTTTGGTAGGTGCCATCACCACTCCCTGATAGTCACAGCCTATCCAGATGTTGCCGTCAGGTGCCGCATAGACCGAACCGATCTTCACCCTGTCGAGATCGACCGACGAATTGAAGAATCTGGCACATCTCTCCACCTTGTTTCCCCCTTTCCTGATCATCCAAAGGCCGGAGTTGGATGCTATGTAGGCGTTTCCGTCCTTGTCGTGACTTATTTTGTTGATTACAGCCTTACCCATGGCGGATGCGTCGATCTCATAGGCTTTGAGCGTCTTTGTGTCTATGCGCCAGATCCTCTCCTGCCCGTAGACCACTATCGTGTTGCCATGCTCATGGCTTATTCCCTCGATGAAGCTGTCTGAAAGAGGTAATTCTGTCTGACTGCCATTGGGCTTGATTACTTGGATATGGCCGCGGTGTGTGCCCAGGAAAATCTTTTTGTCCTTGGCCACATATATGGAGTTCCCCTCAAAGCGGGGAGAGGATATCGCCATTCTTGCCGCCTCCTTTTTGTCGATGGCCGGATCTACGAGGTACAGTCCGTTGCCTGCGACATTGAAGATGATTGTGCCGTCGGCCTGTTCGGCGATGTCCTGCACATATCCGTCGATTTTCTCGGAAGGGGGAAGCTTCACAACCTCGAAAGTCTCCGATTCTGGATCGAAATAGTTCAACCCATTGGATGTGCCTACCCAAATGTCGCCTCTCGAGTCGCAGATCACCCGGTTCACACGGTTGTCGCTTATCGTGCCCTGACGTTGCTTATCGTTGCGGAACACCTCGAGGTTGAAACCGTCGAAACGCATTAGCCCTGTCTCCGTGGCAATCCAGATATATCCTTTCCTGTCCTGGCAGAAATCGGTGTAGATGTTGGATGTTAGATTGGGGGGGGCGTTATAGTAACGGGTGGCTCGCTGGTGGTCGCCCGATGATGTGACGGGAGTGTTTGCCGGAGCCGAAAATGCCGGGATGGCGGCGGCTATCGCCAGAATATATATTATCAGAGTATGAAATCTCATCGTTCCTTAGGTGTTAGATTCCTTTTACTATATTGTTGGATTCGGTTGCGAAGACGTAAGGGCGAAGCGTGGGGGTGTGTCCTGGGGCCGCGATTACGTTTTATAGTGCAAATTTAAGACTTTTTCGGTCAAAAATCCAAGAACGGTAGTGTTAAAAAGATGAGATGTTACATGGCGGAACAAAAATGAGACATGGCCGACTCGCATGTTCTGTCGGTAAACGTGACTGCAACTTATTGATTATGTCATGAATCCAAAATGAAGTAATTTTGCATACGTAATATTTCCGACTAATGTAAAATCTAAACGATGAAAAGGACGATTCTTTTTTCAGCATTGCTCGCCGCCTGCTCCATGACGGCATCGGCCACGACGCCTGATGGGACTGTGGCCTCCACAGTGATTCCGGAAGCTCAGTATCCTCGTGTGCTGCCCGATGGAAAGGCCATGTTCAGCATATTCGCACCCGAGGCAAAAGATGTGAAGATCGACATATGCGGACGTAAATATGACATGACGCGCAGCCCTGAGGGGAACTGGACTGTCACGACCGACCCGCTTGTGGTGGGGTTCCACTACTATTTCGCGGTTGTCGACGGCGTGGGCGTGATCGATCCCTCAAGCGAGGCGTATTATGGCTGCGGACGTATGTCGGGTGGAATAGAGATTCCGGAGGCTGAGACCGAGGCCGCTTACTATACGTTCGATCCCAAGGTGCCCCACGGACAGGTGCGCGAATGTCAGTATTTCTCCGCGCGTGAGAATGCTCCCCGCCGTTGCTTTGTCTACACTCCTGCTGAATATGAGACGAAGACTGACAAACGTTACCCCGTGCTTTATCTCCAGCACGGCATGGGTGAGGATGAGCGCGGATGGCACCAGCAGGGCATGATGGCCAATATCCTCGACAATCAGATAGCTGCGGGAAAGTGCGAGCCGATGATCGTGGTGATGGACTACGGCAACTGCGGCTACATACACGGAGCGCGCAAAGGGGAGAAACGCGATGATTTCGGCGCCTCCTTCACGCCGATCCTCCTCGAGGAGATAATACCTTATATCGACTCCACATTCCGCACAAAGACCGACCGCGACAACCGTGCTATGGCCGGACTCTCCTGGGGCGGACACCAGACACTCCAAACCACGCTCTACAATCTCGACCGCTTCGCCCATATAGGTTCGTTCAGCGGGGCCCTCTTCTTCGATCCGAACAAGATCAGGGAAATCTATGGCGGAGTCTTCGCCGATGCCGGAGCTTTCAACAAAAGGGTGAAGACTCTTTTCCTCGGGATTGGCTCAGAGGAGAATTTCGGCACTGAGAAGATCAGCGCGGCCCTTACTCAGGCCGGTATCGACAACACGCTCTATGTCTCTCCGGGCACTCATCATGAATGGCTCACATGGCGTCGTTGCCTCAACCAGTTCCTCCCTCTTATTTTTAAATAACCCCTTATTTTTAGAAGTTGTACAAATGTACGACTTCTTAATAACCCACTATTCCGAAACTGACAAATCTGACATCTGCTTATGTATAAGATTCATTCCCTCATTCTGGGCCTCGCTTTAGCTGCCATGGCTCCGGCCTCCGTTCTCTCCGCCGACGCTGCGGAAAAACGTGACGCCGTCATGACCAATCCCGTGATATGGGCCGACGCTCCCGATCCCGACGTGATCCGTGTCGGCGATGACTATTATATGGTCACCACCACCATGCACCTCATGCCCGGCGCGCCGGTGATGCATTCCAAGGATCTTGTCAACTGGGAGACAATCTCCTACATATTCGATACGCTTGAAGACACCCCCGCCTACCATATGGAGGGGGGCACAGTCTACGGAAAAGGGCAGTGGGCCACATCCTTGCGCTACCACGACGGAAAATTCTACGCGCTCTTCTCACCCAACGATCATCCTTATAAGTCATATATCTATACCGCCACCGATCCCCGCGGACCCTGGACTGTGCATTCCCGTATGCGGCATTTCCATGACTCGTCGTTCCTTTTCGACGATGATGGCAGGGTCTATGTCTATTCCGGCTCCGGCAATATTCATCTGACTGAACTTGAGCCAGACCTGTCTGACGTGAAGAAAGGTGGTATTGATCAGGATATCATTATCCCTGATGAAGAATCAAGAGGCCTTCATGAAGGAACGAGGGTCGTGAAGCACAATGGCAAATATTATGCTATGGTGATCAACTGGCCACAGACAGGACGCCGGCAGCTCTGCTATCGCGCTGACAAGATCACTGGTCCTTATGAGAAGATGACGGTGCTGAAAGATAATTTCGCCGGCTTCCCCAATCTTGCCCAGGGCTGCATTGTCGACGGTAAGGATGGCGACTGGTGGGCTGTTATTTTTCAAGACCGCGGTGCCGTGGGGCGCGTGCTGACCCTTAGCCCTGTGAAATGGATAGATGGCTGGCCTATGGTCGGCACTGACGGCGAAGGGAAAGTGCCTCTGAACGTGCCGTATAAGAAAGAGTCTGACATCCCTACCGCTCTTGTGAATTCCGATGGTTTCGATTCCCCGACGCTGGGCATCAACTGGCAGTGGAATCATTGTCCCGACAATTCCTCATGGTCGCTGACTGAACGCCCGGGCTATCTGCGTCTCCGCACGTCGAGGATTGCCGGCAGTGTCTATGATGCGCCCAATACAATCTCACAGCGCATGGAGGGGCCTTGCTGCGACGCCTCTGTCCGTCTTGATCTCTCGGGCATGAAAGAGGGGGATGTGGCCGGATTCGGAGCTTTCAACGGACATAGCGCACTCCTGTCAGTGCGCTGCGAGAACGGTAAAAAATACCTTGTGCGTCATAATGCTGTGGTCAACTTTCAGAAAGATTCCAAGATCATAGCCTCTGTCGACGACGAAGAGGAGGAGCGCCTGGAGCTTCCGGGCGACGAGGTATATCTGCTGATAAACGCTGACTTCCGGCGTGGACGCGACGTGGCATCGTGCCAGTGGAGCGCGGATGGGAAGAACTGGAACAATATCGGCCGTGACTATCGCATGCGCTACGACTTCACGCGCCTCTTCATGGGTCAGCGCTATGCCATCTACAACTACGCGACCCGCACCCCGGGTGGATATATCGATGTTGACTCATTCGACTATCACCGCTATGAATGACAGAAATTATTCACATCTCTGACTATATGATTATGAAAAAGATATTGCTGCCCTTGGCCCTCATGGCTTTCCCGACTGCGGCCATAGCCTCAGTCCCTGCTTTCAATATGCCCCTTGTGCAGACCAAATTCACGGCGGATCCGGCCCCTGTTGTGGTCAACGACACTGTCTATCTCTACACCACCCACGACGAGGATAATGCCGAGGGTTTCCTGATGAAAGACTGGCTCCTCTATACCTCGACCGACATGGTAAACTGGCAGGATCGGGGAGCCGTGGCATCGCTCAAGGACTTCAAATGGTATGACGGTGATAACGGTGCGTGGGCTGAGCAGGTCGTGTATCGCAATGGGAAATGGTATATGTATTGTCCTATTCACGGCCACGGCATAGGGGTGCTGGTGGCAGATTCCCCTTACGGACCATTCAAAGATCCCATAGGGAAGCCGCTTGTGTGGCAGAAGGAGCATTGGGACGACATAGATCCTACCGTATGGATCGACGATGACGGCCAGGCTTACATGTATTGGGGCAATCCAAACCTTTATTGTGTGAAGCTCAACGAAGATATGGTCTCATGGTCGGGCGACATCATCAAGCTCCCCAAGATCAAGGATTATCAGGAAGGGCCATGGTTCTACAAACGCAATGGAAAGTATTACATGGCCTTCGCATCCACATGTTGTCCTGAGGGAATAGGCTATGCCATGAGCGACGGGCCATTGGGTCCGTGGGAATACAAGGGGCACGTCATGGATCACACTCCACGCACCCGCGGCAATCATCCGGGCATCATACAATATAAAGGGAAGGACTATTGCTTCGGATTGAACTACGATGTGTTCCGTCTTTCCGACAGCCGTCATGCGGAACGTCGTTCCGTATCGGCGGCGGAGATGACATATAATCCCGACGGCACGATCCGGGAGCTTCCATACTTCCTCGAATGTAATCTGGATCAAGTTGAGCCGTTCAATCCCTATCGCACTGTTGAGGCGGAGACAATGGCCTGGGGCTACGGGCTCAAGACAGTGCCTAAGAACCAGTGGGGACCCGAGCCCTGGAACCAGCTCGTAACTGATATCGACGACGGGGAATATATTCTGGTCAAGGGTGTTGATTTTGGACGTGGAGCCAAGTCGTTCACGGCCAGCGCCTCCTCGCATCTCTATGGTGGAGTTGTCGAGATTCGCGTCGGCTCGCCCGACGGTCCTTTGGCCGGAACTCTTACGATAGGTTGCACTAAAGATGAGTTTACCGACATCACTGTGCCGGTAAGCGGACTCTCCGGTGTGCGCGACCTCTATCTCGTTTTCCGCGGCAACGACCGTCAGAAACGCAATCTCTTCAATCTCGACAGCTGGAGCTTCACTCCGCTGCCGGAGCCTGTGGCAATGTCATTTCCTTCGCCGCGTCAGACTGAGTATAAGATTCAGACACCCACCCGTCTGTCCGATTATTTCACGGAAGCCGGACCTGGATGTGCATCTCCGTCGGCCGATGGATTCATAGGCCGATGGATGCTCCTTGAGCCGATCGTGAAGCCCAACAGATCGAACGTGGTCTTCACTGACAGCTATCTCGACAGGAATCTTGACACTCTCTATTTCCGCGACCAGTTCGTGAGCCTCCCTCGCCGGGGTGATAAAGTGAAGGTGGACGGACGCAAACTCGCCTGGCATGCCCTCGACAGCAAGCTCTATAACGTGAAGCTCTACCGTTTTGCGGCGGCGTTGAAAAAGCCGGTATATGGTGTCATTTTCCAGGCGGCCACGGTGATAGACTGCCCGGAGGAGATCAGCGGAGTGCGTCTCTCTGCCGGATCTAATTCCGCCTCTAAGTGGTGGATCAACGGCAAGGAGGTGCTCTCTCTGTCAGGCGACCGCCGCATGGTGGCCGACGATGCCATGTCGGCGCCACTGACATTGGCTAAGGGAAGGAACATATTATGGGGGTCGGTGATCAACGGACCCGGGATGAGCGATTTCTGCGTGCGTTTTGTAGATGCCGACGGAAAGCCTGTCACGGGTTTTAAAATCTGTAACCAATGAGAATATCGATAGAAAGAACGATAGCCGCGATCTGCACATTGATGGCGGGTATGGCAATCCCGACCTCCGCCCAGGTGGGGAGGCCGTTTATCCATGATCCGTCGACCATAATGGAGTGCGACGGTAAATACTATACATTCGGAACCGGAGGAGGTGGCCTTGTCTCGGCCGACGGCTGGACGTGGAACAAGGGCGCTGTGCGTCCCGGCGGGGGAGCCGCTCCCGACGCCGTGAAGATCGGCGACCGTTATCTCGTGGCCTATAGCGCCACGGGGGGAGGTCTTGGCGGCGGACACGCCGGGCAGGTGCTGACCATGTGGACGAAATCGCTTGATCCTCAATCGGCAGACTGCGAGTTTTCCGAGCCTGTGGTCGTGGCCGAATCGCTCGACGATGAAGACTGCGATGCCATCGACGCGGGCCTGTTGCTCGATCCCGTCACCGGACGTCTCTGGCTATCCTACGGCACATATTTCGGATTTATCCGCCTTGTGGAACTCGATCCGGCCACCGGACGCAGGGTCGAGGGCAATGAGCCGGTCGATATCGCCATCGACTGCGAGGCCACAGATCTGATCTACCGCGATGGCTGGTATTATCTGCTTGGCACCCATGGCACATGTTGTGACGGGGCCAACTCCACGTATAATATAGTGGTCGGACGCTCGCGCGACGTGCGTGGCCCTTATCTCGACAATATAGGTCGCGATATGCTCAAAGGGGGTGGAAAGATGCTTCTATCCGCCGGCCACAGGAAGACAGGTCCCGGTCATTTCGGCCGATTTGTGGAGGATGACGGGGTGGAGAAGATGTCGTTCCATTATGAGGCGGATCTCGACCGTGGCGGACGCAGTGTGCTCGCCATCCTTCCCCTGCTCTGGGAGAACGGATGGCCGGTGGCCGGGGAGCCTCTCCGCGAGGGGGGCTATGAGATTGAGTCGCAGCGCCACGGATATGCCCTGGAGCTTGCGGTTGATTTCGTGAGAATGGAGACTCCGCGCCATCCCTTCTGGATCGATGACGATGAACCCCTGACTTCCGTCCCGTCACAGACTCTCGCCGAAGTGGCCCATACCTGGCCGGCAGGAGTCGCCGGCGTACGCCTCGGCGACTATATGTTCCGTCCGCATCAGAGATGGTCGCTTCAGGCTGTTCCGGAGGCGGGAGGCTATCTTGGCGGACCCTATTACAAGATCACGATAGAAGGCACCAGCCGAGCCCTGGCAGCTTCGTCCGACGCCTCGGTCGTGGCTGTGCCTGAGTTCACCGGCGCCGACGAGCAACTCTGGAGAGTGGAGCAGCTGATCGACGGCACATATCGCATCATGCCGAAGAAAGTGCCGGGTCATGACGGCGAGTTTGCCCTCATATCCATAGCCGACAGTACTCCGGCTCTCGGCCGTTTTGATTTCAGCAGCGACAATTCCAAGTGGAAATTTCGTGACCGCTGACCACCAAAATACAAACCTTGCAAATCCATATGGTTGATCTCAAGCGATTTTCAAAGGCGCTCCCCGGCGCCCTCATTCTTATCTCTGCCTCACTGACGGCGCAGAATCCGGTGATCCGCGACCAGTACACCGCAGATCCGACGGCCCGTGTCTTCGACGGCAGGCTATATCTTTATCCGTCGCACGACATACCGAGTCCGGTGGAGAAGCTGAAGGAATGGTTCTGTATGGCCGATTACCATGTTTTTTCCTCCCGCAATCTGACCGACTGGACTGATCATGGCGTCATCCTTAGCCAGAACTCCGTGCCCTGGGTTGATTCAACTTCCTATTCTATGTGGGCCCCTGACTGCGTTAAAAAGGGTGACATGTATTACTTCTATTTTCCCGCCGCTCCGGCCGGAGGGGAGAAGGGTTTCCGTGTCGGAGTGGCCGTATCGCATTCGCCCGAAGGTCCCTTCATGCCCATGCGTTGTCCCATTGAGGGGGTGTCGGGCATCGATCCCTGCGTGCTTGTCGACGATGATAGGGAGGCATATATCTATTGGCAGGGAAGGGGAGGCCTCACAGGAGCGCGTCTTGCCGACAATATGATGGAGTTGGCATCCGAACCGGTGGTGATAAAGAACCTTCCCGAGGGTTTCAAGGAGGGCCCCTTCATGTTCAAGAGGGATGGTAAATACTATTTCTCGTTCCCATGGGTCAAGGATAAGACGGAGACACTCGCCTACGCTATGGGCGATTCCCCGCTCGGTCCTTTCGAGTTCAAGGGGATAATAATGGATGAGTCGCCGACAGGATGCTGGACCAATCATCATTCCGTAGTGGAATGGCAGGGTGAATGGTATTTGTTCTATCATCACAACGATCTCTCTCCGCACTTCGATAAGAACCGTTCGGTACGTATCGACAGGTTGCGTTTCAATCCCGACGGTACAATCGCGAAGGTGATTCCCACTCTCCGCGGCGTGGGAGTCTCCGATGCCCGTCGCAAGATCCAGATAGACCGCTACAGCGCCATCTCGCCCGATGCCTCCGTCGGATTCATCGATCCGGCTCATCCTTTCGGCGGATGGAAGACGGTGTTTGGCCGGCAGGGAGCTTGGGTCAGTTATGGCGACGTCGATTTCTCCGACCGCCCGGTAAGTCACGTCACTGTCAGGGCAAAGGCTCCGAAAGGGGGGATGGTGCGCATCTGCGCCGACGGGCTCCGTGGTGAACTGATATCCGATGTCAGGATCCCTGCGAGCCGGGAATGGAAAGAGGTTACTGTCCCCGTTTCCGGGAAGGCTCCTTCGGGAAGACACGATCTATATGTGAATCTTCGTTCGGGGAAAGGTGTGGAGGTTGACTGGATCGGTTTTGATGCCCTCCCCTGGACTGACGGAGCTTTCCGTACGGGTCGCTACCGCAACCTTTTCGCTGAAATGGGCTATCGACAGGAGGATATCGATGCACGGCTGCGGTCTGTCTGTGATGCTCTTTTCCACGGGCCTGAACGCATATATTTTGAAGTGGGCGACAGCATGGCCTATATTTCCGATGTCAAGAACCACGATGTGCGCACTGAGGGAATGTCTTATGGCATGATGGTTGCCGTGCAGATGGGTGAGAAGGATGTCTTCGACCGTCTGTGGCGCTGGAGCAGACGCTACATGCAGCATCAGGAGGGTGACCGCGAAGGATATTTCGCCTGGAGTTGCCGCACCGACGGCACCCGGAATGCCGAGGGATCCGCCTCCGACGGTGAGCTTTATTTCATAACCTCACTGATTTTCGCCTCCAACCGGTGGGGCGACGACACGGGCATAGACTATCTTGCGGAGGCACGCAGGATCGTGGATTGTTCCATCCTCAAAGTCGGGAAGAAGCATGCCGCGCCGCTTATCAATATGGAGCATAGACTTATAACCTTTACTCCCGACAGTTGGGGCGGACGCTTCACCGACCCCTCCTATCATGTGCCGGCCTTTTATGAGATATGGGCTGAGTATCTTGGCGACGGCCGCGCCGACTTCTGGAGGGACTGCGCGCGCCGCAGCCGCGACTATCTGCACGCATGCACCCATCCCGCCACAGGCCTTACTCCCGACTACAGCGCATACGACGGCTCTCTGCTCGGCATGCGCCGCGTCATAGGCGATGCCTTCCGCTTCGACTCCTGGAGAGTGCCGATGAATGTCGCGCTCGATTATTCCTGGGCATGTGCCGATGGCGAATGGCAGCGCGGTTACGCAGACCGTATACAGAATTTCTTATATTCCAAAGGAATAGATGATTTTGTCGACCAGTATAACATAGATGGCACAGATGTGGAACGTGTGCTTGGGGCAGGAGAACATAGCAAACTCCGCCATTCCGTCGGTCTTGTGGCTACTTCGGCGGCTATCTCGCTCGCCGCCACCGGGATGAAGAGCCGTGAGTTTGTCGACCGTCTGTGGAACTCACGCCACGAACCATATGACGACGGCTATTTCGATGCATATTACGACGGATTTCTCCGCCTTTTCTCTTTCATGCATCTCAGTGGTAATTATCGCATCATAGAAAAGACGAGGAAATGATTTTTTGACCGAGCATAAATATTATAGAAAATGAAAAAATTCTTATCGATAATGTTCACTGCGGCAATACTGACAGGATGTGCCGGAACGCCGGATATTAACCGACAGGTCGATGAACTCTACGACCGTATGACGCAGAAGGAGCGCATCGCTCAGCTGCGCAGCGGATACATGGATGATTTCTTTACCCCCGAAGGTGTGCTCGACACAGCTAAATGTGCCCGCGAGATTCCTGACGGAATCGGACATTTCTCGCAGTATGCCAGCCAGAAACCTATGGATCCCAACGTATTGCGCGATCGCGTCGCCGCCATGCAAGACTGGCTTATCCATAATACTCCGAGTGGTATCCCGGCGCTTTTCCATGAGGAAGTTCTCACAGGAGTGAATGCGGCCGGCGCAACGGTCTATCCGCAGCAGATAGGGCAGGCGTGCTCTTTCAATACGGAACTTGCGGAACTGAAGACACGACAGACATCGGAACTTCTGCGCAAGATGGGTGGCGTGCTCTCGCTCTCGCCGATGGTCGATGTGTGCCGCAATCCGTCGTTCAACCGTCTTGAGGAGTCTTACGGCGAGGACGCGTATCTTTCGGCGGCACTTGGAGCAGCTTTTGTCAGAGGACTGCAGCAGGGAGACCTTAAGAAGGGAGTAGGGGCGTGCTCGAAGCATTATCTCGGTTATGGCGGTGGCGGCGATGCCCCTGAAAAGGAACTCATGGAGGAGATCCTGCTCCCTCATGAGGTGATAATCCGTCAGGAAGGGGGTAAGGCGGTGATGCCCGGATATCATGCGTTCCACGGCACCAACTGTGTGGCCAACAAGGATATCCTCATAGATATCCTCCGGGGTTATCTCGGATTTGACGGGATGGTAGTGAGTGATTACACGGCAATTGACCAGATTCCGGGGCTCGACACCCCCGCAAAGAAGGCCGCTGCGGCCATCGAGGGTGGCAACGACGTCGATTTCCCTTATGGTGCCAGCTACGCGCATCTGCAGGAAGCCATCGATAGCGGACTGGTGGCATTACCTGATTTTGAGAGAGCCGTGAAGGCTGTCCTTCTCCATAAATTCCGTAGCGGACTCTTCGATAAGGATGGATATCTTTATAGCCAGGAGAAAATCGTAATGGATACTCCCGCCGAGCGCCAGACTGCCTACGATATCGCCTCGCAGTCGGTCGTGCTGCTTGAAAACAACGGCATCCTCCCTCTGATGGATAAAAAGAGGATATTTCTTACCGGGCCTAATGCCAACAGTATGTGGGCGATGTGTGGCGACTACACATTCCCTTCGATGGCATATTTCTGGAAGATGATCACTGATAGTCTTGACAATCCCCATATTGTCACTCTGCGCGAAGGTATGGAGTCGCGCCGTCCTAAGGGTATCTCAGTTTCCTATTCGCGCGGATGTGACTGGACTGACACCGTGGAGACGAAATATAATGCCACGGGTGATGCCCGTGCCTGGGAATACCGTGTGCTCAACCGCAAGGTAGACTCCGGTGAGAAAGCTGATGCCGGCGAGGCTCTCGCGATGGCCGCGGATGCCGATGTGATTGTGGCTGCCATGGGAGAGAACGTGATGCTGTGCGGTGAGAACCGCGACCGTCAGGGGCTCCGGCTGCCGGGGCGTCAGCAGGAGTATGTGGAACGGCTTATCGCTACGGGAAAACCTGTCGTGCTTGTCTTGTTCGGCGGCCGCGCCCAGGTCATATCAGGACTTGCCGAGAAGTGTGCGGCCGTGATCCAGGCCTGGTATCCCGGCGAAGAGGGGGGCGACGCGGTGGCTGATATCCTCTTCGGCAATGTCTCCCCTTCCGGCAAACTCTCTGTAAGTTATCCTGCCGAAGAGATATATGAGCCAATATGCTATAATTATTCCGACACGGCAGATCCACGTGTTGCCTGGGAATTCGGCCATGGCCTCAGCTATTCTACGTTTGAATACAAAGATCTTCAGGTGCCTGCCACTGCCTCAGTCTCCGATGATTATGTCGATATTTCATTCAAGGTGACAAATACCGGCTCCATGAAAGCCGATGAGGTGGCGCAGGTCTATCTGTCGCCAAAGTCGGAATCCAATCTTTACCGTCCGATCCAGCTTCAGGGTTTCGCCAGGATATCTCTTGAGCCCGGTGAGACTAAGACGGTCATGACTCGTCTTTATCCCGACCAGTTTGGCTATTATTCCAACGACGGGCAGAGACAGTGGAACATCGCTCCCGGTGATTTCATCATAAAGATCGGGGCCTCGAGCGCGGATATACGTCTGAGCAAACCTCTCTCTTTGACCGGCGACAAAATCTCCAAACCTCTCCGCGACCGTTATTTCTCAGAGTCCGCCGTCAAACAATAAAATCTACGGTTATAGTTCACGCATAAAGCAAGCGCGCATTTTCAAGCATTAGAAAATGCGCGCTTGCTTTGTATATGAACTATAACAACCATCCTCCCATCGGAAACAGTAAGAAGAGCCTTTCCCCGACAACGAAGCCCTCACCGGCTTCACCAAAGACAATATTCAAGATGATATTATCTATTTGTGTAAATGGTTGATTATTAGTTGCTGTGAGACATATGTGCAACGATATGAGACCTTACGCGGGAATGTGCAACATCGGGTGAAGTAAATGTTACGCCATCTTTTTGAGCAGAAGTGGAAAGTGTGTAGCTTTGCACAGAAATTCACTCATTAACTGACATGACAATGAAACACCTTTCAATCTTTTCCATGACGTTATGTGGTGTGGCTCTCGGCCTTTCGGGATGCGGCGCCGCTAAAGTCGCGGAAGTACCCCCTCAGAAGGATGCTGCGGTATTTGAGTCGTTCACTTATAAAGGCAACGATGATTTCTATGCCGCCAATCCTCTCCCTGATCAGGAGTCGTTCTACAATCCGATACTTCCCGGCTGGTATTCCGACCCTACGATATGTACGAACGGAAAGGGCGACTATTTCCTCGCCACCTCTACATTCACCTATGTGCCGGGAGTGCCCCTTTTCCATAGCACCGACCTTGTCAACTGGAAGAAGGTTGGACACATTCTCACACGCGAGTCGCAGATGAAGAACTTCCGTCATCAGCATGTGAGCGGCGGTATCTTCGCTCCCGACCTCAAATACAATCCTGCCAACGAGACATATTATATGATCACCACCAACGTAGGGGCGGGTAACTTCTTCGTGAAGACAAAGGATCCGTTCGGCGAGTGGAGCGATCCCATCTATCTCCCCGAAGTGCAGGGCATCGACCCATCGTTCTTCTTCGATAATGATGGCCGCGCATATATCGTCAACAACGATGACGCTCCCGACTATAAACCTGAATACCCGGGTCACCGTACGGTGCGCGTTGTCGAATTCGACACCAAGACCGACAAGTGCGTCGGCGAACGCAAGATCGTGGTCAACAAAGGATGGCGTCCTGAAGACAAGCCCATCTGGTGCGAAGGCCCTCATATATATAATATCGACGGCACCTATTATCTTATGACCGCTGAGGGTGGCACGGGCGACTGGCACAGTGAAGTCATATATAAGGGTAAATCGCCGATGGGGCCCTACACTCCCTGGCAGGGTAACCCGATACTCACTCAGCGTGACCTTGCCAAAGACCGCGAGATGCCTATCACCTGTGCGGGCCATGCCGATCTCGTACAGACAAAGGAGGGAGACTGGTGGGCTGTGTTCCTCGCATGCCGCCCTGTTGCCGATGGCTTTGAGAATCTTGGCCGCGAGACGTTCATGCTCCCCGTCACCTGGACTGACGACAAATGGCCTGTCATCACTCGTCATGGAGAGACTATCCCCATGATTGTGAAACGTCCCGGAGTCGTGAGAAACGATTCCGTCACTTTCGGCAATTTCGAGTGGACTGACAATTTCACCTCTCCCTCGCTCGACGGAGAGTGGATGTCGCTGCGTGGTGATATCTCCGATCTCTATTCCCTGTCGTCGCCCGAGGGGCATCTCTCTCTGAAATGCTCCGAGATAGAACCTACCGAGAAAGATGTTGCCTCGTTCCTCGGGCGCCGCGTGCAGCACCACAAGTATGAGTGCTCCACCCATATGGTCTTCGCCCCCTCCGACCGTCAGTATGCCGGACTTGTGGTGATGAAAGACGAGACTCATCAATATCAGCTTGCACGCACGGCAGAAGATGGCAATCAGTTTGTCGTGCTCCGTAAGGTCGATGAAAACGGAGTCTCCGAGGTGGCCAGGAATCCCATATCTTCCGGCAGCGATGCCATTGATCTTAAAGTCATCTCCGATGGCAAGACCTACGCTTTCCATTATTCCCTCGACAGGGGCGCCTCATGGTCGGCCATCGCAGAGAACGTCGACGCCCGTCATACTTCCACGGCCGTGGCCGGCGGATTTACCGGCACCACAGTCGGGCCGTTCGCGGTAAAGGCGAAGACCGGCGAGGCTCTCGCTGCCGCGGCAAAATGAGGCGTCTCCCAAGCCACGGTTTAATATAAGTAGCTATTTCGGTCAAATACATAATATCATATATGCAATGTGTTGATTGATAGTAATTATGCATTAAGCATTATGAATTATGCATTAAATATAAATGTAAGGTAATACGATTGTTTTATTAGGTTGATTAGGTTGACTCGGGAGAATCCATTATCATCGCGATGATACCCGGCATGGCGCGGCGCGGACGGATGTCTGCGCCGCGTGAGGGCCGACTCCCGTAGTCAGTATTATTTTGGGTTACGTTAACACGATATACTATGCGTTTGAAAATTCTTTCATCGGTGTTGCTCACGGCGGCCGCCGTGTCTGCGCAGAATCCAATTGTGCAGACATGCTTCACTACCGACCCGGCTCCCATGGTCGACGGCGACACCTTTTATATCTATACCGGCCACGATGAGAATGGCGCCGATTTTTTCTGGATGCAGGAGTGGCGCGTATATTCCTCGAAGGATATGGTGAACTGGACCGACCACGGTTCACCGCTTGCAATAGAGGATTTCTCATGGGGTGATGACCGTGCGTGGGCCCCGCAGTGTGTGGCTCGCGACGGTAAGTATTACTTCTATGTTCCTCTCCATTCTTCCCTCTCGGGAGGCATGGCCATTGGTGTGGCTGTCGGAGATTCCCCCACAGGCCCTTTCAAGGATGCTCTTGGCAAACCTCTTTTCGATGATGGATCATGGGACAACATCGATCCGACGGTATTTATCGACGATGACGGACAGGCGTGGATCTTCTGGGGCAATCCTGTGATCAGATACGCTAAGCTCAACCGGGATATGATCTCTATCGACGGAGATGTAAAGACTGTGGTGCAGACTGCCGAAGGTTTCGGTGCTCCGGGCTTGAAGGAGCGTAAGAAGGACGCGAAGATAGGACCGGACGGTGACTATAAGGATTGTTATACCGAAGGGCCGTGGATCATGAAGCGCGGAAAGAAGTATTATCTTCTTTACGCGGCAGGTGGTATTCCCGAGCATATCGCATATTCCATGGCCGACAGCCCCGAAGGTCCGTGGAAATATATGGGTCCTGTAATGCCCCTTCAGGATACCGGTTCCTTCACCAACCATTGTGGTGTGGCCGATTTCAAGGGTAAGTCGTATTTCGCTTACCACACCGGAAAGCTTCCGGGTGGTGGAGGGTTCGGCAGAAGCGTGGCCCTTGAGGAATTCAGATATAACCCCGACGGCACATTCCCGACCATCAACATGACTGAGGAGGGAGTTTCACCCGTGGCGACTCTTGATCCGTTCAAGCGTGTCGAGGCTGAGACCATGGCTTATTCGAAAGGTGTCATCACAGAGCAGAACGCTAAGACCGGCGTATATCTGTCCGGCATTCACAATGGCGATTGGATAAAACTCCGCAATGTCGACTTCGGAAAAGGAGGCGCCGCTGAATTCAAGGCATCTGCGGCAAGCGCATTGCGTGGGGGTGTGATCGAGGTGAGGCTCGACAGTGTGGAAGGCCCGGTAGTCGCTACTCTTCCCGTAAAGGGTACCGGAGGCTGGGAGGAATGGCAGACTTTCTCAACGCGTCTGTCTCAGAAGGTGTCGGGTGTCCATGATCTGTATCTCCTCTTCTCCGGAAGAAAAGGACCCCGTCTTTTCAATCTTGATTGGTGGGAATTCAAACAATAAAGGGATATTTTTGTCTACTTCCTTGATAATTCCGACATATTGCTATTATAGTCAAATCGCTGATTTTCAATATGGATATTACGAATATGTACGGATATGAGACACGATTGTTAAATTGTGTTACAAGGGAGTAGGCAAATGTAACCCGATTTCACCCCGGTTGCGATTCCTCTTTATAAATTTGCACTTGAAAAAATAGAAAAAACAACCTTATAAAACCACTTAAATCTAACAGACAACGGAAAAAGAGAATTAACCTTTGCTAAACCATTCTGTCGCGGGCTCAAGGAGCCTTACACATTAACCTGAATTTAAATCAATAATTTACTTAAACTAACGAAATGACGAATGTTAACAATCAATTCCGATGCATTCTGCTTCTCTTGATTTTCGTCTGCTTCGGTGCCATGGCATCGTATGCTAAGACAGTCAAGGGAACGGTCATCGACGACACAGGCGAGGCACTCATAGGAGTGACGGTCGCTGTGAAAGGACAGCCTGCCAAAGGCACTGTCACGGATATTGATGGACAGTATTCCATTGACGTTCCTGACAGCAAGTCGGCAATCCTGGTGTTCTCCTACATCGGCATGAAGCCTGTCGAGGAGCCCATCAATGGCCGCAGTGTTATCAATGTGACCATGAAGTCTGACACCGAGCAGCTTGAGGAGCTCGTGGTCGTGGGCTACGGCCAGCAGAAGAAGGCCTCCGTGGTGGGCGCCATCACGCAGACCACAGGTGAGGTGCTCGAGCGTGCCGCCGGTATCCACGATATCAGCGCCGCCCTGACCGGTAACCTTCCCGGTGTGATCACCGTGCAGTCGTCCGGTATGCCCGGCGACGAGAGTGCCAAGATCACCATCCGTGGTGCCAGCTCCTGGAACAATTCCGATCCTCTGGTGCTCGTCGACGGTATCGAGCGCGACATGAACAGTGTCGACGTAAGCTCCGTGAAATCAATCTCCGTGCTTAAGGACGCATCCGCAACCGCAGTATATGGTGTGAAGGGTGCCAACGGTGTCGTGCTCATCACCACCAAACGCGGTCAGGAAGGACGTGCCAAGATCGATGTGGGCTTCACCGCTACAATGAAGACGGTGTCGAAGCTCCCTGACAAGGCTGACTCTTACGACGCACTTATGATGCGTAACCTCGCTGTGCTCCACGAGCTCCCCATCCGTCCGGCGTCATGGAGCTACATGACTCCCGAGGCTGTGGCTTATAAGTACCGCCATCCTGCGAATCTCGAGGAATACGAGCGTTATCCTAATGTGGACTGGCAGGACTACCTGTTCAAGAACCATGCCATGTCTTATAATGGCAATGTGTCTGTAAGCGGCGGTACGAAGTTCGTACGCTATTTCGCAGTCGTGGATTTCGTGCATGAGGGCGACCTCTTCCGCAATATCAGCAACGGACGCGGATATGACACAGGCTTCGGCTATAACCGTATCAACGCCCGCTCCAATCTCGACTTCTCCCTTACCCCGACAACCACTTTCAAGGTGAACCTCGCCGGATCTACGGGACAGAAGCGAAGCACATGGCCAAGCGACGGTCAGTCGTTCGACCAGGGCAACTGGAACAACCAGCAGGTTTGGGCCGGTGTCTACAACATCGCCCCCGACGTGTTCCGTCCTATTTATTCTGATGGTTCGTTCGGCTACTATCCCGCGTTCAAATCGCAGGTTGCCAACTCGGCCGAGCAGCTCGCCATGGGTGGCGCTTTCAAGACCACCAACACTCGTATCAACACTGACTTCGTCCTCAACCAGGATCTGGGATTCATCACCGAGGGCCTCAACGCTCAGGCAATGATCTCTTGGGACAACCGCTTTATCGAGTCCGGACGTGGCGTGAACGACCTCTATCACTCTCCGCAGCACAAATGGATCGACCCCGAGACAGGCGTGGCACAGACGGAGACATCTTTCGACAAGACCACCATGTTCGACTATTATCCCGGCTCCGCATGGGGCGTGCAGGGTGGTAGCGTTCAGGACTGGAACACTATCCGCAACCTCAACTATCAGGTGCAGCTCAACTGGAACCGCGTGTTCGCCGACAAGCACAATGTAGGTGTCACAGGCGTATGGACACGTCAGGAGATGGCTACCGGCAACATGATTCCTATCCATCGTGAGGACTGGGTGTTCCGTACAACCTACAACTTCGACGACCGTTACTTCTTCGAGTATAACGGCGCCTACAACGGATCTGAGAAATTCGGTAAGGGTTTCCGTTTCGGTTTCTTCAATTCGGGTGCTATCGGATGGCGTCCTTCTCAGGAGAAATTCTGGCATGCCCTCGGTCTTGACAACTGGTGGCAGGAACTCAAGATACGTGCATCTTACGGTGAGATCGGCGACGACACCGGCGCGCGCTTCCTCTATATGGATCAGTGGGCATATGGTGGCAACACGAAGATGGTCGAGACCGGCTACGGCGGCACAGGCACTCCTGGCAAGTATGACGACGGAAGTATCTATTCCTACTATCGGCAGAGCGCTCTCGGCAACCCCGACGCTCACTGGGAGAAAGTGAAGAAGATGAACCTCGGTATCGACTTCTCATTCCTCAACAGCATGTTCTCCGGTACGGTCGAGATCTTCAAGGACAAACGTAACGACATTCTCATCAACGGCAACGACCGTTCGATGCCCTCCTATTTCGGACAGACACCGCCGACCGCCAACCTCGGTAAGGCTGAGGTGTCGGGTTATGAGCTCGAACTCCGTTTCAGCAAGAACATCAATCCTGACATGCGCATATGGGCCAACCTCAATATGACCCACGCCGCCAATAAGATCACATTCCGTGACGATCCCGATCTGAAGCCCGCATATCAGAAGCAAGCAGGCTATGCCATCGGTCAGACTCATTCCCACATCAACGGTGGCTTCCTGAACTCTCTCGACCAGCTCTATGGCTCGCCGATGCATGATGTCAACAATGAGGGACGTCTTCCCGGCGACTACTATATCGTCGACTTCAACGGCGACGGTAAGGTCGATGTCGAGGACTCCGCACCCTACGGATATTCCGGCACTCCCCAGAACACATACAATGCCACCCTCGGATTCGAGTGGAAAGGTTTCAGCGCTTTCGTGCAGTTCTATGGTGTGACCAACGTGACCCGCGATGTCAGCCTCGTGTCATTCTCGCACAACACTGACAACGTATACCGTCTCGGTGACTGGTGGAACGGATATGACTGCGACGGCGATATGCTCCTTCCCCGCTGGTATTCGCAGGTAAGTTCTTACAGCAACGGCACCCAGTATCTCTACGACGGCTCCTACATCCGTCTGAAGAACGCCGAGATCGCCTACACATGGAACAGCGGTTGGATCAAGAAGCTTGGCCTCTCCAACCTCAAGATCTACCTCAACGGCAACAACCTGTGGCTCTGGTCGAGGATGCCCGACGACCGCGAGTCTAACTTCTCCGGAGGTTCCGGCTCCGGCGCTTATCCTACGATGCGCCGTTTCAACCTCGGTATCAAGTTCAATCTTTAATCTCGAACTACTCCAATCATGAACAAAATATTTAAGGCGGCTGCCGCCCTTTCCTTCGGACTGACACTCATGGCGGGATTCTCTTCTTGCGAAGACTATCTCGACAAGGAGCCCGCCTCCGATGTGTCGGTCGACACTCCGTTCAAGAATTTCACGAATATGCAGGGCTACGTGGAGGAGATCTACAACTGTATCCCCGACAAGGCCAAAGCATTCTGGACGACTTCATGGAATCTCGGCGACGACGAGGTCATGAATCCCCAGGCTGAGACCGACCGTCTCATCCAGACCCAGATCGACCTGGGCAACTACTATGCATGGCAGAACAATAATCAGTTCTGGTTCGCTGCCAAGAAAGACGGTCTCGACCCGACCTCCAACAGCTCGTTCAACCATCGTCTGGCCGGACATGCCTGGTATTGCATCGCCAAGGCCAACAAAGGTATCGAGGAGATCGACAATTATTTCACAGGCACATCTGAAGAGAAGAACCTGATTCTCGGTCAGCTCTATTTCTTCCGCGCCTGGTATCACTTCGAGATGATGCAGTTCCTGGGCGGTCTCCCGTATGTCGATCATACATTCGCCGCCTCAGAGTCTCCCCGTCTCGAGCGCCTGAGCTACCGCGAGACTGCCGACAAGGCTGCCGCCGACTTCAAGAAAGCTGCCGAACTTCTCCCCGTCAACTGGGATAACACTACGGCCGGCAAGAAGACTCTCGGCAAGAATGAGCTTCGCATCAACAAGATCACCGCTCTCGCTTATCTCGGCAAGAACTATCTCTGGGCCGCAAGCCCCCTGATGGTTCATGGCGCACAGACAGGCGGCACGCAGACCTATAATTATGATGCCGAATACGCGCGTCTCGCAGCAGATGCGTTCGGAGAGATCATCTCTCTCGTGGAGGCCGGAAGCACTCAGTATGAACTGGCCAAGTTTGACTATGAGAATGTCTACGACCATAAGAAATCGGCCGGTGTGGAGACAAGCTACAGCGAGCTCTTCTTCACGGCAGGCCGCGGCTGGCTGCAGCCCGGTGGCAAGGAGGCTCTTCTCCGCGGTCCCTCCGCAGGATGGTCGTTCACCCGCTACAACTTCTCCCGTACGTTCGGCCCCAACCAGCTTTGCGCGCAGGACAACCACATCCATCAGCCGACTGCCAACTACGTGAAGAATTACGGTATGGCCAACGGTCTTCCCCTCGATGACCCGGAGTCAGGATGGGATCCGAAGCACCCCTTCAAGGATCGTGACCCCCGTTTCTATCACGATATCGTGTTTGACGGTGTGAAATATATCAATGCTGAGCCTGACGCTGCCGACAAGGCAATGAAGTATGCCGGTCTCGCCACAGGCGGTTCCATGCGAGCCATCACCAATGCCAGCCGTTCCGGTTATTTCTATCAGAAACTCATACCTCACACCTGCCAGAAATATGACGAGGGCTCTTCCGACGGCTACGGTCCCAACCCGCACTCCTACATACCCTATATGCGTCTTGCCGACGTCTATCTGATGTATGCCGAGGCATGTGCCGTGATCGGTGGCCCGACAGGGAAGTCTGCCAAGTGCTCTCTCTCGGCACGTGATGCCATCAATGTGCTCCGCGACCGTGTAGGTGCCGGACATGTGGCTGAGAAATTCACCGGCAATGATTTCATGGACGAGGTTCGCCGTGAGCGTGCCGTGGAGCTGGCCTTCGAAGGCTTCCGCTTCAACGACCTCCAGCGCTGGCTGCTCCTCACAGAGCCTAAGTACACCGTGAAGACCTCGCAGGAGTTCATCCGTGTATCCGGTGCCGATGAGAAATTCTTCGCCGAAAATGATCCCGCGGAGGCCGAGGTGGCTGAGTTCCGCGAGGAGGTGATCCTTACCCGTAATTTTGACACGAAGCACTACTGGTTCCCGTTCCTTCGCGACGACACCTATATATATGAGGGCTTCGAACAGAATCCCGGATGGTAATTAATCTAACCTTACGAGAAACATTATGACATCAAAATATCTGAATATTCTTCCGATGGCTGCCGTGGCCGCGCTCTTCGCGCCGCAGACCGCGGCTGCCGCCGGCGAACCGGCCGACAGCCTGAACCTGGACGATCAGGTGCAGCTTGCTTTCCGCACGATCGACAAGGAGGATATGCTCGGCGGAGCCGAAGTGCTCGATATTGAGGAGCTCATGAAGGTGAACTACATCAATGACCTCAACAACGGCACCATCTCGGGCTATGTATCCGGTTTCAACGGAAACTCCCTCTGGGGTCAGGACGCCGATAACTCCGGTTTTCTCGTGCTCATCGACGGTGTGGCACGCGACCTCAACAACGTCAGCTCCACGGAGGTGAAGTCTATCACCTTCATGAAGGGAGCCTCCGCGACAGTGCTCTACGGCGCACGCGCGGCAAAGGGTGTGATCTATGTCACCACGAAGCGTGGAAAGAACGCCCCCCTCTCGATCGACGTCCGCGCCAACACTGGCTGGCATGTGGCCAAATCTTTCCCCGAATATCTCGGCTCGGCCGAATACATGACTCTCTACAATGAGGCCCGTGCCAACGACGGTCTCGCTCCCTCCTATACTCCCGAGCAGATCTACAATACTGCCGCAGGCACGAATCCTTATCTGTATCCCAATCTCGACATGTATTCACGTGATTATGTCAAGAAGGCATACAACCGCACCGATGCCACTCTGGAGATCTCCGGAGGAAACGAGAGGGCCCGGTTCTACACCAACGTCAACTATTACCGTCAGGGCGACTACCTGAAATTCGGAGAGGCAAGCAAGAACTTCACCGACCGTTTCAGCGTTCGCGGCAATATCGACGTCGATATCACCGACTGGGTAAGCGCCTATGTCAACACGTCGGCTACATTCTACGGAGCACGCTCGGCGCACGGTGACTATTGGGAGGCGGCATCGACTTTCCGCCCCAACCGTATCAACCCGCTGATCCCTATCGATATGGTCAACACCGGTGCCTCATCCGCACTCGGTCTGATCGGCTCTACCAGCAACATTTTCAACGGTTGCTTCCTCGCCGGCTCGCAGATCGACAAGACCAATATCTTCGCCGACTATCTGGCAAAGGGATACAACAAGTTCACCAGCCGCCAGTTCCAGTTTGACACTGGCGTGAACCTCGACCTCGCCATGCTGACGAAGGGTCTGAGCTTCACCACGAAGTTCGCCGTTGACTATGCTACGTCTTACGACACGAGCTACACCAACTCCTACATGACTTTCATCCCCGTATGGTCTGACTTCAACGGCTTCGATGAGATCACCGACGTCACCACTGAGGGTAAGGACGAGCACTCCGGAGTGCAGAACATCTCCGGCTCCAAGAGCCGTCAGACCATCTATTGGTCGGGTCAGTTTGACTACCGGCGTACTTTCGCCGATGTCCACAACATTCACGCCATGGCTATCGCCGCAGGATGGCAGCGCACAAACTCAGGTGATTATCACCGTCTGAGCAGCGCCAATATCGGTTTTGAGCTCGACTATAACTATGACCGCCGCTACTACGCCGATCTCGCCGTAGCAGGTGTCCACAGTTCCCGTCTCGCTCCCGGCCACCGTCAGGCATGGTCTCCCTCCGCTACCCTCGGATGGCGTCTCACCGGTGAGGAGTTCCTCAAGGATAATGATTTCGTAAATGAGCTTATGCTCTCCGTTTCGGGAAGCATCCTGCACCAGGACATCGATATCTCCGACTACTACATGTACAGCGCCAACTACACCAACGGAGGCTGGTACAGCTGGGCTATCGGAGGCACCGCCGCAGCTTATCCCAAGCGTGGCGAGAACACGGGCCTGACATTTGTGAAGCGTAAGGAATTCACCGCCGGTCTGCGCGGAGAGCTCTTCGACCGTTCGATCGACTTCAACGCGATGTTCTTCACATATAAGACCGAGGGCCTTCTCAGTAATGCATCTTCGAAATTCCCGAGCTACTTCTCGACATACTATCCCGAGGCTTCGTTCGTTCCTTATCTGAACCTCAACGACAACCGCCGCACAGGTTTCGATTTCGGTGTGAACTACAAGCAGGACTTCGGAGAGGTTCAGTTCAAGGCCGGTGTCACCGGTACATACTACGACACCAAGGCTACCAAACGCGACGAGGTATGGGGCAATGATTACCAGTATCGCGAGGGTAAGGCTGTCGACGGTATCTGGGGCTACCGCTGCCTCGGCTTCTTCAAGACGGACGAGGAGGCTGCCGCAGCCAACCAGGCCGCTCTCGGAAGCTCTAACCTCAAGGCCGGCGACCTCAAGTATGCCGATATCAACGGCGACGGCAAGGTCGACACCAACGACCAGGTGTTCCTCGCAAAGGGTGGATGGTATGGAAGCCCCTTCTTCATGGGCGTCAACCTCTCCGCATCCTGGAAGGGATTCACTCTCTTCGTGCACGGTCTCGGATCATTCGGCGGCCACGGCATGCTCAATGACAACAGCTACTACAGGATGGCCGGCGATGCGAAATACACCGCAGCCGCACGCGACCGCTGGACTCCGGCTACCGCTTCCACGGCAACGATGCCACGCCTTACAACCACCAATGGCGCGAACAACTATGTGGCTTCCGATTTCTGGCTCTACAGCACCGACCGTTTCGATATCGACAAGATCCAGCTGACCTATGATTTCCCGAAATCGATCATCCACGGCCCGATCGTGAAGGATCTTCAGATCTATGTGAGCGCCGACGACCTCGTGACGTTCGGCAAGAACCGCAAGATCCTGGAAAGGAACGTTGGAAGTGCCCCGCAGTCGCGTTTCTACAACATCGGCGCAAAAGTAACTTTCTAATCCCTGCAAAATGAAAAATTTAGCAAAATATATAGCTGTCGCCTCGATAGTGCTGGGTCTGACCTCATGCGACGACCTTTTCGAGCCCGCCATCGAGAACATCAAGGATGAGAACAACATGGCCAACGAGCCTAACTACGCTGACGCCATTCTCGGCAGCGCCTACATCCTGATGCCTTATCCGAGCACTCCCGAGAACGATGTGGCCACCGACGATGCTGTCTCCAACGACATCAACAACGAGTGGCTCATAATGGCAGGCGGCGCCTGGACTTCGCAGACAGGTCTCTCGGTCAACAACTGGCGCGACCGTAACGCCTCCATCCAGTATTGCAACATTGTCCTCTCGCGCATCGACGAGATCACTTTCGCGGCCGATGAGGTAATCAACGAGATGTTCCGCGACCGCCTCCGTGGCGAGGCTTATGGTCTGCGTGCCCTCAATCTTTACTATCTGCTTCAGAACTACGGTGGAAAGACCGCCGACGGCACCCTCATGGGTGTGCCCATCTGGCTGACTCCCTTCAGCGCGGATTCTGAGCTCAATCTGCCGCGTAACACTTTCGCTGAGTGCGTAAAGCAGATTTTCGAAGACCTTGATGCCGCCAGCGCGCTTCTTCCTGTCGACTACAAGGATGTGGCCGACAACGAGGTGCCTGCGAAATATGCCTCCAAGGGTGTCAATGCCGCCGTCTACAACCGTGTGAACGGCGCCACGACCCATCTCCGCTTCTCCGGCCGCATAGCCGAGGCTATTGCCGCCCAGACTGCCATCCTGGCCGCGAGCCCCGCATTCAGCGACCAGTCGGGTGTCTCCTGGGAGGAGGCTGCAAGAAGGGCCGGGACAGTGCTCAACCGCGTCGGCGGTGCCGCAGGTCTTGCCAAGAACGGTCATCTCTGGTACACCGGCGGTGAGATCGGCAATAGCGTGACAGCCTCTGTCAACCATGCTGAAATCATCTGGCGCAGCGGTGCCGAAGACAATTCGACAATCGAAGGCGACAACTTCCCGCCGTCGATCTATGGCAAAGGGCGCGTGAACCCTACCCAGAACCTTGTGGATGCTTTCCCGATGGCCAACGGCTATCCCATCACCGACGAGCGTTCGGGCTATGATCCCGCCAATCCCTATGCCGGACGTGACCCCCGTCTTGCCGCTTATATCGTGACCGACGGCAGCAAGCTCGGTGTCAACAACTCCGAGATCTCAACGGGCGCCGATTCTCCCAACAACGACGGTATCAATAAGGAGGCAGGCTACTCAACCCGCACAGGCTACTATCTTCACAAGCTCCTGCGCGACGATGTGAACCCCAACACCACCAACGAGGTGAAGAAGCCTCACTACACCGCACGCATCCGCTTCACGGAGATCTTCCTCGACTATGCCGAGGCTGCCAACGAGGCCTGGGGCCCGATGTCCGGAGGTCAGTTCGCTTATTCAGCCTACGACGTGATCAAGGCTATCCGTCAGCGCGCCGGTCTTGGCGTGGATGGCGAGGATCCCTATCTTGATGCCGCCGCAGCCAGCAAGGATGCCATGCGTGAGCTTATCCGCAACGAGCGCCGTCTTGAACTCTGCTTCGAGAACAAGCGTTTCTGGGATCTCCGCCGCTGGAAGGCTGATCTCAATCAGACCGCAAAAGGCGTTTCTATCAATGGCACCTCCTTCAACTATCTTGACGTGGAGCCGCGCCGCTACAGCGACTATATGATCTACGGGCCGCTTCCGTATAACGACGTACTGAAATTCAGCAATCTCCAGCAGAATGCCGGATGGTAATTATCATTTTTCAAAAGTCTACAATCATGAAATATATTAAGAACAACCTGATCCCGGCCTTGGGCGTGGTGCTTGCTCTCTCCGCCGTATCCTGCAAGAACGGCAGCAACGACTTCCCCGACCATGAGGATGGTGTGACGGCTTACTTCGCCTACCAGTATCCCGCCACTTGCGTGATACTCGGTGACTATCCCGACGGTGACAATTCACTCAATCTGCAGCACAAGTTCCAGATTCTTGCCACTCAGGGTGGTGCCTATAAGTCGAAAAACCTGAAGATAGACGTGGTGGTCGATCCCTCGCTGGTAGAGAACCTCACATTCAGCGACGGGACTCCGGTGAAGGTCATGCCCGACAATTATTACTCGATGGAGTCGACCGTGTTCACTAAGAAAGACGACTATCTCTTCGGCACGGACGTGACTCTTACCGACGCTTTCTTCGCTGACCCTGACGCTGTGAAGAACACCTACGTGATCCCTGTGCGTATGGTCAACGCGATCGGCGCAGACCGTATCCTCTCCGGCACACCTGCCGTGGAAGGTACCAATCCCGCGAAATGCGACGCTTCCGCATGGAGCGTGCTTCCTCAGGATTATGTGCTCTACTGTGTGAAATATATCAATCCTTGGCACGGCAGCTATCTGCGCCGCGGTGTCGACAAGATCAACGACGCCCAGAACGGTGCCTATACGGATATCCGCCACGCACAGTATGTGGAGAAGGATGAGGTGGTCTATCTCAACACCAAATCGATGCAGGAGGTTATCTTCCCCCTCTCTACGATCGTGCCTGACGGCGAGTCGGTGAAGACACTCAAATGTGACCTTCTCCTCACTTTCAACGGCGATGATATAACCGTGAGCACCAAGACCGAGGGTATGACGGCCTCCGGCACAGGCAAATTCGTGAAACTCGGCGATAAGAACAGCTACAACAACGCCGATCACGACGCCATCTATCTCGACTATAAGGTGGACTTCGGTCCCCGCCAGTTCACGACATTGGACACTCTTGTGATCCGTTCGCGCGAGGTGGCTCCGGAGTTTAATTTCAATCCAACCTATTCCAACTGATTGCGTATATGAAACAGTATATTAATATGGCATGGGCTTTGGCTCTGGTCCCGGTGATGGCTGGATGTGCCGAATATTTCGACACCGCCAACTATGTCGTGGAGAAGCCCGCAACCCAGGCCGAGTATGAATATCTCAACGAATATCAGCCACTGAAAACTTACATAGACCGTGCGGCTCATCCCGGATTCCTTCTCGGAACCGGGGTGAACGCCGAGGAGTATCTCAAGGGCACGGGCGTATTCCTTCTCACCAACTCGAACTTCGACCAGGTGACGACAGGCAACGCCATGAAGTATGCCTCAGTCGTGGCTGATGACGGAACAATGAATTTCGGAACTGTCCGCGACTTCGTTGGTGCCGCTACGGATGCCGGCCTCCAGGTCTACGGACACACTCTCTGCTGGCATGAGCAGCAGAACGTGAAATGGCTCAACTCCCTCATCGCCGACAAGACAATAGAGATCGACCCCAACGAGCGAATTGAGGTCGAGGACGCTGTGGCTGATTTCTCTGCCGGTGCCAACTGGGGCTGGGGACAGTTTGGAAACAGTGCCGGTCCGACAATCAATGCCGAGGGCTGTTTCGAGCTTACCCAGGACACTCCGACCGCTAATTTCTGGGAACTCCAGTATCAGATTATCGGAAGCGTAAATTTGGTTGCCGGCAATAAATATACCCTCAAGGTCATGGTGAAAGGAACCGGCGAGGGTAAAATCCGTGGTAAAGTCGGCGACTGGGGTGGCGGATCCGAGTTTGGAAATGGCATCTCTTTCGGTACGGACTGGGAGGAGAAGACTCTTGACTTCACAGCTGCTGTCGATGGCAATAATTTCGTGCTGTTCCAGCATGGTGATTTCGTAGGTACGGTCTGGATAAAATATGTGAAGATTATCCATGAGGAGGCTCCTGCCGTCGCTTATTGGGAATCCCTTATCACCAATGGCGATATGGAGGGTGACGGTGCTGCAAGCTTCTGGGTTTGTGAACCCGGTACAGGTGGTCATCATGAACCTGTGTTCACCGCCGGTGTGGGTTATGACGGCAGCCGCGGCATAGTCGTGCAGTCGATCGACAATCCTGCAAACAACTATGACACTCAGTTCTTCGTAGTCTCCAATATTCCGCTTGTAGAGGGCGACAAGGTGCATGTCTCTTTCAAGTACCGTGCCGACAAACCGGCTTCCGCTTCCTCTCAGAACCATGCGAAACCGGGTTCGTATATCCACTGGGACGGTGGTGTGAACCTCAATTTCACGCCCGATTGGCAGACTTTCGACAAGACGCTGACACTTGGTGCTTCCAATGTGGGTTCTGACGGTATGCTGTCATATGCATGGAACCTCAATGATTTCACAGAGGCCAATAAGTACTATTTCGATGATTTCGTATTTGAAATCGAGAGAACCGGCAATACGCTTCCTCTGACCCCTGAGGAGAAGGCGGAAGTGCTTACTGATGAGATGGAGCGTTGGGTGAAAGGCATGATGGAGGCTACCGCAGGCAAGGTGAAAGCCTGGGATGTGGTCAACGAGCCCCTTTCCGGCAGTATGGAGGGAGACCGTTATGGTCTGCAGCATGCCGCCACAACCGACAATCCGGCCAACAAGTTCTTCTGGCAGGATTATCTCGGCGACAACTATGTGCGCGTGCCTATCAAGTTCGCCCGTCAGTATTTCGCTAAGAACGGTGGCAACCCTGATGATCTGAAACTCTTCATCAACGACTACAACCTCGAGTCTGACTGGGACGACAACCAGAAGCTCAAGAGCCTTATCAAGTGGATTGAGCAATGGGAGAGCGACGGCGAGACGAAGATCGACGGTATCGGCACTCAGATGCACGTTTCCTGCTATATGAAGCCCGAGACTCAGAAGAGTAAGGAAGACCACATCGTCAAGATGTTTGAGCTTATGGCCTCCACAGGCAAGCTCGTGCGTATCACCGAGCTTGATATGGGTCTTGTAGACGCAAACGGTCAGGAGGTCAAAACTGCGGATGTAACCTTCGAGCAGCAGATGGCAATGAGCAACTTCTACAAGTTTATCGTTGAGAAGTACTTCGAGATCATCCCTGTTTCCCAGCAGTATGGCATCTGCGCATGGGCCCAGACTGACAGCCCCGAGGGATCCGGCTGGCGTGCAGGATGTCCTATCGGCCTTTGGGATCTGAACTACAGCCGCAAGCCGGCCTACGGCGGCTTCGCCGACGGTCTCCAGGGTAAATGATATGGCAAACGGTAATGAACCGTCTACTATATTCTGACTGAACGGATCGGGCAGACGGGTTCTGCCGGATTCTGACTTAACAATTAATATTGCTTATGGTTATTCACGACATCGCGGCGGTTGAGCCGCCGCGATGTCGTGAAACTGGTTGGTTATTTCATGCTTCAATCCCATAGAAGCATTGAATCAGGCAAATAACATTTAGTTTGATTTCATTAAGAGTATGGACGCCGGGAGGCGTCCATACTCTTTTTTCTTAAGTCTAATAGAAGCTGTTTGAAATGAACTTTAAATTTTCCTGCCAGGGCTAACATTCATATATCCGTAGTGCTGTAAGTGGTCATTTCTGTCAATATAGGGGCATGATTACATCAAAATGGTAAAAATGACCGATAAATAGTATGGTGGGTAAAATAAATTGCCTAATTTTGCAGTTATAGTTTTATACTGTTGTTATTAAGTGGCAGTATCGACTTCCTTTAACGCATGTGCCGCCGTTGCAGCTAATCTCCGGCGGGTCATTATTTCATTAACCCAAATCATAGCATGAACTTCAGATCATATTTGATTTTAGGAATTTTAACCGGGCTGGGATGCACACTCTCCCAGACGGAAGCTTATGCCCGACCGCGTAAGATCAGCGACAAGGAGGCAGTAAAGACCGATCTCAGCAAGATCATGATTCCCGGAGGCACTGAAAACCGGCGTTCCGACCTCATTCTTCCATCGAAGACAGAACATGGTTCCATACTCATCTGGACATCAAGCGACCCATCTGTCGTCAATAATGCCGGAAAAATACTTAAGAAGGTGCCCGGAGGCCAGACAGTGACATTGACTGCCACGGCTGTGAAAAACAAGGCCAAGGCCTCGCGCAAATTCAATGTGAAAGTGGCGGAACCCGAGGAATATGATTCCTATCTTTTCGCTTACTTCCCCAGCAATGCCGATGAAAACCTATATTATGCTATCGGCACTGACGGTTTCAACTATACCCCGCTCAATGGCGGCACAAGGGTGATGGCTTCCGACACTGTGGCCATCAAGAAAGGCATTCGCGATCCGCATCTGATACGTGGAGTAGACGGAAAGTTCTATATGGTGGCAACCGACATGAAATGCTCCGAGGGATGGTCGTCAAACCGCGGCATCGTGCTCTACAAGAGCGATGACCTTGTCAACTGGACTCATCATACCGTACATTTCCCGGACCGTTTTCCCGAATGGAAAAACGTTAAGAGGGTCTGGGCCCCGGAGGTGATCTGGGATCCCGACTATGTGAACAAAGATGGCTCCAAAGGCCGTTATCTCGTATATTTCTCCATGCTTACCGACGACGGTAAAGCCTCATATGACAAGATATATTATTGCTACGCCAACGACGATTTCTCCGATCTCATGACCGATCCTGTCTTCTTCTACGACAGAGGATCAGCCACGATCGACGGCGATATCGCTTATGACGAGCGCACGGGTCTTTACCATATGATCTATAAGAACGAAGGCACCGGCGGCATATGTCAGGTGACGGCCACCCGTCTCACCGAGGAACCCGGACAAGAGCCCGGCAGTCAGTGGAGCAAACCTACCGACACACTGCAGCAGACAGATGTGGCTGTCGAAGGAGGCGGAATGTTCAGACTTATCGACAGCGATGAGTGGGTGCTTATGTATGACTGCTACACAAGTGGTTACTACCAATTCTGTACAACTCCCGACCTTGAGAATTTCAAGCTTCGCGCACAGACAGAGACGAAAGGGGCATTCACTCCGCGCCACGGTTCGATCATACCGTTGAAACCGGAGGAGACAAAGCGTCTGCTTAAGGCTTTCCCCATCGACAAGCCTGCCGTGACAGGAAGCTATAACCCCAATCTGCATCAGGATTGGACTACCTACGGAGGCACGGATCTCAACCTTCCCGTACGCTACGGCACCGACCTGAAGAATTTTGACCCGCGGCTCACGGCCACTCCGGGCTGGGCGGTGGAACCCTCCGGCGCCCGCGACTTTACCGCCGGCCCTCAGAAGTATACTCTCAGCAACGGTAAAGAGAAGGTTAACATCAATGTCATCGCGGAGGTACGCTCCAATCCCGTGATCCCCGGTTTCCATGCAGATCCCGAGATACTTTTCAGCCGGAAGACAGGTCGCTTCTATCTGTACCCCACTACCGACGGATTCCGTGGCTGGGGTGGTCATACTTTCGATGTCTATTCCTCTCCCGATCTTGTAAATTGGGACAAGGAGACCACGATACTCGACCTTGCCACAGACGATGTGAAATGGGCCACCGGCAACGCCTGGGCTCCCTGCATAGAGGAAGTGATGGACAAGGACGGTAATTTCAAATACTATTTCTACTTCAGCGGCCATGAACCCGGAAGCAACCGCAAGGCTATCGGCGTGGCTGTGGCCGACGATCCCACAGGTCCATTCACAGACCTTGGACATCCAATCGTCGACAAATCGCCGGTAGGTAAGGGACAGCAGATAGACGTCGATGTCTTCCACGACCCTGTATCCGGGAAATACTTCCTCTACTGGGGCAATGGCTACATGGCCGGAGCCGAACTCAATCCGGATATGACATCTATCAATGAATCGACGATAAAGGTGCTTACCCCGCAGGGGGGAACACTCAAGGACTACGCTTATCGCGAGGCCCCTTACGTGTTCTATCGCAACGGCACGTATTACTTCCTATGGTCGGTCGATGACACGGGTTCTCCCAACTATCATGTGGCCTACGGCACATCGAAGTCTCCTCTCGGCCCTATCGAAGTCGCTGAGCAGCCTGTCATACTGCAGCAGGATCCGGCCAACGCCATCTATGGCACGGCCCACAATTCCGTGCTGCGTATTCCCGGCACCGACGACTGGTATATCGTCTACCACCGTATCAACCCCAACTATATCTCCAACAACCCTGGCACTCATCGTGAGGTGTGCATCGACCGTATGCACTTCAATCCTGACGGCACGATAAAGCCTGTGGTTCCAACAAACAAAGGAATAGATCCCGTTGAGATGAGCAACATACTCAGCAACTGGACCACGATCCGCAAATGATAGGTATGGAGGAAATAAAAATGATGTTAGATGTGATTAAGAGGTTTCTGCAGGTGAAAGGATACTTTTCATGATGATAGGCAATAAATTTAAATCTTCATAATGTCAGCAGATAAATTTAATCACAACAATTTCTAAGGTATAAAAGGATTGTTTAAAGGAGGGACTGCCACGTATCGGTTACGGAGCAGTCCCTTTCATTATTACCGAACCGCCTCAACCCTGCCGGCAGGGTTGAGGCGGTTCATTAGTGTGTCGCGTCCGGAATAGTCAGGCGCGGGGAAATCAATCCTTTTCAGTGTCGATCGTAGCCATGATGCCGGAGAGCATCCCGAGCGCGAGCATGCGTCCGTGGAAGGAGTATCCGGCGTTGTAGCCCATCTTCTCATCTCCGAGCATCAGCGGGGCGTGGTCTACGCGCATAGGCACTCCGGGACGCTTCTTCTCGAATATGCGCACCACCTCTATCAGGCGCGGATCGAGATGTGACGCCTCCTTGAAGTCGCCGTCGGGACGCACCTCGCATATGCGGGTGTGGACGAAGTGTGTGCGGTCGGCATATTTCTCGGCCAGCGCGACGACATCGTTGTGTGCGCCTGCCGATAGCGAACCGGCGCAGAAGGTGAGTCCGTTGTGGGGATTAGGCACAGCGTCGAGAAAGCGGCGGATATCATCGTCGCATGTAACTATGCGCGGCAGCCCCAGAATCTGGAGCGGCGGGTCATCGGGATGAACGCACATGTCGATGCCATATTCGTCGCACACAGGCATGATGGCCTCCAGGAAGTAGGCCATGTTGGCCCTCAGTTGCTCGGCGTCGATACCTTCGTAAAGTTTAAGAAGATCGCGGAACTTACCTACGGGATCAAAGTCGCTTTCCGAGATGTTGCCGTTGACGAATCCCTGTGTCTTGACGATGATGGTGTCTACCAGACGTTTCTCGGCTTCTTTGTCCATGCGTGGAGCTACCTCCTCCTCCATCCGGCGGAGAGTCGCCTCGTCATAGTCGGCGCGCGCACCCTCACGCTTAAGGATATTGATGTCGAAGTAAGCGAATTCCGCACGGTTGAAGTAGAGGTTGGTTGTGCCGTCGGGATTGGGGTGATCAAGCTCCGTGCGTGCCCAGTCGAGCACCGGCATGAAGTTGTAGCAGATCGTCTTCACCCCGGCTTTCCCGAGGTTGGCGAGGCTCACCTTATAGTTCTCGATGAGTTTGTCGCGTCCCGGTCCCGCATACTTTATCTCCTCCGACACAGGAAGGCTTTCAACCACGCTCCAGCGCAGGCCGTGGCTCTCGATATAGTCTTTCATACGGTTCACCTCCTCCCCGCTCCATATCTCCCCGTTGGGGATATGATGGAGCGATGTCACTATTCCCTCCACTCCGATCTGGCGGAGCATATCGAGGGTGATAGGATCATTGGGGCCGAACCATCTCCAGGTCTTTTCCATAAGGCGGACTTATTTATGTGCGTACGACAGTGCCTCCTTGCATTTGGCGGTCACCCAGGCCCAGTCTTTGGCGGCTACAACTTCCTTGGGGAAAAGTTTGGAGCCCATGCCTACGGCGAAGACTCCGGCCTTGAACCAGGATGAGAGGTTCTCCTCCGTAGGTTCCACGCCACCGGTCACCATGAGTTTAGACCAGGGGAGGGGTGCCAGAAGACCTTTCACCATCTTCGGGCCGAGAACGTCACCGGGGAAGAGTTTGCAGACGTCGCAGCCGGCTTCCTGTGCGAAACCAACCTCGCTGACGCTGCCACAACCGGGCACGTAGGGCACATTGCGGCGGTTGCATATTTTGGCTACCTCGGGATTGAAGAGGGGACCGACTACGAAGTCGGCTCCCAGCTGCATATAGAGCGCGGCTGTGGCCGGCTCAACGATGGAGCCTACGCCGAGAGCCATCTCAGGACACTCCGCGGCCACATACTTGGAAAGCTCGCGGAATACTTCATGGGCGAAATCGCCGCGGTTGGTGAATTCGAAAAGACGGACGCCACCATCATAGCAGGCCTTTAGCACGGCCTTGGCCACTTCCACGTCCTTATGATAGAATACGGGCACCATCGGCGCAGCCGCCATCTTGTTCAATACGCTGAGTTTGCTGTTTCTTGCCATTGTCTTGTAAAGGTTAAAGGTGAGAGGTTAAAGGTTAAAGGTTAAAGGTGATAGGCTAGAGGTAAGTTGGTTACAATTAAAGAATTAATGGGCTATACTTTAATCTTTAAATCTTTAATCGATAACCTTTAACCTTTAACCTTTAATGCTTTAATCTAAAAAATTTTTTATCGTTGTACTCGGCCGTTGGCGCTGCCTCCGGCAAGGGCTTTCACCTCTGCTTCGCTGACGAGGTTGAAGTCTCCGTTGATGGTCTGCTTAAGTGCCGAGGCCGCTACCGCGAACTCCAGCGCCTCACCCTGTGTGGGCATTGTGAGCAGGCCGTGGATAAGGCCTCCGGAGAAGGAGTCGCCACCACCTACACGGTCGATGATTGGATTGATGTCGTAGCGCTTCGATTCATAGAACTCCTTGCCGTCGTAGATCATGGCTTTCCAACCGTTGTGGGTGGCTGAGAATGACTCGCGGAGCGTGGATGCCACATATTTGAAGCCGAATTCTTTCTTCATGGCGGCGAAGATACCTTTGTAGCCTTCGGCGCCTGTGTCGCCCTTCTCAACGTCGGCGTCAGGCTTGAAGCCAAGGCATAGCTCCGCGTCCTCTTCGTTGCCGATGCAGACGTCTACGTATTTCATCAGAGGCTTCATTACGGACTGAGCCTTCTCCGATGTCCATAGTTTTTTGCGGAAATTAAGGTCGACGCTTACCGTCACGCCGTGGCGCTTGGCGGCCTCACAGGCCAGGCGGGTGAGCTCGGCAGCCTTGTCGCTGATGGCAGGTGTGATGCCGCTCCAGTGGAACCAGTCGGCCCCCTCCATGATAGCGTCGAAGTCGAAATCCTCAGGATTAGCCTCGGCTATGGCGGAATGGGCACGGTCGTAGATCACTTTCGACGGGCGCATGGAAGCACCGGTTTCACAGTAGTAGATGCCGACACGGTCGCCGCCGCGGGCTATGTAGTCGGTGTGTACACCATATCGACGCAGGGAGTTGACAGCTGCCTGGCCGATCTCATGGGTGGGGAGTTTCGATACGAAATAGGCGTCGTGGCCATAGTTGGCGCAGCTCACGGCGACATTGGCCTCTCCGCCGCCCCAGATTACGCGGAATATGTCAGACTGAATGAAACGGTCATTGCCGTCGGGGGAGAGTCGGAGCATGATCTCTCCGAGTGTCACGATTTTACTCATTGTCTTGTTAAGTTAGATATTATGAATAGAATTTTTGATTCACGGTAGGAAGGAGTGGTGATCTGTCGTGGAGATACGGCCAACTCCAATGCAAAGATAATAAAACTTATCGTATTGTCAACAATACTGAGTGGAGCCTTTTGTGTCAAAATAGTTTGGGATTGCGTAATTTGATGTTATTCTGCGAACTGACCGGGAGTGTCAGGCAATTTTATGGGACAAAAACGTGTGGCTTATGGAAGAAATCGCCCCCTTGTCTCAGTTGCCTGCAGAGATGTTTGCGGACTGCCGGATATAATAATTCATGAATATTTCGTTTATAATTTGATGAAGAGAAAAGATAATTCGGAAGAGATTTTCCCGGTTGTCGATGAATCGGGAAAGGTGACGGGAAGCGCCACCCGCGGAGAATGTCACGGCGGATCGCGTCTGCTGCACCCGGTCGTGCATCTCCATGTGTTCGATACGTCAGGAAGACTGTATCTGCAGAGACGTCCTGATTGGAAAGATATCCAGCCAGGGAAATGGGATACCGCCGTGGGGGGTCATGTGGACTATGGCGAGGATGTGGAGTCTGCATTGCGCCGCGAGGCACGCGAGGAGCTCGGACTGGAGGGCTTCGATGCCCGGCCGCTCGGGAGCTATGTCTTTGAGTCGGCACGGGAAAGGGAACTCGTGAATGCCTTCAGTTGCGTCACAGATGTCGCTCCCTGTCCGTCGGATGAACTCGACGGCGGCCGTTTCTGGACTACGGAGGAGATCGCCGCCAATATCGGCAAGGGGGTGTTCACTCCCAATTTCGAGAGCGAATACAGACGACTTTTCGGATAAGGATGAAAGATTGTTGCGATAATGGACACACATACTGAAAAGATGGCCGACGGCATGATGGGAGATACGTTCGGACGTCGTTACTTCCTTTTCCTCATGGTTTTTCTCGGAGCGCTCTCGGCCTTCGGACCTTTCATAACCGACTTCTATCTCCCCACTCTCCCTTCCATGGCCGAGGTTTTTCACACCAACGCCTCGATGGTGCAGCTGGGTCTGACCACGAGCGTGCTCGGCATTGCCATCGGGCAGATCTTCTTCGGCCCTGTGAGTGATAAATTCGGACGACGTCCGGTGCTTGTGGCCTCACTGCTCCTGTTCAGTGTTTCCACACTGGCCAGTATATTCTCGCCGACAATAGAGTTTTTCAACATTTGCCGGTTCCTCCAGGGTCTGGGTGGATCCGGAGGCATTGTCATGTCGCGTTCGGTCGCTACTGATTGCTACAATGGCCGCGAACTTGCCAAGATACTCGCCATAGTCGGCGCTATCAATGGTGTGGCCCCGGTTGTGGCGCCTGTGGTAGGCGGTCTTGTGGCCGACGCGATAGGATGGAAGGGAATCTTCATAGTATTGCTCTCAATAGGGGTCGTGCTGGCCCTGATGTGTTCCCTTTTCAGGGAGTCGCTCCCTGCGGAGCGACGTATCAAAGGGGGATATGGAAAAGTGGCGAAGAGTTTCGTGGGATTGTTCCGGCTTCCATGGTTCTGCGTCTACGTCATTATGTTCGGCCTTTGCTACGGAGTCCTTTTCGCCTATATTTCATCAGCTTCATTCATAGTGCAGGATCATTACGGTTTCTCCGAGCTGACATTCTCCCTTATCTTTGCCATCAATGCCATAGGCACGGCTGTCGGCTCTGCTCTGACAATGAAATTCCGCAGAATGAAGACCGCCGCGCTTTTCAGCACGGCGGGGCTTGTGGTTTTCTCTTCGCTTCAGGTTGTTGCCTCGTTTATACTTGATACATTCGCAGTCTATGAGTCACTTATGTTCATGGTCTTGTTCTTCCTCGGCTTCATATTCCCCTCCGGCACCACTCTTGGCATGACCGAAGGACGCAGTTCCGTAGGAGCCGCCTCCGCGATACTTGGAGCGGCCGGCTTCGCTTTCGGAGGAATCGTGTCGCCTTTGGTCGGACTTGGCGACATGATGCTAACCAGCGGATGTGTGATGCTCGGATGCGCCATTCTCGCTTTCGCGGCTGCACTTGCCGGCTATTGCCGTAAGGGGAGCGATGTCTGAGAGATTTGTTCTTGCCTTACTCTGCCATCTCTATTCAATCGGGATAGCGGAGGTTCTTTTCTGAGATGTTGTCGAGCACCTCTGTCAGGAATCTTCGGGCTGTCTCCCTGGCGGCAGGTAGATCGTTAAAGGTAAAGTTGCCGCAGTCTTTGGCAGTCGCTCCCGGAATCTCTCCCTCGAAGGCGGCAATGAAGGTAAACATTTTTCTCATCAGGGGAAGTATATCCTCCGGCGTGAGTTCTCCCTGCATCAGAAGATAGGAACCTGTGCAGCATCCCATTGGACCCCAGTAGACTATCCTGTCCATCCATTCCGGGTCATTTCGCAGAAATGTGGCGGCGAGATGCTCTATGGTGTGGAGCGCTTCGGGACTGACGGCAGGCTCGCGGTTGGGCTCCGTCAGACGGATGTCGAAGGTTGTGATAGCGTCGCCAGATGGAGTGTGGTCAATGCGTGATACGTATATTCCGCGGAGCAGCCGCAGGTGATCGATCGTGAAACTTGCTATTTTTTTCATGATTTGTGCTTTATTTTGTGCAAAGTTAACGCTTTTTCCCTTAACATCTTTTGAGGTTGAATTAAAATCATTATTTTTGCAAGTGAAAAATCCCCGCTGATCCCTCTCAACTCTAAACCCTCAACCCTCAACTTTAAACCCTCAACCCTCAACTTTAAACCCTCAACTCTCAACCCTCAACTTTAAACCCTCAACTTTCAACTTTAAACCCTCAACTCTCAACTTTAACCTTTAACCTATAACCTTTAACCTATTTATGAACCCTGCAAGACTTCTGGCCATGGCTGCACTTTTTTTAGCCATGGTATCGTGCGGAGGCAACAAACAAGCCTCTGAATCTACAGTTAAAGCTGTCGACGACGACACGTTCTATGCCACCCAGCCGGTGAAGAGCGGTCAGTATCGCGCTGTCAGTTATGATATCGTAGGCGACAACACCCGTAAAGGCAAGTTCGACGGCCGTGTACTCATCTCCCTGAGTCCGGAACAGTCGGGCATGTATGTCTTCGAGAACGGCAACCGTGCCAAGATCGATTATAAGCTTGTGCTTAAGAAACCTTTCGAGAAAGGCGACAGCGGACGCTACACAACAGTCGATGTCAACGACCTCCCCGTGACCATAACCACCGATAGTCTCTACGTGCTCTCCTTCGAGAAAGGCAAAAACAAGATCAGCATCGACTTCGAGCCCACACCCATGAACACCGGCTCAGCCCTTGAGATCATGGAGAAAATCAGCGCCCAGATCCAGAAAACAAAGTAAATATGGCAAGCAGCTGATAAATACAAGCAGCTGATAAATAGAGGTGATTATATATTCGTGAAGTATCGCGGAGATATCCCTGGATTGATTTAAGTGATATCTATAATCAGCAGGCTATTCAGGAGCATTAAATCTGTTGCTAAAGAATAGTCAGATGTCTCTTGATAAATATCCGTTGATATGTGACTATGAAGCGAAAAGTTTAGCTTGAGCTAAACTTTTCGCTTGAAATATTTGTTTTTGAGAATAAAAACAGATATCTTTGCTGAAGATTTAAAATCCAATATCAAAGATGAAATGCCAGAATACTCTACCGTGCCATTCGATTTGGTGCATAACGTCAATTATGAGTACTTTAAACTGCTCATAAACGGAAAATGTCATTTCGATGATTTTTATGAATCTATCCAAAAGGATAAAAACTCTTTGGATGCATTCGATAAAATAATTTCGATGATGGATGACTTCTCACCCCGACTTCGATTGCCTTTTACGAAGTTCCGTCATATAGAAGGTGTCGGTCGAAATGATGTCTATGAATTTAAGTGCAGGAATATCCGCATTTATGTAGTAATGCAGGCACCGGATATATACGTTGTTATCGGAGGAGTGAAAGGTAAGCAGGATAAGACCCTGCGCTGGCTCAGACAATCTTTGAATGAATTTTAGACTAATCTTTTAACTATGTCACGCGAAAGAATCATACAATCCCCGGCTTATTGGGTCGGTAAGATCCAAATAGCGCTTTATAACTGCGCAGAGAAATTCATGGAATCCCATTCGATGAATCGCACGCAGTTGGCTGCCTATCTTGGTGTCAGCAAGGGTTATATTTCTCAGCTTCTTAATGGTGATTATGATCACAAACTCAGTAAGCTTGTCGAACTTGCTCTCTCGTTCGGCTATGTCCCTACTGTCGAGTTCAAGCCTGTCGCCGAGGTTATGGAGAAGGATTTCTCTTTCCGGAGTTCCATATCCGTGAATGCTGGCGAGCCGGTCTCATTTTCTCATGTCTCTTTTGAGCCTGTCATGGAAAAGACTCGGAGTCTGAGCGTAAGTATATCCCAGGCAGACTATCCACGTATCACTTCTTCCTTTGAAAAAATTCCGGCATGATGAGGTTCAGGATGACAAAAATTAATGTCGGCCAGTTCGCCTTACTGCTTAGCGAGATGCCGACTGGAGAGATCAGGATTCATATAGATATGGATTTGAAGTATTCTCTTGAGATGAAAAGAATCATGGTCTCGATGCTGTTTACTTTCGAGATAGATGATCATAAGGCGATGCTGCTTCAACTGAATTGTGAGTTTGAAATTGCAGCGGAAGATTGGAACGCAGCTATATCCGACGGTAAACTGACTATCCCTAAAGAGATTATTGAATATTTCGGGGCTCAGACGATTGGAGTATCAAGAGGTGTGCTCCACTGTAAGACGGAGGGTACTCCATTCAATGGCATCATTCTTCCTCCGATCAATGTCTCTGACCTTGTAAAAGAAGATCTCGTTATATCTCCGGTAGATAGCTGACTATCACCGAAAAATAATCCCGCCCGCTCCAGAATCACAATGCGGCCACAGACAGTTCCCCGTCTGTGGCCGCATCTGATTTTTTGTAATCTAAGAATACTTGTTTATTCCACTTCCCATTCGAATACTCCTGTGGAGTTGTCGTCGGGAAGGAGGATCTCCAGCTTCATGGCTTTCGTCTTCACGGGGTCGAACTGCACGCGGTTGGCAGCTCCTTTAGCTGTGCCATAGCTCTCCACGCCGCTCACGGGAGCCCACTTGCCGTCACTTCCCTGATAATACAGTTTCCAGCTCTTGGGCACGCGGCATCCACCCCACGGCCCGTCGTCATACCAGTAGACTACCGCCGATCCAACCTGTTGTTCGGTGGGAAATTCATAAGAGATCCATTCTGTAGAACCCTGTTTCGGCCACCAGTGGTAGTATGGCATTGATCGGTCGTTCTCGTCTTTCGGAACCAGACGATCGTTGACAGCAGAGAGCGATGAAGACTCCCCGGAAGATTTCACCTTAGCCTGCGAAGCCATTGTCGGAGGCATCACGGGGCGCGACGCGCTGAGCTCCTGTGGCAGCCATACTGCCATCTGGCCACGCCCGCGGTGGTTCCATGCGTAGTAGGGTATGAGATTCAGCTTCACGTCTTTTGCCGTCAGCCTCCCCTTGTCATCATAACTCAGCACCTGTGCATCGGTGCCAAGCATCATGATCCCCTCGAGAAGTTCCGGCTTCTCGGTCTCTGTGAACTTCGGATTCCGGTTCATGAATGCGCTCAGCACCTCAAAGTCATTGTCCGGGAATTCAGCGCAATACACGATCGGGCCTCTCTCCACGGCTATACGGCCGCGGTCGGCCTCAACCTTGCTGTTGGCCTTAACCGTGCGGGGCTCCATGTCGAAATGTATTTCCACCTTGTCTCCCTTCTTCCATTTGCGGTTGATGGTGTAGTAGCCGTCGGGCGTTACTTTCCCTTTGGCATCCACTCCGTTTACCTTCACTGTATATCCCAGGCGCTTGCCATCGTTGTAGTAGTAAAGGTCGCTCGGCACTGGCTTATTGTTGACCCAGCCAGGTATGCGGAGTTTCAGGCCGAAAGCTCCTGCCTTGTTCTTGTCGACACTCACGGAGATATCACCGTTCCAGGGATAGCTTGTCTGCTGGCTGAGTTCCACACCTTTCCCATTCACGTCGAGATCCGCGGTGTTGGCCATGTAGAGGTTGACATAAATATCGTCACCCTTGACTGCATAGACATAACCGGGGAGGGAGGGGATGAAGCGTGCGATGTTGGAGGGACAACAGGCGCAGCCGAACCAAGGCTGCCGTTGGTGCTGTCCCATGCTCTCGAGCGGGTTGGGGTAGAAGAACGCACCTCCGTCGAGGGCCACACCTGAGATCAATCCGTTGTAAAGCGTGCGCTCCACAACGTCATAGTATTTTGAATCGCCGTGGAGCAGGAACAGCCGGTGGTTGACGTAGACATTTCCGATCGCGGCACACGTCTCGCAATAAGCCGACATATTGGGGAGTTCGTAGTTTTCACCGAAAGCCTCACCGTTGCTTGTGGCGCCGATGCCGCCGGTGATGTAATATTTCTTTCCAACAATGTTATCCCATATGCGGTCGATTGCCTTGATATAGGCGGAGTCGCCTGTGAGGGCGGCGACATCCGCCATTCCGGCATACATATAAACGGCCCTCACGGCATGGCCTACAGCCTCATCCTGTTCAACCACAGGCTTGTGTGCCTGTGAGTATTTGTCCTTGCGTGAAGTGTAGCCGCGTTTGTCAAGGAAATATTTTGCCTGGTCAAGGTATTTTTTATCGCCTGTCACGAGATAGAGCTTGGCGAGGGCCATCTCTGCTATCTGATGTCCCGGCACGCGTGCCAGCTGCCCCGGCCCGTCGCCGATCTCGCGGCATACGCAGTCCGCATACTTTATGGCGATATCGAGGAAGTTGCGTTTCCCTGTGGCCTGATAGTGGGCTATGGCACCCTCAACCATGTGGCCGAGGTTGTAGAACTCATGGCTGAGGTCCTCAACCTTTTCCCAGCGCTTTGATCCCGCCCACTCGTGAGGATGCTTCGGGTTCATGGTGCGGCTTGTGTAGAGGTAGCCGTCAGGCTCCTGCGCGGCCGCCACTATCACGAGCACACTGTCTATATAATTCTCCAGCCGTTTGTCGGGATACGTCTGGAGTAGATAAGATGCTCCTTCGATGGTCTTGTAGACGTCTGTGTCGTCGAAGGCAAGTCCTCCGACCTTGATGGTGTCGGAAGGATGAGCGGCATTTATGAAATTGGTGTAGCGGCCGGTCTCCTCGCATTTGCTGAAAGCCAGGGGAATCGTGACTTCCCGGCTCGCCTTAAGGCGCTGTCCCCAGAAGTCGTCGGTAAGCTTCACGGAAGTGAAAGGGACCGGATCGATGGGATAGCCGTGATGCCCCGATATTTTCTTTGCCTGCAGAGGGATGATGACCGAAAGAGCCAGGGCGGCTGTGATGAATTTTTTCATGATTTTGGGTTTGTATGGGTTAGCCTTGCAATATTTATAAGGAAAGAATTTGAATAATTGAGGGGAGCTTAAGGAAAGCCGTGTGCCCTTCCTTAAACATTCACCCCTCAACTCTCAACTCTAAACTCTCTACCCTCAACTTATTTTACCGGTTCAAGCTTCACGGCGAAGCCGCCTCCAGAAGCCATGCGGATCTTCTCTTTAGATGTGTTGCTTACCGTAGAGGTCGTTATCCTGTAGTCGTCGGCCTCTTTGTCGGCATTGATGCCGTCTTTGAGGATCGTGGCCTTATACTGCTTTCCTGCCGGCAGGAAGGAGAAGTCGAGCTCGTAGTCGCGCGGATCCCAGTTGGTGAGACCACCAACGTAATATTTGTCGCCGGCCTGGCGCATAGTCACGATATACTCGCCCATGCGTCCGCTGAGCACCTCAGTGGAGTCAAACACTGTCGGTATCGGGGCCGTGAAGTCAACCCAGTCCTGGTTCTTCTCGTAGAGAGAAGGGGAGTCACAGAGCATTGTGAAGGGTGAGTCGATCACGATGTAAGTAGCTGTCTGATGACCACGGGTGCCCTGGCTCATAGGATTGTAATACACCGGCTTCCAATCGGCTTTCGAGGCGTTGCGCATGGCCCCCGGAGTATAATCGACCGGTCCGGCCATCATGCGGATGTAGGGGAATGTCACATCGTAGAGAGGCATGTCAACCTTCGGATCGCTCCATTTCATCTCCTCCATGCCGAATACTGCCTCATAGTTGATGATGTTGGGATATTCGCGGCTGAGTCCGTGGGGCTTGTAGATGCCGTGGAGGTCGAGCACGAGTTTGTTGTCGGCACATGCCTGGGCTATGCGCTTCACCATTTCCACGCCCTGCTGGTCATCGCGGTCGAGGAAGTCGACCTTAAATCCCTTCACGCCCATGCCGGCATATTTCTTCGTGGCCTCCTTAAGCTGGCGGTCAAGCACGTTGAACACTGTCCAAAGCACGATATCCACATTCTTCTCCTTGCCGTAGGCTATAAGCGCCGGAAGGTCGATCTCCGGAATCACCGTGAGCATGTCGCCGCTCTTGGGGTCATACCATCCCTCGTCGAGCACCACATATTCTATGCCGTTGGCAGATGCGAAATCGATATATTTCTTATATGTCTCAGTGTTGATGCCGGCCTTGAAGTCTACTCCGCGAAGACCCCAGTCGTTCCACCAATCCCAGGCCACCTTGCCGGGCTTGATCCAGCTTGTGTCGGCCACTTTCGAGGGCTTTGCCAGTGAGTAGACGAGGTTGGATGTGGGCATCTTGGTGTCGTCGGAGGTCACAGAGATCACACGCCATGGAAGGTCGCGCTTGCCACGCACCTTTGCGATGAAGTCTTCAGTCTCCGTCACATACATCTGCATGCGCCAGGGATAGTAGGCGTATTTTTTAGGGTATTTGGCGAATTCGCCGCGAAGTATGCTGTAGGTGCTGTCAGCACGCAGGAACATGCCGGGATATGAGTCGAGGTCTGACTCCAGAATCACTGTCTTAATTCCTCCTCCGTTGTCGGCGGCTACCGGGAGGAAGGCCAGCTTGGGTTCGGCGCTGCCGATCTTCGACTTCGTGTAGAAGTTCTGGAATGCCATGGCCTCCGGTTTCTTGTCGTTGGTAGAGAAGGGGAGATATACGTCGGGATTATCCGGGAAGACGAACTCGGCGATCTCGTCGTTGATAACCACCGGGCGGTCGATGGTGTTGGAGAAACGGTAGGCCACTCCGTCGTTGTATGCGCGCATGGTTATTGAGATGCCGTCGCCGAGGTCGGCTGTCATCTCATTATACTGCACGTCGAATTTGTTTGTGTGGTGGAAAGGAGCCTTGATTGTTTCCTTCACAAGTTTCGGTTTTGTGACTTTCCTGATGGCCATAGGCATCTTGCGTCCTTTAATCTTTAGGCCGATCTCGGAGTTCGCGATGAGCGCTTTGCCGTCGAGCGACACGTAGATTGTAGGCATGCCATGAGCGCCATCCTCGAGGATCGCCTCAATGTTGTGGTCGGGCGAATAGAGTTTCGCCGTCTTGATTTGTGCCTGGACTGATGCCGATGTCATAGCCATCGCCGAAAAGACCAGTGCTGAATAAAACAATTTCATAATATTATGCTGTTACAGTAACAAGTTTCGATGCAGGTCGCGGCAGAGAAGAAACGTATCAAAAAAAGGACTTTTAAAGTGGCACCATATCAGGCGAGATTATCCTCTGTCGCATTTCGCAGTGCAAAGTAAGCGATAAGAATCGTAACATCGATAAAAATCCCATACAAAAAACGATAAAAATGTACAAAAATGTGCCAAATCCGGTAAAACCGCAAGATTTCTTCTTCACCTGCAAGAAAAAATCTGCTACAAGAAAGAGTTCGGCTTCAGCTTCGGTTTAGAGCGCGTTCCTTATGGGCGGGAGGATTGTTTGAGTGATTTTCGCAAGCTGAAGAGGGAGCTGTGTGGCATAGTGGACGATGAGGCGGGGGGAATCTTTTTGTCGGTTGTTATCTATGGAAATCCTGATGTGGGGAAGTGTTTAATGTAGAAATTATGGCATGATAAATTTGTTCAAAGTTGGTAATATCATGCAAAAAAACTGTAAGATCCACGTGTTTGTACGATTTTACCATATAAATGTATGATTTTACAATTCTGTCAGGACGCTTTGTGCTAATTTCGCAGATGAAGCATTGACCGGGCTGACTCAATACGTGGCAGCATTGCTCCGGCGGGTCTGGACGGTCAATGAGGAATATCTATTGTGAACAACTATACATTATGAATCTTTTACCTGCTCTCATTTCCGGAAGCGCTATGGCGCTTGTCCTCCTTTCCTGCTCCGGGGAGAAGGCTTACCAGGCTCCCGAAGCCCCGATAAAGGAAGTCTCTTTCACCAACGTCCATATCGACGATCGCTTCTGGGCCCCCCGTATCGAGACAAACAGAAAGGTCTCCATACCCTCCGCATTCCATGAATGCGAGGTCAACGGACGCTTCGACAATTTCGCAATCGCCGGTGGCCTCAAGAAAGGGGAGCACCGGGGCGACTTCTCTTTCGATGACACCGATCCTTATAAGATTATTGAGGGTGCCTCATATGCCCTTGCCGTGGAGTATGACAAGGCTCTCGACAACTACCTCGACTCTGTCATCAATCTCATTGCCGCCGCTCAGGAACCCGACGGCTACCTCACCACCTGCGTCACCAACAAATGCGATCGTCTCCGGGGTTGGTGGGGCAACCATAAATGGGATAAGATAAACAGTCACGAACTTTACAACTCCGGACACCTCATAGAGGCTGCCGTAGCTCACTATCGTGCCACAGGCAAACGCTCACTTCTTGATGTGGCTATAAAGAATGCCGATCTCGTATGCAAGACCTTCGGTCTCGGCGAAGGTCAGATCAAATATCCTTCAGGACATCCCATCGTGGAGATGGCTCTCGCCAAGCTATATAAGGTGACGGGTGATAAGAAATATCTCGACGAAGCCAAATACTTCTGCGACGAGGCAGGACGCCTCTCCAACGGACGTAAGCCGAGTCCATATTCGCAGGATCATCTCCCCCTCACGAAGCAGGATGAGATTGTCGGCCATGCCGTGCGTGCCGGATACTTCTATTCCGGTGTGGCCGACGTGGCTTCACTGACCAACGATACTTCCTATTTCAACGCTCTCGACCGTGTCTGGAATAACATGGCTTCCCGCAAGCTCTATATCACCGGTGGTATCGGTTCCCGTGCCCAGGGTGAGGGTTTCGGGCCTGATTATGAGCTCAACAACCACACTGCTTATTGCGAGACCTGCGCCGCCATAGCCAATGTCTACTGGAATTACCGCATGTTCCTGGCTACGGGCGATGCCAAGTATGCCGATGTCTACGAGCGCGCCCTTTATAACGGTGTTCCCTCTGGCGTATCGCTCTCCGGCGACCGTTTCTTCTACGACAATCCTCTCGAGAGCATGGGTCAGCACGAGCGCCAGAAATGGTTCGGCTGTGCCTGCTGTCCCGGCAATGTGACCCGCTTCATGGCATCTGTCCCTCATTACGTCTACGCTACACAGGCTGATGATGTGCTTGTGAACCTTTATATACAGAGCAGCGCAGACATAGAGACCGCCAACAACAAGGTCAATATACGTCAGACCACAGAGTATCCGTGGCAAGGTGAGGTGAAACTCGCCGTCACTCCCGAGAAAGAGGGTGAGTTCGCTCTGCGTCTCCGTATACCGGGATGGGCTCAGGACGCGCCGGTGCCTACCGATCTCTATTCTTTCACGTCGAAGGCTTCCAAACCTTATGAACTTAAGGTGAACGGTAAGAAGGCCGATGTGATGACCGGAAACGGGTATGCCACCATCAAGCGCACGTGGAAACCCGGTGATGTTGTCGAGCTTTCCCTTCCGATGGAGGTGAAGCGCGTGAAGGCACATGAGGCCGTGGGAGACGACCGTGGAAAACTCGCCATTGAGCGTGGCCCTGTGATGTACTGCCTCGAGGGGTGCGATCAGGCCGACAGCACGGTTTTCGACAAGTTCATACCCGATGGCATCGCTTTTGCCGAGAAATATGAGCCCGAGCTTCTCAACGGTGTCATTACTCTCACCGGGAAGGCCAAGAAAGTTACCGATAATGGTGTGGCCGACGTCGACTTCAAGGCTACTCCTTATTGCACATGGAACAACCGCGGCAACCATCATATGGCAGTCTGGATTCCTGAGTCGAAGGATGTGGCTGTCGCAACTCCCAAACCTACTCTGGCAAGCCGGGCAACGATGTATTCTGAGCCTACCGCCCTCACTTCCGGAGAACCCGCGGCTACTTCCAACCTCAACTATGCCTGGGGATACAACGATCAGTGGGAACCAAAGTCGAGTGCCGATACTTCAAAGCCCTATCATTACTGGTGGCTCCGTCAGGGAACGGATGAGAATGTCTGCTACGCTTTTGAGAAACCTGAGACTGTGAGCAGTGTCGACCTTTACTGGCTCGATTTCGACCATTACGACGGCAACTACCGCACCCCGGAGAAATGGACTCTTTACTATAAGGACGCAGCCAATCGTTGGGCTCCCGTGAAGACCTCCGACTCCTTCGGCGTCGAGAAAGACAAATATAATCATGTGGCCTTCGAACCTGTCACTACCACTGCCCTCAAGGTCGCCGCTAAGCTGCGCGACGGCGAGAGTGGAGGCGTGATAGAATGGAAAGTCAATTGATTGCGACAAAAAGAGAGAAGCCTCATACCAACCATGAAGAAGTTAGTCATATATTGCCTGCTGATCCTTTCGTTAGGCATGGTCGCTACCGCTTGCGGGAGCGATGGACCGGACGGAGGGGGAACAGAAAAAACGGAACCTAAGCCGGAGCCCGGCGAGACAGCTGGTCCTCCTGAGGGAAAGGCTGTTTTCACCGCGGCCGACGATCTGAAAGGGATGGATCTCACGAAGAAGTCGAGCAAGTGGTGCTGGCAGCGCTCAAAAGCTACTGAAGACGTCATCCTGTTCTGGGCCAAGGGCTTCGGCGACGATCTTTCGAAAGCCCCAACCCTGCAGGGACAGGACATGAGGGTTGACGCCGATTTGCTTCTTAAGAAGACACAGGAGTTTTACGACTATTATTATGACGTCCTCAAATTTGTGAAGCCTGGAAAGACCAAGGCCGACAAATACCGCATGATGATCATGCTCGACTATTCGCTGGAGGGAACTGCCTACGGCGGAACATCGAACAACGAGATAGGCACGCTTTGGGTAGCGCCAAACCGTGTGCAGGACAAGAATATGAACGCGGTGGCCCATGAGCTCGGACATTGCTTCCAGCTTCAGATCATCGCTGATGGCGACGGTGATGCATGGGGCGGATGCGGATTCTACGAGATGACCTCGCAGTGGATGCTCTGGAGAGTGAACCCCGAGTGGACCACCGAGGAGCGCTACCATCTCTATTATCCCGACACCGACCAGTGTTTCGCATGGCAGACTCATAAGGCTTTCCTGCATAGCGAGAATATCTATCGTTCTCCATATATCATTGAATGCTGGGCCGATTTGCATGGTCTCGACTTCATCGCCGAGCTTTACAGAGCCGGAAAGGTGGGAGAGGATCCGGTGATAACCTATAAGAAGCTTACAGGTCTTGATCAGGATAAGTTCAATGATGAGATGTGGCGCAATAGTGCCCGTATCACTGCCTGGGATTTTGACAGGACCCGTGAATACACCTCAGGACTCTGCGATCTCTGGAAGAAGGTGGCTTTCACCGATGCCGGGGAGGGATGGCAAAGAATTGCTAAAAACAATTGTCCGCAGAACTACGGTTTCAACGCTATCGCGATGACTCCTCCTGAAGCCGGGAAGACACTTTCTGTGGAATTCCGTGGTGAGGCAGGCCAGACCGGTTTCAACAGCATTCATAAATCTGCTGCCGGATGGCGCTATGGTTTCGTTGCCATTGACTCCGATGGAAATACGATATACGGTGACATTCACAAGGACGCTACAGGTACGGTCGGCTTCTCGGCTCCCGAAGGGAAGAGTGTCAGGAAACTCTGGCTCGTGGTGATGGGTGCCCCTGTCTCTCACTACATCCACAACTCTCAGCAGTCAGACGACGAATGGCCATACTCGATAAAGACTCTGTAATATTTAATAAAACTATACCCGTTAACACACAAGAACGATGAAAAAAGGACTCATCCTTATCTCCGCCCTTATGGGCTGCTTCTTCTATGGCGGCGCGCAGGACAATGATCCCTCCAAGTCTGGAGTCATAGCCCTGAATCCCGACGAGGCATATCCGGTGCAGGCAACCGTGCCGGTGGTGACGCGTCAGGAGAAAGCGATCTATATACCCAATGACCTACGAAGCATGAATCTCGAGAGTGACACATCCAAATGGAGTTTCAAACGTATGGTCAGCACCCCTGATGTGGCTCTCTTCTGGGCCAAGGGTTTCGGCCCCGACATAACGCAGGCTCCCGATCTCGATGGCCATAACATGAAGGTTGATCTCGCCAATCTGATGGGGAAACTGCAGCATTTCTATGACTTTTTCTATAAGGATCTGGCTTTCGTGAAGCCCGGCACCAAGGCCGATAAATACAAGATGATGGTCATGCTCGACTACTCCCTTGAGGGCACTGCCTACGGCGGTGACTACGACGGGCAGATCGGTGCTCTGTGGATCGCCCCTAACCGCGTGCAGGACAAGAACCTTAACTGCATAGCCCATGAACTCGGCCACAGCTATCAGCTCCAGATCACCTGTGACGGAGAGGGTGAGGCCTGGGGAGGCGCGGGATTCTACGAGATGACCTCGCAGTGGATGCTCTGGCAAGTGAACCCGGAATGGCAGAAAGATGAGAATTTCCATCTCAAGGCTTTCTCCGATCTCACCCACAAGGCTTACCTCCACATCGACAATATCTACCATTCACCTTATGTGATAGAGTTGTGGGGAGAGAAGCACGGACTTCCGTTCATTGCCGAGCTTTACCGTCAGGGAAAGGTGGGGGAGGATCCCGTCATGACCTATAAGAAACTCACTGGCATGGATCAGAAAGCCTTCAATGATGAGATGTGGCACAATTACGCACGCCTTGTCAATTGGGATATAGACCGTGTGCGCGACTATACACGTGACTATACCGACATATGGCATTCCAAGCTTGATAACGCCGGAGGGGGATGGCAGCGCATATCTCCGGAAAACGCTCCTGAAAACTACGGGTTTAATGTGATTCCTGTCGATGTGCCGGAGAATGGTAAAAGCGTGAAGATTGATTTCCGCGGTGAGGCAGGCAAGAAAGGCTATTGCACTAAGAATGCATCGAAAGCTGGATGGCGCTACGGACTTGTAGCCGTCGACGCCGAAGGCAACGCCCACTATGGCGAGATGCATAGTGCCAAGAAAGGCACCGTGTCTTACAAGGCTCCCGCCGGGAAGGACATCAAGAAACTGTGGCTCGTGGTGATGGGCGCTCCTACAGAGCATTGGCGCAATATCGACGGCCCTGAGAATCCGGGCGACGCCCAGTGGCCATATTCCATCCGTGTGCGAAACAACATGAATTAATAACTAACCTTAAAATATACGCTTATGAAACATGACGAACCCCGGATGAACCGGGCAAGTGATTTTCTGAAAGGTGCCCTCTGTCTGGCATTGGCATTCAGTGCGGCCACCGGCATGGCTTACGCGGCTCCGGCAACGGAATCTGTCGCCGCTCAGCAAGGCCAACAGACCCACAGACTGACAGGAAAGGTTGTCGACCAGCAGAACGGCGAGGCAGTGATAGGTGCCAGTGTGATGGTGAAGGGTACAACCATTGGAACCGCGACCGATATCGACGGTAACTTTGCACTTAACGTCCCCGCGAAAGGTACGCTTGTGGTAAGCTATGTGGGGTACGCCACCCGGGAAATCGCGCTGAGCGGACAGAAAAACATAGAGGTAAGCCTCTCGGCATCTACCGAATCGCTCGATGAGCTCGTTGTGGTCGGTTACGGCGTGCAGAAAAAAGCCACTCTGACAGGATCCGTATCATCCGTTTCAGGCGACGATATCAAGAAGGTATCTGCCGCCAACATGTCGAACACCCTGGCCGGAAAGACGGCCGGTATCATCGCCAACACCCGCAGTGGTGAGCCTGGTGAGGATGGTGCCACTATCACCATCCGTGGTAAAGGAACTCTTGGGAATACGGAGCCTCTGATCGTGGTCGATGGTGTGGCCGACCGTTCTTTCTCGCGTCTGAATCCCGACGATATCGAATCTATCTCCGTACTGAAAGATGCATCCGCGGCCATTTATGGTGCTCGGGCCGCCAATGGTGTCATCCTTGTCACCACAAAGCGTGGTAAGGAGGGAAAAGTAAAGGTAAGCTATAATGGTAGCTATACAGTTGCCCAGCCTACGCGCATCCCGAAGATGCTCAGCTCATATCAGTATGCTACATACCGCAACGAGTATGATGCGGATTCGCGTCACGATTCCCCCGGTCTGACCTTTGATGAAACTTCACTGGAGCATTACAAGAATCATGACGATCTCGACCATTTCCCTGACACCGACTGGTGAGGTGCGACTGCCAAGAAATGGGCCGGAAGGACCCAGCATTCCGTATCGGTGAGCGGCGGAAATGAGAAGGTGTCGTTCTATTCCTCTTTCCAGTATATGTGGCAGGACGCTCTTTATCGCAAGAGCGCCCAGGACTACAAGCAATATCAGATTACGAGCAATGTAGATGCCAAGATCTCCAAGGCCATCTCTTTCAGTTTAGATATACTCGGACGACAGGAACGCCGTAACAGAGGAGTCTTTGATACTGACTACCTTTTCGGTAAATTGCTGACTATGTTCCCGGGGGCTGCTCCTTATTATGAGAACGGACTTCCTCGTGTGGGTTATGACGGCATCACCAACAACTCTACAGTTATGGTGACGGACGCTCCGGGATATAACCGTTATGTCTATAATATTCTTGATCTAAAGCCGAAAGTGCGCGTAGACCTCGATGTCATTACAAAGGGTCTGTATGCCGAAGCTTATGCCGCGATTGACTTTGCTTTCAATTACGGCAAGCAACTTAATCGTCCTTATGATCTATATGCTCTTGAAAAGGGAGAATATGTCAACAAACGCGACATGACCGGAAAGATCAGTGTCAGCGACTGGTCTGACCGTTCAACCAATTCCACATGGAATGTGCGCCTGGGCTATAACCGCGTATTCAACGAGCTTCATGACATCAACGCTTTCGTTGCCTATGAGGAGAACCGTTACAGCTATCATTCTCTTTCTGGATATCGTACGAACTTTGTAGCAGATGTCATCCCCGAGCTTTTTGCCGGTTCGGATGTGCCCGAGGATAAGGATAATAATGGTTATAGCAAAATTACGACTCGCCGTAACGTGTTCGGCCGTATCAACTATGACTACGATGGCAAGTACCTCGCTGAAGTTACATTACGCTATGATGGTTCCATGAACTTCGCCAAACAGCACCGCTGGGGCCTTTTCCCTGCATTCTCTGTGGGTTGGGTAATCAGTCAGGAAAGATTCTTTGAAAGCCTCACTCCGATTGTAAATTTCTTGAAGATAAAATATTCATGGGGTAAGATGGGTAACGATAATATTGCGCCCTATCAATACCTGTCACAATACAAATACCATGAAAGTACTGAGGAGCAACCTTACACAGGTGCTTATTTTGGATCGGGTACCGACGGTAAGATTTATAAGGCGTTGGTAATGTCACGTGTGGCTAATCCGATAGTCACCTGGGAGTCTGCAAAGACGATGAACGTCGGTTTCTCGGCAAACTTCCTCAACAACAAGTTCAGTCTTGATTTCGACTGGTTCCGCTCCGTCCGTGATGATATCCTTACTTATCGTAATGCCTCAGTTCCTTATTTCTCCGGTATGAAGCTTCCTGCTGAGAATATAGGCAAGGTTACAAATACTGGTATCGAACTTGTGGCTACTTACCGCGACCATGCAGGTGACTTCAATTGGAGTGTTACAGGCAACTTCACTTATGCCCGCAACAAAGTGAACTATATTGACGAGGCTCCGACTACTCCGGCTTGGCAGCGTCAGGAGGGATCTCCCATCGATGGCATGACAATATATAAGGCTATTGGCATTTATCAAAATCAGGAGCAGATCAACAATTCTCCGCATATGGAAGGTGCTAAGCCGGGTGACTTGATCTATCAGGATATGAATGGAGACGACAACATTACATGGGATGACGCTATCCGGTATGATTACAGCCCCACTCCCCGTATCATCTATGGCTTTACACTCGCAGGTGAATGGAAGGGTATCGATATCAATGCATTTTTCCAGGGGCAAGGACAGGCAAAGATGGTAGTGATGCCCACGATGAACATGGCCACCGACTTTTATGAAGGACGATGGAGAGAGGGCAATACCCCAGAGGAGAACGCCAACGCGCGCTGGCCAAGGGCTTTTATGGGTCAGACTTATGGTGACAAATGGAATGGTGTTGAGTCTACATGGTGGCTCCGCAGTGTTAATTTCCTCCGTCTCAAATCTCTTGAGATCGGCTATACACTTCCTCACGAGTGGACTAATAGCATCGGCGTGGATAATATACGCATCTATTTTAACGGAAGTAACCTCTTTACCATCGATAATTACAAGATTGCCGATCCTGAGATTGGGAACGCCATCACGAGCTATCCTCTCCAGAGAAGTCTCACTTTCGGCGCAGGTATAACTTTCTAATTCCGGAACTATGAAACTCAAGAATATATTTTTATACGCAGCTATCGCGGCAACCGCTATGGGTATGTCCTCTTGTGAGGATATCCTCGATCAGGAGCCTCTCGATTCCTTTACTGACGAAGCTGTCTGGGGCGACCTTCATCTTGCTGAGCTTTATCTCAATGACCAGTATGCTAGGCTGATGCCTGAGAACTCCAAAATGGCATGGTTCGCCTCATACACCGACGAAGTCTATCAGAAGCATAAATATGGTTCTGAAAATTATACTCAAGGTTATCTCACTCCCGACCAGTCAAACCTTGGTTGGGGTGATACCATGTGGGATCCCTGGTATAACTACTACGACTATATCGCGAAGCTCAATCTGTTTCTCGAGCGTATCGATGGCGTCCCGGGTGATGACAATTATCGCGACACCCTTAAAGGACAGGCACTTTTCCTTCGTGCCTGGAACTATCATATGCTCTATGGCCTTTTCGGTCGTGTTGTAATTGTCGACCGCACGTTTGATCTTGACTATCCCTTTGGTGACGAGCGTCGTGCCGATCTCGATGAGGTGGCTGATTTCATAGTGAAGGATCTTGACGAGGCTGCCGCTCTCCTGGAGAATGCTGACTATGACAAGTCTGATCTTGGACGGGCTACTCAGGGTGCGGCCCTCGCACTGAAATCGCGTGTCCTCCTCTGGAAGGCAAGTCCTCTGTTCGGTACTCCTTCGCATGAGAAATGGCAGGCTGCTGCCGATGCTGCAAAGGCAGTCATCGATCTCAACCAGTATTATCTTAAACCCGTTGATTCTTCTGAAGAATACGCCGCTCTCTTCTTCGATCCAACCAATCCGGAGGTGATCTTTGAGAAACTTTTTGATCCCAAATATGGTGCAGGACGGAATGTGTCCTATCTGCATCAGGCTCCTATGGGCCCTTATAACGGATATCAGGGATGGGGTACACTTGATCCCACCCATGAGGTAGCTGCACGCTTCCAGCTTAAGGACGGTACACATGTTGAATTCCCAGATTACACAGAGGAATATCCCTGGGCAAACCGTGAGATTCGCTTTAATGCCAACTATCTGCTTGACGGCGATATGTGGGGATACGGCAATGACTACAGTGAGCTCGAGCTTTTCCTTGGCGATGAGGAGGCCGGGACATCAGCGGGAAGAAATAGTAAGGAGAATTATGAGTCTGAATGGTGGAACGTAACGGAGACCGGCTATTATATGCGTAAGTTCCTCGACCCCAGCTATGACATGACTGGAACTACTATGCATACCACTCCCTGGTTCTTCCTCCGTCTCGCAGAGGTTTATTTGAACTATGCAGAGTGTCAGATCGAGCTTGGTAACAACGGGGAGGCCCTCACATATATCAACAAGGTGCGCAACAGGGCCCTTCTTCCTGATGCCACAGGTGCTGACATCCGTGCCGAGTATGAATATGAGCGTCAGAGCGAGCTCCTTTTCGAAGGACAGCGTTTCTTCGACATACGTCGCTGGAAGAAACTCGAGGAGGTTTATTCTCAGCCTCTGCACGTAATGACCATACGCCATATCGGCTATGATGAGAACGGCAACCGCAAGAAGAGCTATCAGTGTGTCACGGAGGGTTGGGTATGGAGTGATGCCCAGCAGGAATGGGTGATCGACAACCTTCTCGCACCCCGCCGCTACGCAGGAGAGAAGCACTACTGGCTTCCCATCCCGCGCTGGGAACTCAACAAGTGTCCATGGCTCGACGCATTGCCCTACGAAAGATGATGATTGGAAATACGATAGCTATTGACGTGCCATCTCTACACAGCGCGATGCTGTGCTACAGGTAATGGTCAGGTAAAATCTATTGTGGTAAGGGCGGCGCCCGGGTCTTTCCCGGACGTCGTCTGTCTTTTAACATCCTCTTTCCGTGGAATTTGCTTTCTAAGTGTCGGATTATTGCATTTTTTTAGTTACTTTTGTGTCAGTAACCAACCTACCCGCATGAAACGGATCATCTTTATCATAGCCGCGTGGCTGGCAGCGAATACCTTTCTCGCAGCCAATGTCCTGACGCCTGATTTCAATTTTCTCCATTACACCACCGACAACGGACTCCCTTCAAACTGTATCCGCGACATCTGCCAGGACAGTGAGGGTTTCATATGGTTTGCCACGGACGGCGGCCTCGTGCGTTTCGACGGCGTGCGTTGCGTCACGTATCTGCCACAGCAGGATGAGAGAGTTACTGCCGCACCAACATATGTCATGGCATTGTGCATGAGAGGCGACGAAATGATAGCCGGGATCGCCAATGGTCTCTATCGCTTTGACCGAAGGCTTGAGAGGCTTCACGAACTCCCTCTCGTCTATCCTGCCGGGATGAGGAAAATCGGAGATGGGGAGGTGAAAAGTGCCGCATGCGGTAAGGACATGACTCTCTGGGTATCGGTTGAAGGCGTGGGGGTCTACAGCATAGCGCCCGACAACCGGGTCATGGCGCTCTATGAGTTTCCTGAACTTGATAATTATATCGCCACAGTGTTTTGCGACAGGGAGGGTGGTGTATGGGGCGCGTCTACGGCCGGGACGGGAGGAATATACCGCCTTGATGTTGCCGGCAGGAGTTTTCTCAGTTTCCCGCTTGTGATAGAGGGCCATAAAACCACACTACCGGCCCTTTCGGTTTTCGAGGATGCCGACGGTGGTTTCTGGGTCGGGACCTGGAGGGATGGGCTTATGAAAGTTGATCGCGAGAGCGGTGTTGTGACGGAGATTCCGGATGCGAAGAGTGGTAATATACACCATATCCATTCCATAGAGCAATATTCCACTTCAAGGCTTCTGGTTGGATCGGAAACCGGCCTCTCCCTTTACGACATGACAACTCGTCGATTCTCGCATTATTGTCAGACAGGTCACAACAGACGTTCGCTATCAAACCAGTTTGTATATCCGGTGATGAAAGACCGGGAAGGGGGAGTCTGGGTCGGTACTTTCTATGGGGGTGTCAACTACATAGCCCCCGATACAAAGCATATAAAGACCTTCATCCATTCGGAGTTCGTCAATTCCGTGAGTGGTAACGTCATATCGTGTCTTGAGGAGGATCAGCATGGAAATATATGGGTGGGAAGCGACGACGGAGGTGTCTGCGTGTATGATCCTGCCACAGATACTTTCCGGAGCTATTCGTTGAAGCCTTCGGGTTCACCCGACAATGTCCATGCACTCTGCGCCCATGGCGACAAGATATGGGTAGGCACATACACCGGGGGAGCCGGAACGCTTGATCCCGTTTCCGGGAAATGGACACCAATACCTCTCGAAGGGGTCGGGACAGATTACAGCTGCTATGCGATACATAAGGATAACCATGGCACAGTTTGGATGGCTGCCGGGAAATCACTGAACAGATATGACGAGGATAACAGGCAGTTTGTGTCACACAGAGACCTTGGAGCCTGGGTTGTGGATATAGCGGAAGACAGAGAAGGGCGTATATGGGTAGCCACCCAGGGCAACGGAGTGTTTCTTTACAATCCTTTCCATGACACGTGGGAGAATATGCTTCCTGACGGAAAGGGGGGCGGGTTGCCCCACAGTCATGTCAACAGGATAACGGTGACGTCCGACAATCAGGTGCTTGTCGCCACAGCCGGGGGCGTGGCAAGATATGACGGATATGCTCGTCGCTTCGCCACTCTCGGTTTTGAAGGATTCATGGGGTTTGCCAGCTCTGTGGAGAAAGTCGGGGATATGTACTGGATCACAGCCCCCACAGGACTTTATAGATGTACGGATGAACGCCGTGCCGACCGCTATACGAGCCGTGACGGTCTTCCTTCGAATGAATTCTCCTCAGGAGTGTCGCTTGTCGGCCGCGACGGTCGCATGTATCTGGGCACGGTCAATGGCCTCTGTGCCCTTTTCCCGTCTGATGTGCGGTCAAACGATTATGTGGCGCCGCTCTCGTTCACGGGCTTGAGCGTGATCAACGCCATGACTGAGGTCGGAAGCGAGCTCCTCCCTGAGTCTCTCAATACTATCGACAGACTCGTGCTCTCGCATGAAGATCATACTTTCAGCGTCTATTTCTCGGCTCTCAGTTACGCCAATCCGGAAAGCAACAGCTATGTGTATAAACTTGAGGGCTTCGACAGGGGCTGGATAAAGGCCGACAAAGACAACCGCGCGACATATTCCAACCTTCCTCCGGGTGACTATCGGCTTCATGTGAAGGCTGCCAACAATGACGGAGTCTGGAACAAGGATGGCATCACTCTCGATATATGTGTGCTCCCTGTATGGTATGCATCGTGGTGGATGAGATTTGTTTATCTCATTTCTGTAGTGATGCTGTTTCTGCTTGCGCTTCGCTATGAGCGGCGCCGTAAGGAGTCGGAGCATAATGCTGAGCTTGCACGTGTGGCCGACAATAAGGAGAGGGAAATGTTTCGCACACGGCTAAGTTTCTTCACAATAGTGGCCCATGAGATCCGTACTCCGGTGTCGCTCATAATCGGTCCGCTGGAGAAGATAATGGAGAGGGCCGGGGATTTCCCGAAAACCTTACGTGATGAGCTCGGGATGATCGACAGAAATGCCCGTCGCCTACTTTCGCTGGTCAATCAGATGCTCGACTTCAAGAAGGTGGAGGAGAGCGCTCTCCCGATGGAATTCAGGCATATGGAAATAATGCCTCTTGTTGAGTCGGTGGTCGAGAGATTCCGTCCGTCGGTGGAGCACCGCGGGGGTGTGCTCATTGCTGAGTATCCGGCCGGCAATTTCATGGCAGATGTCAGCCCGGAATCCTTCACCAAGCTGGTGAGCAACCTTCTCAATAACGCCCGCAAATTCACACGAGACAGAATCAGACTGCGTTGTGCCCCGGATATCGAGGGAAAGAATCTTGTAATTTCCGTGGAAGACAATGGTATAGGAATAAAGAGGGAGAATCTTGAGAAGATATTTACCCCTTTTTATCAGATAATTGACAATATCAATGAGAGCCGAGGCGGCACAGGGCTTGGCCTGAGTATCGTGAAGGGTGTGGCCGAAGGCCATGGCGGAAAGGTGGTGGCGGAGAGTGAGCCGGGAAAATGGTCCTGTTTCACGGTCACGATCCCTCTGCGGCAGGAGTGTGTTCTTCCGTCTGAACCACTTCCACCCAGCTGCGCCCCATCGCAGGGTTGTGTGGAAGTCGCGTCAGACTCGGCTGCGCATACACTTCCGCTGATGCTGGTAATCGACGACAACACGGAGATGCTTGACTTCATAGCCTCCAGTGTGTCGGGGGAGTTTGAGGCTGTCAAGGCTGAGAATGGCGCAGATGCCCTCGAGGTGCTCCGCTCCCGCGAGATATCACTCATTGTCTGCGACTGGATGATGCCTGTGATGGACGGTCTGTCGTTGCTTCGGATTGTCAGAGGAGACAAGGCGCTGAACCATATTCCGTTTGTAATGCTCACCGCCAAAACCGACACGGACTCGAAGGTGGAGAGCATGCGGGCCGGAGCCGACGCCTACGTCGAGAAACCATTCTCTATGGCTTTTCTGAAAGCGCGGATAAGCAACCTTCTTGACATGCGGCGTCTGTTGCGAGAGAAGTATTCAAACGATCCCATGACGCCGATAACAGTGCTCGCGGCGCATCCGGAAGACAATAAATTTCTTGAACAGCTCAACTCACTGATTGAGGAGAATGTGTCGAATCCTGATCTCGATGTCGATTTCCTGGCGTCCGGACTCTGTGTAAGCCGCACGGGACTTTATTCCAAGATCAAGACTCTTGCCGACGTCACTCCGCATGAACTTATCAGAATTGCCCGCCTTAAGAAGGCAGCTTTACTATTGACGGAAGAGAAACATACGGTGGCAGAGATCAGTGAGATGACAGGTTTTGCGAGTCCCTCCTATTTTTCTAAATGTTTCGCTCGCCAGTTCGGGGCGACTCCGGGCAACTATGTGAAAAAGCTGCGTGAGGCGGATGGGGCTCCTGCTATGCATTAGAGACAACGCGGGAGCCGAGTCAGTTGGCCTGAACCATCGGGGTTGCATATCCTGACTTGTGTTCAGCAACGGCGACTCCAACCCTTTTTTTGCTCAACCCGTTTTTGCTCAAAGATTTTGAGGATATTGACTTTTTTATTAATTTTGCCGAATAATTGGCAGCGGCAGGCTCCTGGAATCTGCCGAGTGCTGTTGTAGAAAGTGTTCGCATACAGAAAAGAAATAGATCGCAAGATAGAAATATATCGCATTAAAAGAATGAAAATGAGGCGTATTTTCCTTTCCCTCTTCATGGCGTGCGCTTTGGTCGCGTCTGCGCTGACCGACCAGCAGGTCATCGATTACATCAAAAAACAGACAGCAGCCGGGAAGTCGGAGCAGCAGATCGGCAAGGAATTGCTTGCCAAAGGAGTCACCCCCGAACAGGCGAAACGAATTAAGGCCAAACTTGAGAACTTACAGACAGAATCTCGCGGATCTGTCACTCAGGAAGGTGGCAACCTGATTAAAGAATCCCGTTCACATACCTTATCAAATAGCAAAAATGATAAGAACAGGCCTCGTACCGGCAGGATAAATCGTCCCGGAGACTTATTTGGAAACAAGGGAGATACCATGTTCCCCAATTCCATGCTTGTAGAAGATGGCGCAATCCATAATCCGGAGTTGGAGAAAGATAGGATGATCTACGGTCATGATCTCTTCAATTCACAAGCCCTCACTTTCGAGCCTTCCGAGAATATGGCTACGCCCAAGAATTACAGGCTTGGTCCTGGCGATGAGGTGATCATCGACATATGGGGAACGTCTGAAGACCATCTGCGTAAGGAGATCTCTCCGGAAGGAAGTATAATGATTGATCAGATAGGGCCTGTGTATCTCAACGGGCTTACTATTAATGAAGCCAATAGCTATATCAAGAATGCTTTTTCACGCAAATATGCCGGCATGGAAGACGCGCAAACCGATGTGCAGCTTACACTCGGCCAAGTGCGCACCATCCAGGTAGATGTCCTCGGAGAGGTGGCTACTCCCGGCACGTTCCGTATGTCGCCGTTCTCATCTGTGTTTCATGCTCTATATAATGCTGGTGGAATCAACGATATAGGATCACTCCGAAATATCCAGGTGCTCCGCAACAATAAGAAGGTAGCTGGAGTGGATATTTATGAATATCTGTTTAGCGGCAAGACCAAAGGTAACATTCGACTTCAAGAAGGCGACGTTATCATCGTGCCTCCGTATGAGCAGCTTATTGATGTGACGGGAAATGTGAAACGCCCGATGCTTTATGAGATCAAGCCTGAAGAGACCGTGAAGTCTGTGCTTGATTATGCAGGTGGATTCACAGGTGATGCGTATTCCGGTATGGTGCGCCTGTCGCGTCAGAGCGGGACTGAGAATGAGCTTTATAATATAGAAAGCGCTGATTTCTCCTCCTATAGGCTTAAGGATGGAGATATAATCACTGTGGGTACAATCCTCGACCGCTATGCCAACCGAGTGGAACTCAGGGGTGCTGTCATGCGTCCAGGGATGTTTGCCATAGGGAAGGATGTGAAGACATTGGGCGATCTCATACGCAAGGCTGACGGACTTACCGAAGACGCATACACAGACCGCGTGCTGATGTATCGTGAGGGGCCCGATTTGCAGTTGCAAGTGATGTCGGTCGATTTGGCAAATATACTCAATGGCTCGACTGCCGACATACCACTTAAGCGTAATGATATGATCGTGATCTCCAGTGTGGAAGAACTTGAGGAACGTGGAGATCTCACAATATCCGGACAGGTGCAGATTCCGGGTACCTACAAATATGCCGAGGGCACTACGGTGGAAGATCTGATAGTACAGGCCGGAGGATTGCTCGAGGGTGCCTCTACAGCCCGCGTTGATGTGTCGCGTAGAATTGTAGATCCTTCTTCGATTGAGGCCACCCAGCAGCTTTCGGAAGTCTTCACTATTTCCATAGAGAATGGCTTGGGCGTCGGTGAAGGCGCTGGATTCGTGTTAAAGCCATATGACCGTGTTGAAGTTCGCAAAAGCCCGGGTTATACAGCACAGGAGGTGGTTTCGATCAATGGCGAGGTCCTTTTTGCCGGGGATTATGTGCTTCAGAAGCGTAACGAACGTGTTTCAGAGCTCATTCGCAGAGCGGGTGGAGTAATCGAAGGTGCGTATGTGAAGGGTGCAAGCCTGTCGCGCAAGCTTTCGGAAGCTGAATATCTCGCCCGTAAGGAAACCTTGCGTCTTGCAATGTCCAACAATCAGGCCGGGCAGGGAGATTCATTGGCCCTTAGCAAGATAGAGGTGAGCGACACATATAATATAGGCATAGATCTGCAGATGGCTCTTGATAATCCCGGTTCTACCTACGATTTGGTGCTTAACCCGGGGGATGTGCTCTATGTGCCGCAGGAGCAGAGCACAGTCAAGATTTCAGGTGATGTGATGTTCCCCAACGCAGTGGCCTACATCCCGGGTAAAAAGCTCAGCTATTATGTGGATCAGGCAGGAGGCTACGGCCAGCGTGCCAAGAAGGGAAAGGCATTCATTGTATACCTCAATGGTACTGTTGCAAAAGCCAAGAAAAACACTCCCATTGAACCGGGATGCCAGATCATAGTGCCATCCAAGCCCACAACAGGAGGCACTGACTGGACAAAGATTCTTGCTTTCGCCACGAGTTTCTCCTCTGTTGCCACCATGGCGGCTACAATCACAAATATCTTCAAATAGTTTAAATTCCTAAGTTCAGGTTATCGGGTATAAATAATTTAGATTGATGCCCTTAATTTCTGAGGAATGACGAAAACTGTTTTTAGATTCATAGGCATTTCAGAAATAAAGAATATCCATGCAGGAAGTCAACGATACAAACAAAATACAAAATGACGAGGAGAAGGAGATTGATCTCCTCGAGCTCGCCACGACCTTGTGGAAGCAGCGTAAGAAACTTGCGATATGGAGCGTCTGCGGCGCTATTGTAGGCCTCGTGGTCGCATTCAGTATTCCCAAGGAGTTTGCAACATCTGTCAAACTTGCTCCTGAGGCCACGGATAGCAAATCCGGAGGAGGAAGTCTCGGGGCCTTGGCCTCTATGGCAGGTTTTTCCATGGGGGCGTCGGGAGGCGCGGATGCTGTTTATCCCCAGCTTTATCCTGATGTCGTAGGCTCGGTACCATTCACAACGAGTCTTTTTGATGTTGAGGTGCAGACTAAGACTGACGGTCGTAAGATGACTGTAAGGAAGTATCTGGAAGATGAGACTAAGGGTCCCTGGTGGGGTGCCGTATTTGGATTACCCGGTCAGATAATCGGCCTTTTCAAGTCGAAGGAGGAGGTCTCCGGAAACAGGAAGGTTGATAATTTCCAGCTTACGATGGATGAGAACAAGCTCGTGGAAGCTCTCCGGCAAAGAGTGACGGCTTCCGTTGATCAAAAGACGAATGTCGTGACGATAGACGTAAAGATGCAGGATCCTCTTGTATCGGCAATTCTTGCCGATACAGTTGTGGCACGGCTTCAGGAATATGTCACTGATTACCGGACTAACAAGGCACGTCATGATCTTGAATATGCCATAAAACTTAATGAAGAGGCTAAAGCAAGTTACTATAAGGCTCAGCAGCGTTATGCGGATTATCTGGATCGCAACCAGGGCCTGGCATTCCATTCGGCCCAGACCATGCGCGACCGTCTGGAGAACGAGTCTGCCCTCACATTCAACCTTTATAATCAGACAGCCCAGCAGGTGCAGCGTGCTCAGGCTAAGGTGCAGGAGAACACGCCCGTGTATGCCGTGGTCGTGCCTGCTACAGTGCCCATCAAGGCTGACAGTCCTAAAAAGGTCATGATTCTTGCCGGTTTTACCTTTCTTGCTTTCGTGGCATGTGCGGCATGGATTCTCTTCCTGGCCCCTCTCCTTGCGGAGCAGAAGCTGAAGTCCGGATCTGCGGGACTTTTGGAGAATCGCGATGCCTCTGTCTCCGAAAAGGATAAATAATGGTATCTTCTGAACATACGTCAGCATGATCTGCTTGAGAAGAATATCAGCCATAGCAACTGGAATCACATTGGCGGCCACGTGTGCGAATGCGCAGGTGGCCGACGTGTTGTCGTTCATAGAACAGACCGCGCAACCGTCAGAACATGTCGTAACCAGTGCAGAGGATAATGGTATTGAGGGTATTCTCGGAGCCATATATGCTGTGACTTCATCGGATGATGCTTCCGCGACTTCTGTGGCTACCTTTTCGGCGCTTAGCCCGCTGAATTATGTGGAGTATGTATACTCCATAGACGATTATCATCGTTCCGGCTCATTGCTTGGCGACCGGGTAAACACTCGCATGTATGAATTCTCAGGAAACTATAGAAGTATGTCGTCGTCGGAATGGGGACGTATCACCTCCGGATTCGGCTATCGCGCCCGGTTCGGACGCATGCATAAGGGTGTCGATTTCGCTATGGCCAGCGGCGATACGGTGAGAGTGCCTCTCCCTGGCAGGATAGACCGTGTGGATTTCGAGAGACATGGCTATGGGCATTTTGTCGTGGTCAGGCATGACAATGGTATGGAGACGCGCTATGCTCACCTTTCTTCAGTGCTCGTGAGGGAAGGTGAATACGTGTCGCAGGGGCAGCCGATAGCCCTCAGCGGCAATACGGGCAACTCCACAGGGCCACATCTGCATTTCGAGACGCGGTATATGGGTTCGGCAGTCGATCCGATGTCGGTATTCGATTTCGGAGCCGGATTTATGCGGGCGTATCGGAGGCAGGAATCTGACGGGGCAGGTGTTTCTGAGAGAATGGCTACAGGTCTCAATGCCAGTAAAGTGTCGCTGAAGAGGAAGTCTACCTATATAGTGCGTGAGGGTGACACAGTCGCTAAAATCGCAAAGCGTGCCGGCCTCTCCACCCTGCGTCTTTGCCAGCTTAATTTCATAACGGAGTCAGACCGTCTGGAGCCTGGAGTGATGCTTCGTTTACGCTGACGGTGGATGTGTGTCCCTCCGTCTGTATAATATAGTAAAAAAAGAATCCCGTTGGCGATATGCCTGCGGGATTCTTTATGCGGAGTGACCGAGATTCGAACTCGGGATACGCTTTTGGCGTATACACGCTTTCCAGGCGTGCCTCTTCAGCCACTCGAGCATCACTCCATGCGTTTTTCGCACCGCGAAGTTAATGCTTTTATTTCATTTGACAATAACTTTCAGCATTTTTTTGTAATTTTGTGGGAAATTTCATTGTCACGGAGAGGCGGCGCGTTTTTGTATTGTTTGCTCTTTCCAGGTTGCAGACGTCATATGACGCGCGACGTGCCCCCGTGAGATCAAGCACTGTTTCTATGAAAATACTGCCGAATTCAAAAAAAGCCGCTCTCTTCCTTCTGGTTGCAGCACTTATGGCCTGTGGAAGAGGCAAGGACGATAACGCGGGTTCGTTTCCCGAGAATTTCAGCACTCTCGATGATGCCTCAAAAGTATCGTTTGTGATGAAGCATGCGTCTCCAGATTCCGTAGCACGGTTTCTTTGCGACGCTTCGCTGGGGAAAGTGCCTCAGGGTAAGATAGACACCCTTGCCATAGCCGTGGCCTATGCATATGAGAATTATGCCGACTCCGCCCTTATGGCTTTCAGTCAGGAATTCGATGACTATTCATCCAACCTTCCGCTCGACCAGAAGATGAGGATCTATTCCATGGCCGGCACTTCAGATCCGCAGCGGCTCGGCTATGAACTCGGTCTTGAATATGTCAGCCATATACGTGCGAACAGAATGTCGGTGGCCGACATACGTAAGGAGTTGGAAGCGTTCAAGAGAGCTTGTGCGAATGACAGCGACACCTACCGTCGTTTTATCAAGGGTTTCAAGACAGTGCTGAAGGTAGATCACGGTAAAGATCTGCCGGAAGAGGTATATAAATCTTTCATTGATTATTGAGAACCTATCATGGTTCCCTTTATTTACACAATTTCATAAAGATATGAAAACTGTATCCGAATATGCCGCGGAAGTGGAGAAAATGATCCGCGACCTGAACCTTCCCGACGGGAAGGTGTCGTCACTCTACCGTCCCATAGAATATGCACTCTCGGCAGGCGGAAAGAGAATACGGCCTGTGCTCACTCTCATGGGTGCCGATGCTTTCGGAGGTAAGGCTTCCGAGGCCATGCGCCCGGCTCTCGGCATAGAGACTTTCCATAACTTCACCCTGCTCCACGACGACGTGATGGATAAATCTGATCTTCGACGCGGGCGTCCGACTGTGCATAGAAAATACGATGAGAATACTGCCATATTATCCGGAGACACTATGCTTACCCTCGCCACACAGTATGTGAGTGATGTCGATGCATCGATACTGAGAGAGGTGATCGACGCCTTCAACGACATGGCTATCGATGTCTATGAGGGGCAACGTCTCGACATGGATTTCGAGACGGCAGAAAAAATCTCGCTCACAGATTATCTGGAGATGATAGAGGGAAAAACAGGATCTCTGCTCGGCACGGCTGTGATGATAGGCGCCATGATAGGAGGAGCATCGGCCGAGGATTCCCGTCTGATGTATGAATACGGAGTGATGACGGGCCTTGCGTTCCAGATTCAGGATGACTGGCTCGACACGTTTGGCGATTCAGCGACATTCGGCAAACCCATAGGCGGGGATATCCTCAACGGGAAGAAGACGTATCTTTATGTGGCGGCTTTCGAGGAAGGTGGACAGACAGCTGAGGCTCTCCGTGCGGCATACAACATGCCGGCCGGCGAGATGAGGGTGAAGGCTGTGACTCGCCTGTATGAGAAGATCGGAGTGGGCGAGAAATGCCGCAAGGCGGTTGGCCACTATTCCTCAAAGGCTCTCAAGGCACTCAACGCCACCTCGCTCGGTGAAGAGGAGAAGGAGGCGTTCCGTAAACTCGCCGAGAAACTCGTGGGGCGCAGGAAATGATCGACACGCACACCCATCCATATCTCGACCAGTTTTCTGATGGAGGAATTCATGCCGTGGAAAGAGCTCTTTCCGCGGGTGTGACTCATATGGTGTTTCCCAATGTCGATGAATCGACTCTCAGGCCGATGATGAGTCTTCATGCCAAATATCCGGATGTCACTTCAATGGCATTCGGATTGCATCCCACCGAACTTGGCGACGACTGGCAGGCATCGGTCGATGTTATGGAGGATCTGCTCGCCAATGGTGAGGCTGTGGCGGTTGGAGAGGTAGGAATCGACCTCTATTGGGATATGAGCCGGCGTCAGGATCAGATAACTGCTTTTCGGCGTCAGCTCCGTATAGCCTCGCGTCTTGATCTCCCCGTCATCATACATTGCCGCGATGGCCTGGACGACACGATAGATGCGATACGCGCAGAAAAGCCTCCGGTAAGACTTATATTTCACAGTTTCACGGGTTCACCACAAGATGTGGTCCGGATCCGGCAGGTATGCGATCCTATGTTCGGCATCAATGGGGTCGTGACTTTCAAGAATGCCTCACAGTTGCGGGAAGCCCTTCCCTTAATAGGAGCTGAACGCATGCTACTGGAGACTGATGCTCCATATCTTGCGCCTGTGCCCTACAGAGGGAAGCGCAACGAGCCGGCCTATATCTCAGCCACTCTCCGGAAAGCTGCCGAGACCCTCGGTATCAGCGCCGGAGAACTTGAGGAGATCACCGACAGCAACGCCAAAACAACATTCCGCCTATGAGCCTGCCGCTCTCCATAATGACGTTCCCGCTCCGTCAGCCGGTGGCGATTTTTCTGCTTGTCCTGCTGATCATCCTGGTCTGCCCGATAGTTTTCAGGCGTCTCAAGATACCGCATATCATAGGCCTGATACTCTCGGGAGTGATAATCGGTCCGTATGGTTTCAACCTCCTGGAACGAGATGCCAGCTTTGAGATCTTCGGACAGGTCGGCATTCTCTATCTCATGTTTCTCGCGGCTGTGGAGATCGACATGTTCCACCTCCGCAAGAACATGCGTCGAGGAGTATTATTCGGCCTTCTGACCTTCGCCATACCTATGGGGTTGGGCATAATAGGGACACGTCTGGCGTTTTCCGCAAGCTGGAGCACTTCTGTGCTGATTGCCTCGATGTATGCTTCCCATACGCTGATATCCTATCCGATAGTAAGTAAGTTTGGCTTGCAGAATGCAAAGCCTGCTGTTATTGCCGTGTGTGCCACGATAGTGACCGTGATGCTCGCGCTTCTCACCCTCGCCGGAGTGGTCGATGTCTCGGAGACCGGTTTCAGTGCGCGACGTCTGATGCGCCTGTTCCTTCTTATGGCTGTCTATGCCGTGGCGGTAGGGGTATCCTTCAGGATTATTACGAAATGGTTCTTCCGCACGTTCAGCGACCAGGTGAGTCAGTTCATTTATGTGCTCTCCATGGTTTTCGTCGCCTCGCTACTGGCTCAGGTGATAGGGCTGGAGGCGATTCTCGGAGCCTTTTACGCAGGTCTGGTGCTCAACCGGTTCATACCTATACGGTCCGGACTCATGGGGCGCATACAGTTTGTGGGCAACGCGCTCTTCATCCCCTATTTCCTTATTGGCGTCGGGATGCTCATCAACGTGCATGTGATATTCCAGGGCTGGGGCGTAGGATGGGTGGCGCTCAACATGGTCGCCGTAGCGATGCTTTCTAAATGGCTCGCAGCATATCTCGGAGCACGTCTGTTTCGTTTCTGTCCTACAGACCGGCAGATGATGTTCGGTCTGACCTCCGGGAAAGCCGCGGCTACTATCGCCGCCACGATGATCGGTTTTCAACATGGTCTGCTCACTGAAGACATGATGAACGGCGCGGTGCTCATGATTCTGGTGAGTTGCATAGTCTCCACCGTCATGACTCAAGAGGCTACCAAACGCCTTCGCATAGAGCGTACGGAGGAGGAGATGCGGTCTGAAGGAGAGCGTGTGCCCGGAGAATACGCACGTCAGCTTGTTGCGGTGGCAAATCCGGTCACAGCTGAGGGACTTATGAGAATGGCGCTGCTTATGCGCAACCGACGCAATCAGAACTCTGTCACTGCACTCTTTGTCCGCAACTCTGATGATACACGCATACTCGAGTCCGGGCGCACGGCGCTACGCCAGGCAGTCTCGGCCGCGCAGGCTGTAGATATAGAGGTTAACGATGTGGAGCGTTATGACGTGAATGTTGTGACGGGTGTCACCAATGAGGCAAAACAGGTGAGGGCGAGCGACATCATGATCGGTCTGCACCGCAAGTCGAATATTGTCGACACCTTTTACGGCAAGATGATCGACCAGCTTGTCAACACCACCAATAAGATGATATTCATCTCCCGCTGTTTCATCCCTGTTGATACTGTGAGCCGTCTTATGGTGCTCGTGCCAGACAAAGGGGAATATGAGACAGGTTTCCAGACATGGGTGGAGCGGATAGGCAACCTTGCCACGCAGCTTGCCTGCAGGGTGGTCTTCATGTCGACTCCGACCACGGGAGAGTTCATACGCAATGTACTTGTCGACGAGGGTTTCGCTATCCGTCATGAATACCGTGCCATAAGTGAATGGGACGATTTCATTGTCGGAAGCGCCGACATAGGCGAAGAGGATCTCCTTGTCGTGGTCGGTGCCAGGAAAGGATCGATATCCCACAGTGCCGACTTCGAGAATCTTCCGGGATATCTCGGAAGGAATTTCTCCCGCCATAACCTTATGGTGATCTATCCAGAGCAATTCGGTGGGTGAGAGCCAAGTCGGTTCCCTACCACATCTACATATGAATTTCTGAAAAACGTATATGAATATGAATAAAATCATTTATCCGGTATTGCTTGCCCTGACATTGTCAGCCTGTGGGAAAGGGCAGAAAGCGGAATCTGCCGACAGTGACTCTATCGCGGAGTCTGCCGTCATGGAGGCAGTGGAGGCTGTGCGTCAGTCAATGTATATCACTAAAGACAGCATAGGAGCCATAGCCATAGGCACGGCGGTGAATACCTTGCCAGACTCGGTGCCCGGGCTCTACACCTCTAAGGAGAACGGCGCGAGTCCTGACGCCGTCACGGTGGTTTTCTCCGATGACAATGGCCAGGAGTTCATAGCATATGATTTTGGCGAGGGAAACGTGGATGTGATAAACGTGATCGGGACGGGAGTCTACGTCGACGCCCCCAGAGGTGCTTTCAATCTGGAATCTCCTTTCTCGAAAGTGCTTGAGCTCCCCGGGGTCGAGACCGAGTGGATGAGCTATGACGACAACGGCATGTGGTATTGGAGATGGAACGGACTATGGTTCGCCCCTTCGCAGGATAATCTTCCGCGCGACCTCTCCATGAGGCTTTACAATTCGGAGCAGGCTCCCACTCCAAAAGATTTCACCGATGAAGTAAAGGTCGGATTCATCGGCACAGGGTTGCCGTTCTGACACTGACCGGTTTTTCACCCTAAAGCATTCTGAAGGGGGTACAAAAGTTTTGCAGACGATGAGAAATAAGGCCTCCCGCGGACTATTTCATTCCGTGGGAGGCCTTATCGCAATTTTATGTGGCCGCTATCATTTCATGGCGTCGATGCGCGACGCATCTCCTACCACCCATATGATGTCGCCTTCGCGGAGCACTGTCGACGGCCCCGGTTGCTCGAATTCATCAGCTCCCCGCTGTACTTTCACGATCATGCTGTAGTAGTCGCTGTGGAGATGGGTCTGACCGAGAGGTATGTTTATTATGGGCGACTGTGCCGAAAGTTTTATGTTGCGTAGCTCAATCTCAGGCTGGGTGACCGATACCGACTTGAAGGCAGTCTCCGCGCTTTCGATATCGTCGTTGAGCCGTTTAATCTGCTCGTCGTTGCCGATCACTCCGAGCACATCTCCGGGGAAGATACGTGCATCGACTGATGGAAGAGGGAAGAGCATGTCACCACGCTGTATGCTCGCCACGCTGACACCATAGTCGCTCCGCAGACCTGAATCCTTGAGCTTGTCGCCGACAAACGGGCAATATGGACCGACTTCGATGAATGCCTGGTGGAGGTCGCTGACGAGTTTGTTGTTGGCTCCCGTGCGTGTATTCTCCCTGATATTGAGGTTGTCGATGAATTTCTGCTCCATCTTGCCATAGCGGGTCAATAGCTTGGAGGAGGCGAAGACTATTATCAGGCCGAAACAAATTACTCCCGATATCCAGGCTATCATGGAGTTGTAGGCGATGGTCATCAGATATACTATGAAGAGAAGCGTGATGATGTATCTGACGATGCGCATCGCCACGAGTGGGACGTCGTAGAAGCTCGCGGAGGAGTGCAGGCGCATGCGTTCGTCAGGCTTTATGGAGCTGAACGACATGGCTATCAGGAAAGGCAGCATTGCCAGGAGCGTGATAGCCGTGGCCGACAGTCGTCCGAATCCGTGGAGATAGCGCTCACAGAGCGGGAGGAGGAAATGTTGAGATGCCATTATTATGGCTGTCAGTATCACCGAGTAGAGCACTATTCTCCAAAGATAGCGGCTCAGGATATCACGCCAGAGACGTTTCGTGGCGCCGGAATCAGTCACTTGTTTTGAGTATCTGTCGATAAGGAAGCCGAGACGTGAAGGGAGATGGGCTTCCACAAACCGGTAGGCAGGCTGTGAAAGCTTCACAAAATATGGGGTGGTGAAGATCGTAATGACCGACACCGCCACAATGATCGGATAGAGCGATTCCTGGAGCACTCCCAGGCTCATGCCGAGGGAGGCAATGATGAAGGAGAACTCACCGATCTGCGTCAGCGTGAATCCGCTCTCAATGGCAACCTGCAGGCTCTGTCCGGTGACGAGCATTCCCAGGGTGCCGAAAAATATCATGCCTGCCACCACAACCATGGCAAGCAGCAGTATCTCGCTCCAATAGGTGGCTATCACGTTGGGGTCAACCATCATTCCCACAGATATGAAAAACACGGCACCGAAGAGGTCTTTCACCGGCTTGACCACTCTTTCCATCCTCTCGGCCGCCATGGTGCCCGCAAGGATGGAACCCATTACGAACGCGCCGAGCTCGAGGGAGAAACCGCACGTCACAGAGAACACGGCCATCGAGAAACAGAGCCCCATGGCCACTATCAGAAGGGTTTCGTCGTTGAGAAAGTTTCTCGATTTGGTGAGGAATGTGGGGAGCAGATACACACCCACCACAAACCAGATGATGAGGAAGAACAGGAGTTTGCCCACCGACAGGAGCAGCTCCATCCCCTCCACGTTGCCCATCGCGAGCGATGAGAGCAACACGAGCATCAGCACGGCGAAGAGGTCTTCGATTATCAGCACCGCAAGCACCAGCGATGCGTATTTTTTCTGGCGCATGCCCAGGTCGGTGAGTGTCTTGAGTATTATCGTGGTGCTCGACATGGAGATCATGCCCCCGAGGAATATGCAGTTGATGGAGTTGAGATCGAGAAGTTTGCCTACTCCGAACCCGGCGAATGTCATGCCGCATATTATGATCATTGCCGTGATCACAGCCGACGATCCGGAATTCATAAGCTTTTTGAAACTGAACTCAAGGCCGAGGGTGAACATGAGCACAACTATGCCGAGGTCTGCCCAGAAATCTATGTTGTCGAGGTTGGAGATTGAGGGTAGATACACGAATTTGGGGCTGGCCAGGAAGCCGGCAAGGATGTAGCCGAGCACCACCGGTTGCTTCATTTTCTTGAATAAAAGCGTCACTACGGCGCCGAGCAGCAATATCCACGCCAGGTCGCCTATGAGGCCGTTGGTATGGTCTTCTCCCGATTCATGGGCGGAGTCGCCGTTGATCTCGGAGTAGGTGGTCTGTTCGAGCTGGGCTACAGTCTCCTGTGCTGTCGATGGATAACCGGATGCTGTGGGAAGTAGGGTCATATGTCGGAAGGTGTGATCTGATGGCGCGAATAGCGTTCCACCACGTATGTGTTGTAGTATGATATGAGCAGGGTGGTGAGGGGGAGGGCCACTATGAGTCCCATGAATCCGAGCAGGGAGCCCCAGATGGAGAGGGAGAGGAGGATGATGGCAGGGTTGAGCCCCATGGCTTTACCCATGATCCTTGGGGTGAGGAAAAGGTCCTGGATGCACTGCACCACTATATAGACAGCCATGCTTTCCCAGAAGATCACCCAGAAATCTACTCCGGTGCTTGCGGTGCAAACTATGCAGAGCACGGCCGTGACGGGGAGCGATATCAGCTGGAGATAAGGCACCATGTTGAGCAGACCGATGAAAAGCCCGAGCACTACGCCCATCGGGAGTCCGATTATCAGGAACCCTATGGCGAAAAGCACTCCCACGATGGAGGCGATTACAAACTGCCCGCGGAAATAGCGGTTCATGGCGTTCTTGATGTCGGACGCAACCTTGAAAGTGCGTCGGCGGTGGCGCGCGGGCACGAGCTGGCGGAATCCGAGCATAATCCTTTCGTAGTCGAGCATGATGAAAATCACGTAGAGGATCACGATCAACCAGCTGAGCAATCCGAGCACCATCGCAAGTCCGGAGCTGACGAATCCCCACGATGACGTCAGAGTCTTTTTTATCAATGCTATCCATTCCTCACGCGTGAGGAGGCGTGAAATGCCGTCGAAGTCGATATTGTCGCGCAGGAAATCGTGGATCGCTCCGGAGATATACGGTATCTGTGTCTGGGTCGTGGCGTAGTGGCGTATCATGCGTCCCATCTCAGCTGTCTCCGCCACGAGATAAGGGATGAAGATTATGCAGAACACTGTCATGACGGCAGCTACCTCGAGCAGGGTCAGCGCCACGGGTACAAACCGGGAGGCAGTGCGAAGCAACCTCATGTTCCATCTCACCACGGGCTCCAGCATGTAGGCGATTAGGCAGGCTATGAGGAAGGGGAGAAGCACCCCTTTCAGGGAGTCGAGTAAAAACACCAGGGCCACAATCGTGCAAATGGTGAAGAGGATCCTCACCACACGGTCGAAGGTATATGGCTCCCGGCGGGGATATTCCGTAGGTTCCATCATCGGTCAGAAGGTTGTATTCGATATCATTTTGGAACGTAAAATTAGCAACAATTTTGCAGTTGTCAAAAAAACTATGCTGATTTCAGAAAACTTTTGTAACTTTGCGCCATGACAAGACGTGAAATGATTGAAAGAAGAATTATAGGCCTGCTTATCCTGATCCTCTCCACCTCAGCTCTCGTTCATGCCGGCGAACCGGCTGCGGCTGTGGAGCGTTTTGTGAGGGAGTGCGGCATCAGCCCTGAGTCGGTGGCCGTGAAGATCATCGATCTCGCCGATGGTTCCGTGACGGCTGTCCACAACGGCTCGACCCCCCTGATCCCGGCGTCGATAATGAAATCGGTGACCACGGCCGCTCTGCTTGAGGAGTGTGGCATGGATTTCCGCTACCATACAGCTGTCAGCATCGACGGCCCCGTAGACATGGGCATAGTGCGTGGCAATCTTGTGGTGGAAGGATCGTGCGATCCGTCGCTCAATTCCAGGGAGGAGCCTATAGGCAGGGATATGGTGGCGGAGACTGTCGAGGCCCTGAGACAGATGGGTATCAACAGGATCGAGGGGGAGATCGTCATCGATGAGTCGCATTTCGCCGGACCCTCGCGGCCCGAGTCGTGGATGGCTGCCGACTTCGCTCAGGCGTACGGTACAGGTTCCCACGGATTCAATTTCGAGAACAATGCATCGGGGAGCCGTTCGGTGGAGAATCCGCAGATGGTGTTCCGCCGCCGGCTTCAGTCTGCCCTTGGCAAAGCCGGGATAATTCTCGACGGCAAGGATATGGGGGTCGGGAAGCGTAGGCGCGTCTACGACCACGTTTCTCCTCCCGTCGACGAGATCATGCGATCCTGCATGATGCGCAGCGACAATCTTTTCGCTGAGTCGATGTTGCGCACATATGGCAGTCTTACCGGTGGCGACGGATCGACGGCGCAGGCCGCCGCGACAGAACTGAGGAGATGGAAGGAGAAGAGGATGCCCCTCGAGGGGGTAGTCATCATCGACGGTTCCGGCCTCTCGCGCAGCAACCGGGTGACGGCCGATTTTATGGGCGCGGTGCTCAGCGATATGAGCGGGAATCCCAACTATGCGTCGTTCTTCCCGTTGGCCGGGCAGGAGGGCACTCTGCGCCGTTTCCTGGCGGAGACGCCTCTCGACAGCTACATCGCTATGAAGACCGGAAGCATGAAGGGGATACAGTGTTACGCCGGCTATAAGCTTGACGATGACTATGTGCCCACTCATGTGGTGGTGATAATCATGAATGAGATCAGGGGGAGCCGCGACAGGGCCAGGAAAGCTGCCGAGCGCATGCTCCTCGACGTTTTCGATAATGTAACAAACACAGAACAAGATGAACAGAGAGAAACTGAACAGTCTGCTTGACAGCATATATGAACTTGAAGGGCTCGTGCATCTGGCCCTTAACCGCGACGACAGTCCGGCGGCTCTCCCGGAACTGATAGTGAGGAAGGGACGCGAACTTTCATCGCTCGCGGAGGCTTTGACACGCGACGAGGATGAAGGGAAGCCTGAAATGATGCCGGAAACGGACGTGACTGTCTCCGCTCCGCAGGAGATTCCGGAAGCTCAGCCGGACCACACCGCCATGGGCATACATAAGCCGGATCCTGCCGAAGTGGTCGAGGCTGTGGTTCCCGCAGCTGTTGTCAGCGATGTGGCGGAGGTTTCCGGTCATGCTCCCGTGGTTGCTTATGATGCGGCTCCGGCTGCGGTTGTTGATCCGTCGCCAGCTCCGGCAGTTATTCCGTCGGCGTCACATGTTGCTGTGGCGGAGGAACGCGTCCATATTGTTGATCCTGCGCCCGGCGCCGGACGTCAGGTAAGCACGGAACCCCGTGGGCGCCTCGTGTTCAGCATCAACGACCGGTATCGTTTCAAGCGCGAGCTTTTCGACGGGTCAGACGCCGGATTCAACAATACTCTCGCCCTGGTAGCCTCCATGGAGAATTATGACGAGGCTGAGGACTACTTCCTCGGAGAACTGCAATGGGATCAGAAGAAGCCGGAGGTGATCGATTTTCTTGAGATCCTGAAAAAATACTTCAGGGAATGAGCGGCCGGCTGTACATAGTGCCTACTCCGGTGGGCAATCTCGACGACATGACTTTCCGCGCGGTCAGCGTCCTCAAAGAGGCGGATCTCATATTGGCGGAAGACACGCGTACTTCGGGTGTGCTTCTGAAACATTTCGATATCCACACGCCGATGCGCAGTCATCATAAATTCAACGAGCATGAGGAGGCTCCGAAGATTGCGGAGCGTGTGCTCGGGGGAGAACGTATCGCCCTGATATCCGATGCCGGCACTCCCGGCATCTCCGATCCGGGATTCATGCTTAGCCGCGAATGCCGTCGTCTGGGGGCGGAGGTGGAATGTCTGCCGGGAGCCACGGCTTTCGTGCCGGCGCTTGTGGCGTCGGGCCTTCCCTGCGACCGGTTTGTATTCGAGGGCTTTCTCCCTCCGAAGAAGGGTAGGGCCACGAGGCTGACGCTCCTGGCTGCCGATCCGCGTACTGTCGTGGTCTACGAGTCGCCGAAGAGGCTTGCCCGCACCCTGCGTCAGCTCGCGGAGTTTTTCGGGGCCGGGAGGGATGCTTGCGTGTGCAGGGAGATCTCCAAGATACATGAATCCTACCACAGAGGTACGCTCGGGGAACTTTCATCGCATTTTTCGCTGAACCAAGCGAAGGGGGAGATTGTTATCATTATTGGAGGCAACCGCGAGGATGCGGCATCTTCCGCAATCACCGATTCCGTGGAAGACACGGATGAGGAACAGTAAACTATAATCAGTAAACTAAAGCTTTTTCCCAATTATGAAGAAATCTTTTATTCTTGTAGGTATTGGAGCTTTGATGCTCGCATCCTGTTCAGGCAACAGCCAGAAACTCGCCGACGACTCAGCGCGTATCGCCGAACTCACCGCCGAATATGCTGAGGCGAACAGTTTCAACGACTCCCTTATGCTTCTGATGGGTGACATCTATACGGGTCTTGACTCGATCAACATGCAGGAGGGCCTGCTCTACAGCATGGGTTCGGGCGAAAGCATCGACCGGCGTGCCGAGGTTCGTCAGAATCTCGCCAACATCAAGGCCCGTCTTTCCGCCAACCGCGCTCTCCTCGACAAGATGGAGGCCCAGCTGAAAGCCAGTGGCAATCAGAACAGCGTGCTTTCGAAGACTATCACGCAGCTTAAAGACCGCATAGCCAAGCAGGATGAGAAGATCGCCCAGCTGGAGTCGGAGCTTACTGCCGCCAAAGGTCAGATAGAGCAGCTCAACACCCAGGTGGCTGAAGGCCAGGAGCAGGTGAAGGCTGAGACTGAGGCCAAGGAGGCTGCACAGGCTGCCACGGTTGCTGCCGAGAATGCCGCCAACACCGTATACTATGCTATCGGCACGAACAAGGAGCTGAAGAAGAACGGTCTGCTGGAGAAGAAGTTCCTCGGACAGACAAAGGTGCTCAAGGGCGACTTCAACGAATCCTATTTCACAAAGGCCGACAAGCGCTCTCTTTCCGTGATACCCACGGGCTCGAAGAAGGTGAAGATCTGGACTAACATGCCGTCTGACTCCTACACGATCGAGGAGAATGCCGACAAGACGAAGACCATAAAGATCTCGAATCCCCAGCAGTTCTGGAGCATGTCGCCCTATCTGGTGATCCAGGTAGACTGAAAGATAAGATGATGTAATTTGACTCTAATGTATATGACCTTCCTAAAAAAGCGCTCCGCATTTCCGCGAAGCGCTTTTTTCGTTATCCGTTATGACAGACCATAACACCGCATACCTTTGAGTCATGGCATACCACCGGAGCCCATTTAATGTTTGCCGAGCCGGTGGAAGTAGTAGAAGAGTTTTTTTTTTGTGACGATTGATGTGAAAAATCAGACGGTGAGAGCTTGCGAAGAGGGTATTTCATTGACGAGTAATTCTTTATCAGTCTTATGTGTAAAGATTCTCAAAATCTGAGGATAAAAAAAGAAGGGCCGTGACACCGGAAACCGGTATCACGACCCTTCTCTGTGGTTCTTTTGTCGACGCCGGCCTACCGGCATCGACAGCCATCCGCGGAAGTGCCGCCTGATCGTTATGACGGCTAACAGCAATTTGTAATTAGTAATTAGCAGTTTGCGATTAGTAATTATGATTTGCTTAATTAATTCATAATGCACTTAATTAATTCATAATGCACTTAATTAATTCATAATGCATAGTGCATAATGCAT